>SECL01000076.1 GCA_004173455.1 Moraxellaceae bacterium | reverse complement strand
GTAACACTCAGCAATAACAAAACCTACAAAGGAAAAGTGGTTGGTAAAGATGCCAGCAGTGACCTTGCTGTCATTAAAATTGAAGCAACAAATCTTCCGGTCCTTGCCTTTGCCAATTCAGATAACCTGCATCTCGGCCAACCGGTTTTAGCCATTGGTTATCCGTTGAATCTCGATGTAACGGTAACATCCGGTATTGTTAGTGCAAAATCAAGAAGCCTTGGCATTAACAGCCGTCAAAGCAAAACACCGTTGGAAGCATTCATTCAAACGGATGCGGCGATTAACCCTGGAAACAGCGGCGGAGCATTAGTCAACACCGAAGGCGACCTGATTGGCATCAACAGCGCCATTGCCTCTCCTACTGGTTCTTACGCTGGCTATGGTTATGCCATTCCTGCCAACTTGGTGAAGAAGATTGCAACAGATATAGTCAAGTACGGCAGCGCAAAACGAGCCTACCTCGGCATTATGTTCGGCAACGATCAGATGAGCGACGAAGACCGCCAAAAGAACAACATCAAAGATGGTGACGGTGTGTATGTAATGGACATTGCGCAGAACAGTGCTGCTGCGGAAGCAGGCATTCAGAAAGGCGACTTCATTACAAAGATCAACGGTACCGCAACAAGTACTGGTACGCAGATCATCGAAAAAATTGGTGCGATGCGTCCTAGTGACAAAGTAGCCATTACTTACCAGCGCAATGGCGCAGAAAAAACTGCAACCGCTACGCTGAAAGGCGAAACAGGCGTGTATGCCAGCCTGAAAGAACAAAATGTAGAACAATTGGGTGCTGCATTTGATAATCTTTCCCGGCAGCAGGCAATACAGCTTGGCATTACCGGTGGCGTTATGGTAAGATCATTGTCATCAGGCATTCTTTCCGAGCAAACCCGTATCAAAGAAGGCTTTATTATCACGAAAGTCAACAATCAAAAAATTTCCACTGTTGATGAACTGAAGCAAGCAATTGCAGACGCAGGCAACAGTGCCATCATAAGCGGAATTTATCCAAACAATCCGCAGAGAGAATACCAGTA
>SECL01000075.1 GCA_004173455.1 Moraxellaceae bacterium | reverse complement strand
CACACCGTAAATGCAGTAGCCTTATACTCCGCTGAGCAACAGAAATACAACCGGTCGAACATGTCCGCGTTGGATGTCCCTGCCGATGCTTTCGAATTTTATAACCTGGGACAATCGCCAGCTGATAAGATTACGGTTGACCCCAATAACCAGGATTACCGCCTTTGGGGTTTAATGTCATGGATGGGACGTGTGATGTATTCTTACAGCAACCGTTACATGATTTCCGCCACCGTGCGTTCAGATGCCTCGTCGAGACTTGCACCCGGCAATAAATGGCATACGTATCCGGCCGTATCAGTTGGCTGGAACATCAGCAACGAAGCGTTCATGAGCAACATGACTGGCATTAATAACCTGAAACTCCGCGCTGGTGTTGGACAAACGTCTAACCAGGCAGTCGGTGTTTATTCAACGTTGGGCCTCTTATCAACCCGGCCCTATAATTTTGGACCAACAGGCTATTCTACCGGTTATTATGTAAGCGCCATTCCAAATCCAAGTTTAGGATGGGAATATTCCAAAACGCTAAACATTGGCCTTGATTTCGCTATTCTCCGCAATCGCCTTTCAGGTACCATTGAGTATTATGTTACAAAAACAGAGGATGTTCTTTTAGGCCTTGCTCTTCCGGGTACATCGGGTGTGACAAGCATTACTTCTAACATTGGCTCCACAGAAAACAAAGGACTGGAGATTGCTTTGAACGGAACGATCCTTAACAATGTAAACGGCTGGAGCTGGGATGCCGGTATTAACTTCTACACCAACAAAAACAAGCTTGTGTCGCTTGCTTCCGGCCAAACCCGCGATGAGGGTAACTACTGGTTTGTAGGCCATAACATCAATGCCATTTATGATTACAAGAAAATCGGGCTTTGGAATTCGAAGAAAGACAGTGCCGATAACTTTATGGGTATCCTGGAGCCGGGTGGAGCCGTTGGTATGATCAGGGTTCTATATACCGGTGATTACGATGCATCGGGTAAGCCGGTAAGACCAATTGGGGGCGCCGACCGCCAGATCATTGATGTTGATCCTGATTTCCAGGG
>SECL01000009.1 GCA_004173455.1 Moraxellaceae bacterium | reverse complement strand
AAAATTCTTGCAGAGCGCTACCGCAATCGACGTAAACGCATGGGATTACGCTTTAATTTGATTGCTGCTATTTATAATATCGAGCTGGTCAAAAAATGATTTATGCAAGAGGTCTACTATTTAATTTAATAAAGATTATGAAAAAAGCGACTTGAATTGGGGTAAGCAGATTGGTTAAAGATTAGAAACTTTAAGTACAGTTATAATGGGCACTCTAAATTTTAGCTGATTTTATTGATGCTTATTTTTATCCAGCTCCCCCTTTTCATTTGCTCATTTTTTGACTACCCTAGCCTGCAAAACAATCGACCTGTGGCCATAACGCATCAACTCATAGGCACAGGCGACATAATACAAAAATCGAGTTGGGGGAGAACTCATGGTTTGCAGCGAATGTCATGTCCGCAATAGTGTAGACAGTAACTATTGTGCCGGCTGTGGCAATGTTTTACCACATGTATCGATGGGTTGTGATCCAGCACGGGTGCAAGTGTCTAGCCCTGCCATTTCTGCTGTTTTACCCACTGAGTCTGATAAAGCTTATAAATCGTTGTCCAGAAAAGAGCAATATCAGGCGGTGATTGGCAGCAATCAGCAACATTACCTTAAAAAATTTATGGAATTTGATGGGGAGGGCAAGGGTCGGCCAAGCTGGCACTGGCCAGCATTTTTTATGACCACTTACTGGATGTTATACCGCAAGATGTGGCGTAATGCGCTGCTTTATAGCGTATTGCCCTATGGGGTCGTGCTGATCGTGATAGGAGTGATGCTTGGCTTTCATTCCATTGATCCGTCCACCACAGGACTATTGTTCTTGGGAACCATGCTAGGGCTGGGGATTGTGCCCGCCTTGTATGCAGATGCATTATATTATAACCATTGCCAGCAAGTGATTATCCATGCTCGCCAGCACACCAGCCACCCTCACCGCCTATATGGCGTGCTCAGTACCCGCGGCGGTACTTGTAAACGGTTGACTATTATTTTTATGGGATTGCTACTGGTGGCGAGCACATTAGCAGTGACGGTGATGCTAATTTATAACCACAATAGACTTCTTTAGTAAGTCCGGTTTCGACAAGTTCAGCCCACGCCGCCTGCGGTCACTGAACTTGTCGAAGGGGTCGAAGGCAAGTTGGCGCTACTTATAAAAGAAGTCTAATAGATAGGACAGAATCGCTAATACCTCATGGAAGCAGCTAGCTTTGGCCGGTTAGCCTGTGAACTGGGCATAGCGGGCTGGATCAAATCCCACCACTATTTGCTGCTCGCTAACCAGTACCGGACGTTTGATCATGCTGGGGTTGTCCTGCATCGCCTGTAGGGTCTGCTGCGGACTGGACAAAATTTCCGCTTGTTGCTCAGGACTAAACTTGCGCCAAGTCGTTCCTTTTTTATTGAGCAACACCTCAAGACCCACCTGATCCGCCCACTGCCCAAGCGTGTCTAAATCAATACCCTGTTTTTTATAATCATGAAAGTCATACGCCAGTTGCTGGGCATCTAACTGCTCAAAAGCCTTTTTCATGGTACTGCAATTTTTAATGCCGTAAATTTTTAGCATGACGTATCCTCAACCGGTGGAGGCCATATCATAGACAGTTTTGCTGGTACAAATCCAATTCACCTGAATTCGGCCAATCCGGCGCTAAGATGGGATGGTTATTTTTAGTTGTCGTCGAGCTTGACTGTGCTACAGGACACATATTTTTCCTGCTGGTTAGGCCCTAAAATATAGCAGGCTTCCTTACCCAGATCATATTCATAAATAATATTGGTTGAGGTTTGCTTGCTATTAAAAAAGCCCAAATAGGCAAAGGTTGCGGTACAAACCAGTAAAAAAACGGTCAGTAAGCTGTAAAGCGTGAGGTGAAATCGATTCGGAAACATAGTGACTTTTACTAATTTATTATGTGGTTATCAGAAAGGATGCTCAACACGCAAAAAAATGAAAATACATTCGTAACAATGGAGAAAACCCGCGCCAATATCATCCTGATAGCGTGGGTCTCAAGTCAACGTCCTGTCTTTGCATCCATACAGTTTCATCATGTCCTACACGAATCAACCTTTTCATCCTACGGCAGTCCTTCCTTTTTGGTCATCCTGACCGACTTCCCTGTGCCGTAAGAGCATAATGCGCTTTTAGTGTTTGTTTGAAAATGGTAAATTGACGTCATGTTGTGTACGCTTAGGCTTACAAAAAGTGAACATCATCACAATAAGTCCTTTAAAGCTGATAATCAACAATCACAGGAGCATGATCACTAAAGCGCTCATCTCGATAAATAAATGCATTGGCGACCCGGTCACGCCAATCCGGGGACACCACATGATAATCAATGCGCCATCCGACATTGTTGGCCCAGGCCTGTCCACGATTAGACCACCACGAGTATTCCTGCGTATTTGGATGATGCACCCGGAAGGCATCCACATAGCCTAATTCATTATATAAAGTGTCCAGCCATGCACGTTCATGTGGCAGTACGCCGGAGTTTTTCTGATTGCCTTTCCAGTTTTTGATATCAATTTCTTTGTGCACAATATTGTAGTCACCACAAACAATGATGGATTTGCCTTGTGCGCGCCATTGTTTAAAGTGAGTCAGCATTTCCTGTAAAAACAAATCCTTGCGTGCTTGTGCTTCATCACCACTGGAACCAGATGGCAAATACAGCGAGGCCACCACAAACGGCTGGTTATCGTCTGTATGAAACTCAGCAGCGGTAAACCGGCCTTGCGTGTCACAAATATCAAAGCCCAAGCCATTATTAATACTGCTAAACGGATAACGGCTATAAATGGCGGTGCCGGAATAGCCGGGTTTTTCCGCATGACACAGGTGCATGTGCCAGCCTTCTGGTTTGTGTTGTTGCAGCCATTGATGCGGTTGCAACCGGGTTTCCTGCATACAGACAATGTCGGCATCAGATGTGGCCAGCCAGTTAAAAAACCCCTTGGCAGTGGCCGAGCGTAAACCATTCACATTAATTGACACCACCCGAAGCATTTTTGCCCCAGTGCCTGAATCCTTTGCTATCATGCGCGCTAGTTACCTTCTATACATTACCGTTTTTAAAACAGGAGCCTGCCATGTCATCTGTTCAGCCTTTTAGTCCTCAAGCATTGATCGAACTGGCGTTAAAACGTGGTGTGCTCAAGTTTGGTGAGTTTACTTTAAAATCTGGCCGGGTTAGCCCCTATTTTTTTAATGCCGGCCTGCTTAATGATGGCGAGGCTTTGTCGTTGCTGGCCAGTGGCTATGCTGACAAGCTGATGAACTGTGAAGGCGTGAGCGTGATTTTTGGCCCAGCCTATAAAGGGATTCCGTTTGTAGCCGCCACCGCATCAGCCTTGTGGCATCAGCATGGCGTGAATGTGCCGTGGGGCTTTAACCGCAAGGAAGCCAAGGATCATGGCGAGGGCGGTATGCTGGTGGGCGCGGATGTCAAAGGTCAGCGCGTGTGGATTATTGATGATGTAATTACCGCAGGCACGGCCATTCGCGAAGTGGTCGATATTTTGCAACATGCCGGGGCAACTATTGCGGGTGTGCTGGTGGCGCTGGATCGTCAGGAAAAGGGCAAGGGTGAGCTGTCGGCCATTCAGGAAGTGGAAAAGCAGCTGAATATTCCGGTGCATGCGCTGATTACCATGCAGGATTTGATGGATTATTTAAAGAAAAATAACCGTAGTGATGATCTGGCCAAAATGCAGGATTATCGCGAGAAGTATGGGGTGTAAGCTGGTTAAATAACATGCTAGTATGTACACACTGAATAAAAAATGGTGTGTACAATGACCGAGTATATTACCCGTGTGTTTAAAAACGGCAATAGTCAGGCGGTGCGTATTCCGGCCGAATTACGCCTCAATAGTGACCGTGTAGAAATTTATAAAAATGAGCAGGGTGATTTAGTGATTCATCCGATTCCAGTTGCGAGTTCTCAAAAGCTTGGTGATGAAATTGCAGCAATTTTAGCGGATTTTCCTGACGATTTTATTGAGACACTGGAACGTAATCAAAAGGAAGCAACGAGTATTTTTGATGAGCCAGAGCACGAACTCTTATGATCTATATGGTTGATACAAATATATTGATCTATCAAATGAAAAATATGTTTCCCCAGATAGCCGCACGAATCAATATGGCCGAGGAACAGGACGCTCAGTTGGTAATGTCATTTGTCACTTATACCGAATTGCTCAAAGGTGCGGAAAACAGCACACAAAAGTTAAAGGTTTTGAAGCGGATTGCGCAGCTGTCAGAGAAAATTAAAGTGGTATATCCAAACAATTCAAAAATTTGCCAGCACTATGCAACTCAATTTCAACAGTTAAAGCAAGCAGGCACACCCATTGGTAATCATGATTTGTGGATTGCCTGTCATGCCTTGGCTGAACAAGCTGTTCTGGTGACCCATAATGTACGCGAGTTTCAGCGGATTGAAGGTTTAGTCATTGAAGACTGGGTTGAGTGATTCGGAGAAATGCAGGCGTGTAAAGCGCAGTATGGAGTTTGAAAGAAATTTACTCCCTATGAGGAATCAAATTTTGCTTCAATTGATGAAAACAACTTCACTGGCAGGATTTTTAATTTTGCTGGTGTTGAATGTTTTGACCTATTTTTATTTGCCATATTTATCAAAATTACTTGGGTGTGTTTATATACTATTTTTTCTTATATTTATAATTTATCCTCCAATGGTATTAAAACTATATAAGAAAAAACCTACCACTATCTATGAGGAAAGAAATATCTCTCCTATTGATATATTGAATCAGTTACCAGTTTGGTTAGGTTTGCTGGCGATTACCATTGTCATTTATACATTTTTCAATTTTATGAGTTGCTTAGGCTTATTGGAAGGGAGTGCAAAGATTAGTGATGGAAAGTTTGCAATAGAAAAACGTGGAGGTATTTTATATTATGTAAGCTATGAATATTATATTCAGCATAGACTATATGAGCTACGACTCTGGTCGGGAAATTTGCTCATTTTTTATCTAATTTGCAGTATTTATTACTGGTTTTTTTCACCTGTTGATAACGCTGAGCAACTATAGTTCATTATTTAAAATTTATAAATTTCTAGTGTTAGAAAATCTTAAACTGTAGACAATTTTAAACCAAAAAAAGTACGTCATTCGCTATACTTCCGTATCTTTAAAAATTAGCGATAAAAAACAATGCGCGTTCTGGTTGTGATGGATCCCATCGAAAATATTAACCTCAAAAAAGACACCACCATTGCCATGTTGTGGGCGGCCAAGCGTCGTGGCCATACGATTGGTTATGCATTGCAGGACGACCTGTTTATTGATGCAGGCAAAGCCTTTGGCACGATTGCGCCTTTAGATGTGTTTGAAGATTATGCCGCGCGGAACGGACAGTATTTTGAACTGGGTGGAAAACAGCGGGAATCACTGGCCAGCTATGATGTGATCCTCATGCGCAAAGACCCGCCGTTCGATTTGCGCTTTATTTATAGCACTTATATTTTAGAACAGGCTGAACGTGAAGGCGCATGGGTTATTAACAAGCCGCAGTCCTTACGTGACTGCAATGAAAAGCTGTTTGCCACCCAGTTTAGCGAGTTGCAAGTGCCAACCTTGGTCACTTCACAGGAAAGCCTAATCCGTGAGTTTTTAGCCACACATGGCGATATTATCGTCAAGCCCCTAGATGGCATGGGTGGCACGGGCATTTTTCGTTTGCAGGTGGGTAGTCCCAACGTCGGTTCAACGCTGGAGATGCTGACGATTTTGGGCACACAGCCGATTATGGCGCAGCGTTATATTCCTGAAATTGTCGATGGCGATAAACGTATTTTAATGATTAATGGCGAACCCGTGCCGTATTGTCTGGCGCGCATTCCACAAGCAGGTGAAACACGCGGTAATCTGGCGGCCGGTGGCCGCGGTGAAGCCCGGCCTTTAACGGATAAAGACAAAGCCATTGCTGCCAAAATTGGCCCGACCTTACGTGAAAAAGGTCTGGTGTTTGTTGGGCTGGATGTAATTGGCGAGTATGTGACCGAAATTAATGTCACCAGCCCAACCTGTGTGCGTGAAATTGATGCGCAGTTTGGCACTTCCATTGCCGATGACCTGTTTGCTGTATTAGAGCAAGGTCGCGCTTAATGGTTCAAGTGTGGCAAGAACGATTCAAGGCATTAAAACCCTTACTCAAAGAATACCAAACGATTGTGCAGCAAAAGCACGGCTGGCTAAAGGCACCGTTATGGACGCTGGCCTTAGCAACTGGTGCCAAGTCGTTTGTGGATAATCCGGTGCTGGGTAATACGCTATTTAATCAGGCTGGATTGCATGTATGGCGTGTTGAGCTGGCCGCACAACTGGCTGCACGACGTCGTGCCAAACTGGCCAAACTGTTAAGTGCTGAGGATGCTCAGTTTTTTAACCAGAACGGGTTTATTCTTAAAGAAAATTTTTTACCCAATGATGCGTTTGCCCAGCTAGAACAGGAATTACTAAGCACAGAATTGGCAGCCCGCGAAACCTTGCAGGGCAACACCGTAACCCGTCGTATTCCGCTGGATTATCAAAGCCTGCCGCAGTTGCCACAAACTCGGCAACTGATTGCACAACCTGCGCTGCAACATCTGCTCAATTATGTCGGTTCCTGTCAATTGCAACCAATGCTGTATGTGCAAAGTATTTTGTCGCAGGTACGCAAAGCCAAGGCTGATCCGCAAACCAGTCTGCATGCTGATACCTTTCATTCCAGCGTCAAGGCATGGCTGTTTTTAACCGATGTGTTAGAAGATGAAGGGCCGTTTGTGTATGTGCCGGGTTCGCATCAGTTAACGCCAGCACGGCTACACTGGGAAAAGCAGCGTTCCATTGGCGCAGCCACGGCAGATCGCATGAGCGCCCGGGGTTCGTTTCGTATTAGCGAAGCTGAGCTTGAACAACTGGGCTTGCCAAAACCCAAGGCATTTGCCGTCAGGAAAAATACGCTGGTGGTGGCCGACACCTTTGGTTTTCATGCGCGTGGCAAAAGTGTGCGGCCATCTACCCGCATTGAGGTGTGGGCCTATGCGCGGCGTAATCCATTTTTGCCGTGGACGGGTTTTGATCCGTCAGCCCTGCCGTTTTTAAAGGATAAAATCATTCCGCTGTACTGGTGGGCACTGGATGAACTGGAAAAACGCCAATGGCGCAAAAACCCGTGGCGACCAGTAGGCCGGTTGCGTGCCGGTGATCCACCGCGTTTTATCAAAAAATAGGATTGTCGTACAAAAATACTGGCAAATTGTGGGCTGGGCTGTTTAAGCTTGGGCTGAAATCCAGCTAGAATAAGCGCCTAATTGGCATACGGATATGCATTCATCAGGCAATACGGATAAATGTGTAAAAGCATAAATACAGGTGGTGTGTGGTTCAGGGGCAGCTAAAACAAATTAAAACCGTGATGATCATGGCAGCAGGCACAGGCGGTCATGTCTTTCCTGCGCTGGCCGTGGCTGAAAAACTACGCGCACAAGGTGTTGACGTGCATTGGCTGGCTACGCGCGCAGGCATGGAACACCGGCTGGTGGGTTCCAGAAATATTCCACTGCATCCGATTGATATTCAGGGTTTGCGCGGCAATGGCCTTAAGCGCCTGATTGCAGCACCGTTTAAAATTATGGCAGCCACACTGGCGGCCATGCGCCTGATGCGCAAGTTAAATATTGATGCCGTGATTGGTTTTGGCGGCTATGTAGCAGGCCCTGGTGGTTTGGCGGCACGTTTGCTGGGTTTACCGCTGGTGATTCATGAGCAAAATGCCATTGCCGGCTTTACCAATACCCAGCTGGCACGTTTGTCAACACTGGTGCTACAGGCGTTTCCTAATACCTTTGCTGAATCTGCTAAAGTCAAAACCACAGGCAATCCGGTTCGTGCCGATATTGCCAGCCTGCCACTACCGGAAGTGCGTTACGCCGAGCGTGGCAATTTACCGCTAAACATTCTGGTGGTGGGTGGTTCGCTGGGTGCACAAGCCTTGAATGAACGGATTCCCGAAGCACTGGCTGGCTTAAATATTCCCTTAAATGTGATGCACCAGTGTGGCCAGCAGCAGGTGCAGGCCACCCAGCAGCGTTATGACGATCTGGCCAGTAGCCAGCTTGCCGTGCAGGTCGTGCCGTTTGTAGAAGATATGGCCAATGCCTATGCACGCGCTGACCTGATGATTTGCCGTGCCGGTGCCTTAACCGTCACTGAAGTTGCTACAGCAGGCGTGGCGGCGGTATTTGTGCCGCTACCCAGTGCAGTGGATGACCACCAAACTGCCAATGCGCGCTATTTGGTGGATTGCGAAGCCGCGTTGTTGTGCCCACAAGCTAGCCTGACGTCCGAGTCGTTAATGGCTGCCTTGCAACCTATAATGAAGCGTGCCACGCTGCAAGCCATGGCGCAAAAGGCTCGGCAGCAAGCGCATCCGCAGGCGACTCAACAGGTGTGCGACTTGCTGCTCGCTCTGTCGTCTCGGGTAGGGACAGCGCAAAATCAGTCACACAATCCGTCGCAAGACCAGTCGCATTAATTTGATATTTCGCTTTATTTTGAGTGCATTATGACGCCATCCAATATTTCATCGGCTCAGGCCAAACAACTGATCAAAATTCCGGAAATGCGTCGTATCCGCCATATTCACTTTGTGGGCATTGGTGGCGCAGGCATGTGCGGGATTGCCGAAGTATTAAAAAATCAGGGCTACGCCATTTCGGGTTCGGACTTAAAGCCCAGTAAAACTACCGATCGCCTCAATGAACAAGGCATTACTGTGCATTTTGGCCATCAGGCCAGCAATATTGAAGGTGCTGATGTACTGGTGGTTTCTACCGCCATTGATCAAGAAAACCCGGAAATCCGGCAGGCCATTAGCCAGCGCATTCCGGTGGTGCGCCGTGCTGAAATGCTGGGTGAACTAATGCGCTACCGACACGGCATTGCTGTTGCAGGTACGCATGGTAAAACCACCACCACCAGTCTGCTCACCTGTATGCTGGCCGAAGAAAACCTTGACCCCACTTATGTGATTGGTGGTTTGCTTAACCGTACCGGCGTCAATGCCGCACTGGGTGCCAGTCGTTATCTGGTGGCAGAAGCCGATGAAAGTGATGCCTCGTTCCTGTACTTGCAACCCATGGCCGCGATTGTGACCAATATTGATGCCGACCACATGGAAACCTATGGCGGCAGCTTTGAAAAACTAAAAGACACCTTTATCCAGTTTTTGCATAATCTGCCGTTTTATGGCTTGACCGTGGTCTGTGGCGATGATGCCGTGATTCGTGAGCTGTTGCCGCGTATTGGCCGCCCGGTGCTCACCTATGGTTTTGACGCCGAAAATGACATTCGCGCCGTGGATGTCGAGCAGTCAGGGATGCAAACCCATTTTACAGTATTGCGCAAGGAACGTGAGCCATTACACCTGACCATTAACCAGCCCGGCTTGCACAATGTACTCAATGCGCTGGCAGCCATTGGCGTGGCCACGGATGAAGGTGTATCCGATGCGGCGATTAGCCGTGCGCTGGAAGGGTTTTCCGGGGTGGGTCGCCGCTTTCAGATTCAGGGCGAATTTGCGCAGGATCAGGGCAATGTCAAGCTGGTTGATGATTATGGCCATCATCCCAAGGAAGTAGAGGCCACCATCAAGGCCGCGCGGCAAAGTCATCCGGATCGCCGTTTGGTCATGCTGTTCCAGCCGCACCGTTTTACCCGTACCCGTGATTGTTTTGAAGATTTTGTCGATGTGCTGTCACAGGTGGATGTGCTGTTATTGCTGGAGGTTTATCCGGCTGGTGAAAAGCCGATTGTCGGCGCAGATAGCCGCAGTCTGGCGCGTAGCTTGCGCTTGCGTGGTCAGGTTGAGCCGATTCTGGTTGACCCAGTGGAAAGCCAGTTGCCTGTAGTGTTACAAAATGTGTTAAAGCCCAATGACTTATTGCTGACTCAAGGCGCAGGCAATGTCGGGGCAATTTCACTGGAGCTGGCGCAACAAGGCTTGTATTTAAAGGCAAAATAGTCATTAAGCTGTCATACTGGGCAGTGAGTGCGATATAAAGCAGCGGTATAATCAGGTTCAATGCTGAGCGGATCGCGACCAAAAACAAATTTGGTCATTTGTGCAGACTTGTCTAACATGGCGGACTGCTGCACAGGAGTGCTCATGCTAGATTGAGCCTTTTTTGGTGCGACTCTCCCGATTTTATTTTGGGTCATCGTAAAAGAATGTTTTAAAAGATGGACGTATAGCGTGTCACACATACAAAGCACGGATTTTGGCAAAGTTGCGGTATTGTTTGGCGGTCATTCTGCCGAACGTGAAGTTTCCTTAAATAGTGGTCAGGCCGTGTTGCAGGCATTGCAAACGCAGGGCATTAATGCCGAAGCCTTTGATCCAGCGACACGTCCGATTACTGAAATTACTGCCTATGACCGTGCCTTTATTGTGCTGCATGGCCGTGGCGGTGAAGACGGCCAGATTCAGGGTTTGCTGGAGTGGCTTAATGTGCCCTATACCGGCAGTGGGGTATTGGCCTCGGCGCTGGGCATGAATAAAGCCAAAACCAAACAATTGTGGCAAGGCTGTGGACTGCCCACGGCTGCTTATCGCCTGCTGGATCAGGATACTGATTTTGCTCAGGTGGTACAGGAACTGGGTCTGCCGCTCATCATCAAACCGGTGCATGAAGGTTCCAGCATTGGCATGAGCAAGGTGGAAACCCTCGAACAACTCAAGCCATCTTATGTGCAGGCTGCTGTGCATGATGCTGTGGTCATGGCAGAACGCTGGATTACCGGCCGCGAATTTACTGTGGTGATTCTCAATGGTCAGGCCTTACCGGTCATTCGCCTGCAACCGCCAAGCGACGCCGCTTTTTATGATTACGAAGCCAAGTACCAGCGCAACGACACCGAATACGGTATTCCTAGTGGTTTAAGTCAATCTGAAGAACAGCAACTTCAATCACTGGCCTTGCGCGCTTTTAATGCCGTGGGTGCAACGGGCTGGGGTCGGATTGATGCCATGCAGGATGAGCAGGGCAATTTCTGGTTATTGGAAGTCAATACTGTACCCGGCATGACTGATCACTCGCTGGTTCCGATGGCGGCCAAGGCGGCAGGTCATGGTTTTGCTGAACTTTGCCAGCTTATTTTGCAGCAAACGCTTTCTCCAACGCATTCTGATACGCTGCCTCACATCCAGCAAACATCAAGCGCGGGTTAATGTCATTATGGCAGAGCTTCCCATTTCCATGCGCCGTAAAGCCACTTCGGTCAAGACGCCCAGTAAGACCAACCGCTGGGAACGTGCGTCCTGGTGGGGTAGCTGGCTGTTGGTGATTCTGGCCATGCTGTTGTGTGGCGTGGGCTTCTGGATGATGCTAAACACCATCCGGCATGCACCTGCTGCCTCGGTTCAGGTGGTTGGCGAGCTGAATCCGCTGCAACAACGATTGCTGCAAGACAAGCTACAGCCGCTGGTCAAAGAAGGCTTTTTTACCACCGACCTAGAAAGCCTGCGTGATATGGCTTTAACCCTGCCTTGGGTAGATCGGGTGGTGGTGACGCGGCACTGGCCAAATGGCATGGTGGTGCGTGCGACACCACGGCATCCCATTGCACGCTGGGGCAGTGGCCGTTTGCTCAGTGATAGTGGGCATGTTTTTGTAGAAGCGCGTTATGTCGACCGGCGCGATTTACCGTTACTGCATGGTCCGGCCAGTCACTCGGCACAGCTCATGCAGCAATACCGGCAAATTAACCAGTGGTTTGCACCAATGGGCATGCAGCTCAAGGAATTGCACCTGACCGACCGCATGACGTGGTTTATGCAGTTTAATAACGGTCTGCGTGTTATTGTCGATCAGGATCAGACCCTCACCAAGCTGCATCGTCTGAGCCAGCTCGGGGTCACCGAATTAAAAGCACAATGGCCCAATATTGTGGCTGTTGATTTGCGCTACCGTAATGGCCTTGCCTTACAGTGGAAAAACGCCCAGCCGCCAAAAATTGTAGAAGGCAAGTTTGTGGTTGAACCACAGCTGCCAGCGGTAAATTCCCTTGCTCAACCTGTGATCAATCGATGAGTAGAAGATTGATGAGACTTGAATACATAAACCATGGTAAATGTCATGAATGAAGCGGTTCCATCTGTTGTTGCCATTGATATCGGAACCCACAAGGTATCGGTGCTGATTGGCCGGATTCATGCACCTGACCGGATTGAAGTAATTGGTATGGCACATGCGCCCAACCGCGGCATGAGCAAAGGCGTGATTAAAAATCTGGATAAAGTGGTTGCTGCCATCAAGGATGCTGTGGCACAGGCCGAAGATATGGCCGATTGCCGGATTCACACCGCGTGGGTGGCGATTCCCAGTGCTGAGCTAAAAAGCTTTAACGCCTCAGGCCGTACGCCGGTGATGAATCAGGCGATTAGCACCACCGAAATTGTGCGTACGCTGGAAATGGCCAAAAGCAGTCATTTGATGCCGGATCATTATTTAACCAATGCCGTTTCCCTCGGCGTCGCGATTGATGACCAGCCAGAATGGGTTGATCATCCGATTAATATGTCGGGCAACTTTATTACCGGTCATTATCACCTGATGATGCTACCCATCAATACCATGCAAAATCTGGACAAAGCCTTAAAAAGTGCTGGGATTGGGGTAGAACGCACCATTATTTCAACGCTGGCCACCAGTGAAGCCGTACTGCTGAAAGACGAAAAAGAATACGGTGTGTGCATGATGGACATTGGCGCAGGCACCACCAATATTGCGGTATATCTGGAAAACCGGCTGATCTTAAGTCATACCCTGCAACGTGGTGGTGAACATGTTACCCGCGATATTGCATCTGTGCTGCAAACCTCCACCGAGCAGGCTGAAACCTTAAAAATTCGTTATGGCTGCGTGGATTTAACCGCCATCAAGCCCGATCAGATGATCCAGATTCCGGGCATTGGCATTGCACCGGGCATGATTATCAGCCGGATTGAACTGGCAGAAATTATTGCCGCGCGTTATGAAGAAATTTTTGAGGAAGTGCGGCAGCAACTAGAGCAAAGCGGTGCTATTAATATCTTGCGCCATGGCGTCGTGCTTACCGGTGACGCTTGCCAGATTGAAGGGGCAGTTGCGCTGGCGCGGCGTGTGCTTGGTATTTCTGCGCATCTGGGGAATCCCCCATTGGCAGTCGACATTAGTGAAGAAAAGCGCCCTCTGTTGCGCCGTTCCATTTATGCCACCGCCAGCGGTTTGCTGATGTATAGCCAAAGTGAACAAACCTCAGAGCCTGATGTGGAAACCACCGTGGGTCATCAGCAGGGCTGGTTACAGCAATATGTCATGCAACCGGTACAGAATATGTTAGAAAAGCTGCGTCAGCTGGTCTAGTGTATAAGACGCGACGTTATAAAACACCAATTGTGGGTTCAATGGATGAGTCCGTGCATCCTATTTAAAAGAGGCGCTGAGTTTGTTGTTGAATATCCGTTTTCACTTGACAGTGGACATGGGGCAACGCATGCTCATTTGTTGAATCGGCTTTTTTACTGAACTCTTTTTACTTAACTTAGGCAGTGCTACGGGCATAACAGCTGCCATATAACTATTGGAGACCAAAAGGTCATGTCCTCATTTACGCTAATTGAAGATGAAGTTGTTGACAACAATGGGCAGGCCCGTTTTACCGTTTTTGGTGTGGGTGGCGGCGGCGGTAATGCAGTACAACACATGGTTGAGTCAGAAATTTCTGGCGTAAAATTTGTGTGTGCCAATACCGACAAACAAGCGCTGGATCGCATGAAAGCGCCTTTTAATGTGCAGTTGGGTCAGCAAAGTACCCGCGGACTGGGCGCTGGTGCCAATCCTGAAGTGGGTCGTACCTCGGCTGAAGAAGCCCGTGACCAGATTCGTGATCAACTTGAAGGCACTGACATGGTGTTTGTCACCGCAGGAATGGGCGGTGGTACAGGCACAGGCGCTGCACCGGTTGTGGCTGAAGTGGCCAAGGAAATGGGTATTTTGACCGTGGGTGTGGTCACGACACCGTTTACCTTTGAAGGCCGTAAGCGTCAAAAATCAGCCGAGAAAGGAATTGATGAATTAGAAAAACATGTAGATTCACTCATTATTATTCCAAACCAGAAACTGCTTAGCGTGTATGGCGATATTTCCATGAAAGAAGCCTTTAAAAAGGCTGATGACGTGTTACTCAATGCCGTACGCAGCATTTTTGATCTGGTGGTGAATCATGGTCATATCAACCTCGACTTTGCTGACTTAAAAACCGCCATGAGTACCCGTGGCTATGCCATGATGGGTATTGGTATCGGGCGTGGTGAAGACCGTGCGCGCCAAGCGGCTGAACAAGCCATTCGTAGCCCATTGCTGGATCAGGTGCGTCTGGAAAATGCCAAAGGCTTGCTGATTAACATTACCAGTGCGGATGATGTGAAGCCGCGCGAAATTGATATTATTTCTGAAGTGGTAGGACAAATTGCCGATCTTGATGAAGGTGATATTTTCTATGGCACCGTGTTTGATCCAGATGCCCGTGATGAGTTACGGGTTACCGTGATTGCGACTGGCTTAAATCGCGATCCAGTCGACTTTTCAGTGCCTGCCAAGCGTGCTGTAGCGGCGGCGCCTGTTGCTCAGCCACCAGCAGCAGCCGTGGCACCTGCTGCTGCCAGTCAGCCTATGGATGAAGAGGATGCACCCGCAATTAGCCGTCGTGCGACCAGTGCGCCCGCAGCAGCCCCACAAGCGGCACCTGCACCCGCCGCACCGGCGCGTCCTGCACCGATGAGTATTCAGGATTATCTGAAAAATCAGCAGAAAAAATAATATGATTGATAATATGTGTTAGCCCTAGGCTGGCACATGTTTATCAAAATTTTATCAAATTGCGATCAAAAGCAGGCCTGTCGATCAGTTGGATGGACAGGCCTGTTTTCTATTGAACTCAATAATGTTAATTTAGGCGTCTTGCTTTTAATAGCCTTGCATTTACCAATCAATCTTTATGCTGAAACAGCGAACTATCAAACATGTGATCCGGGCAAGCGGCATTGGCCTGCACAGCGGTAAAAACGTTTTTATTAATTTTTTACCGCATCACATTGATGGCGGTATTGTATTTCGGCGCATTGATTTAGAGCCACCAGTGGATATTCCGGCCAGTGCCTCCTTGGTACAAGAAACCGTGATGTCGTCCAATCTGGTACAGGGTGAGGCACGCATTAGCACTGTTGAGCATTTAATGAGTGCGCTGGCGGGCATGGGCATTGATAACATCATTATTGAGGTGTCTGCCCCAGAAATTCCCATCATGGATGGCAGTGCTGGCCCATTTATTTATTTACTACAGCAAGCCGGTTTGCAGGAACAAAATGCGGCCAAGCAATATATCCGCATTATCCAGCCTGTTGAGGTATGTGTTGAGGATAAGCGAGCGGCCTTTTTGCCGTATCATGGTTTTCAGGTCAACTTCACGATTGATTTTGACCATCCCGCCTTTCAGGACGAATATAAAACCGCAGAAGTAGACTTTTCCACGACCTCGTTTATTGAAGAAATTAGTCAGGCGCGCACCTTTGGCTTTATGCGTGACCTTGAATACATGCGCCAGCATAATCTGGCACTTGGCGCGACGCTGGATAATGCCATTGGCGTGGATGAGCAAGGCGTGGTCAATGAAGAAGGGTTGCGCTTTCGCGACGAGTTTGTGCGGCACAAAATGTTAGATGCCATTGGTGACCTTTATCTGATTGGCCATAGCTTGATTGGCCGCTTTGAAGGGTATAAATCCGGTCATGCGCTCAATAACCAGCTCTTACGCAAAATTTTAGCCACACCAGAGTGTTATGAAATTGTGACATTTGATGACGATGTAAATTGCCCCATTTCTTACGTAAAAGCGGGTTAACTTCCTTATATCATTAGGTTTGCAATGTAACAATCCACAGGTTTTTGTATTTTTATGTTGCTCAAAAAATAAACTAAATTCACATTGTGCTCAATTTTCGATCATTTTTTGCTTGCCAAACGACGTAAAGCTTCGCTAAGCTCGCGGTCATGAATGAGGGTGGCAGCTTCTAAAATAGCTTGCCGAGTTGGCTCATTAAGTGATGGTAAAGGCAGGTGCGACACGATTTTCGGTGTTGGTTTTGCTTCTACAATGACCTTAATGGCGCGTAAATCTTTAAACTCGGTGATGCTACGAAGTTGCTTAATGTAATGTGTTTGTAAATATCGTAATTGGCTTACCGCTGCATATTGTTCGGCAGCAACACAAAGTATTCCTTCCTGAAAGGACACCACTTGCCAGTTTTCATTTTGAGGCAAGACGGGCTTTGTCAATTGCGTAAGTTTTTCCAGAGATAGCATTTGTGCTTGGAGAAACTGCAAACCCCCTGTTTTTAAATCCTGATGATGCGTTGCAAAGGCGTGAACTGGACGCTTCATGGCTAAGTCTTTGTGTTAAAAAAGCCGTTTAACCTTAAACGATTTTTTAATCCCGGAGCAAGTGCCAAACGCATCATTTGATCTAACAGCAGGACAGGAAAGAGATTATAGTTATATGCATAAGCGCCGGATTTTTTTAGCCTTATCTTTTACAGCATGGATTGCTTCATCATCATTTGCCAACCCACAGACTTTACTTGATACATCTGCTGACCAAAGCGCTGCTGACAGCTACGTGAGCCACATGTGGACTACCCAACAACAACTGGTGGATTCGCTCAGCGCGAGCGGCCTGATTGAGGCTGCTGAGCAACATGACCACTACCATGACCACGGTACTGGCATGGGCGGTGAATACACCGGCGAAATGAGTGTATTGGCCACTGCCGATGACGATGGCATTCAACAACAGATTGATGAAATCTCCCGTCAGGCGCAAGCGCATCAGGATAATCTGGGTCAGCTATCCCAAGCCTTAACCATTACGCGCTCTTATCGTGAGCCGGGTGCTCCAGCCCCAGAAACCAATTTGAATGTCAGTGCCACCAACCTGCTGGCGCTTGAGCCGATTGCCAATGCGCGCGTATCGTCCAAGTTTGGCTATCGCAGCATGTCGGGTCGTGGCGAATACCACCCCGGGATTGATCTGGCGGCACCAACAGGCACGCCAATTTATGCGACTGGTGATGGCGTGGTGATCCGGGCAGGCTGGGTACGCGGTTATGGCAATCTGGTTGAAATTGATCATGGCAATGGGCTGATTACCCGTTATGGCCATGCGTCACGCTTGTTTGTGACCGTAGGCGAGCATGTGACAGCCAACGAGAATATTGCTGCGGTCGGTTGTACCGGACGCTGTACTGGCCCGCATGTGCATTATGAAGTGTTAAAAGATGGTAAGCGTGAAAATCCAGCGACTTATCTGGCTCTGGCTCCAAAACGCGATTCCTGATTTTTGTTGACTGCATTACCCTCATTTTAAAAATGCCCGGTCTTTACCGGGTTTTTTTTGTCTAAAAAATATAGCCTGACGATGAATTGATAGGGTTAGCCTACATTACGTTGCAATTCTGAGGCTTATTGCCCATTGAATGTTGTTGATCTTGGTTTATAAAATCAAAGCACCAATACCAAAAAAAATGGAGCATCGCAGCATGGCGTTTTATAAAGATCCTGACGCAATGGAAACTCAGGAATGGCAGGATGCGTTTGATTCAGTGATTGCACAGGTTGGCCTTGATCGTGCGGCCTTTTTATTAAAAGCCTTATATCAGCAAGCCATTGCACGCCATGTTCCGATTCAGCGCTTAAATACCCCGTATAAAAATACCATTGCGGTAAATGAAGAAGCCAGCTTGCCGGGTGACGCCTACATGGAACGGCGGATTCGCGCCTTGATTCGCTGGAATGCCTTGGCCATGGTGTTGCGCGCCAACTTAAACCATGATGATCTGGGCGGGCATTTGGCTACGTTTGCCTCCAGCGCCACCTTGTATGATGTGGGTTTTAACCATTTTTTTCGGGCAGCCAGCCAAGATTTTGGCGGCGATATGATTTATTACCAAGGGCATTCTGCGCCGGGGATTTATGCGCGCTCGTTCTTGGAAGGCCGTTTAAGTGAAGCGCAATTGACCAATTTTAGGCGTGAGGTGGGTGGGCAGGGCTTATCCAGCTATCCGCATCCCTATCTGATGCCGGATTACTGGCAGTTTCCAACGGTATCAATGGGTCTTGGCCCCATTATGTCGATTTATCAGGCGCATATTCAAAAGTACCTAACCAATCGCAAGCTCATCAAAGATGAAAACCGCAAGGTGTGGGCATTTTTGGGTGATGGCGAAATGGATGAGCCTGAAAGCTTGGGCGCGATCTCGCTGGCAGGACGTGAAAAGCTGGACAACCTGATCTGGGTGATTAACTGCAACTTGCAACGTCTGGATGGGCCAGTGCGCGGTAACGGCAAAATTATTCAGGAGCTAGAGTCGATTTTTCGGGGTGCAGGCTGGCGTGTGATTAAGGTGGTATGGGGCAAACGCTGGGACGCCTTGCTGTCCAAAGACCAGTCCGGTGCCCTGCAACAACGCATGGATGAAGCACTGGATGGTGATTACCAAATGTATCAGGCGCGTGGTGGTGCCTATGCGCGCGAGCACTTTTTTGGCAAGTATCCTGAAACGGCAGAATTGGTGAAAGATTTGAGCGATGAAGATATCAATAGCTTGAATCGCGGTGGCCATGATCCGTTTAAGGTTTATGCTGCCTATGCAGAAGCGGCAAGAACCCAAGGACAACCCACGGTGATTCTGGCGCAAACCGTCAAAGGCTATGGCCTGTCGCCAGAAGCCGAAAGTATCAATAAAACCCACCAGATTAAAAAGTTGCAGGCCGAAGCGCTGACCTATTTCCGCGATCGCTTTAATTTACCGCTTACTGATGAGCAATTGCCGGACTTACCGTTTTACCGGCCGCATGATGATTCAGCGGAAATTAAATACATGCGTGCGCGTCGTGAGGCTTTGGGCGGTTATTTGCCGGCACGGCGTCAGGACGCGGTGGCGTTGGAAATTCCTGAGTTGTCCAGTTTTCAGCAGGTGCTGGATGGCAGTGGCGACAAGGAATATTCAACCACCATGGTATTTGTGCGGATTTTATCCAATTTGCTCAAAAATAAAGCCTTGCGTGACCGTGTGGTGCCGATTGTGCCTGATGAAGCGCGCACCTTTGGACTGGAAGGCATGTTCCGTCAGTTGGGGATTTATTCAGCCAGTGGCCAGTTGTATACCTCGGAAGACAGCGAACAGCTCATGAACTATCACGAGGCCAAAGATGGTCACATGCTGCAAGAAGGTATTAATGAAGCTGGCGCACTCAGTGCGTGGATTGCCTTGGGCACCAGTTATTCCACTAATGCCTTGCCGATGATTCCATTTTATTTGTTTTATTCCATGTTTGGTTTTCAGCGTGTGGGTGATTTAATCTGGGCAGCAGGTGACTGTCAGGCACAGGGCTTTTTGCTGGGTGCTACCGCAGGCCGTACCACGTTAAACGGCGAAGGCTTACAGCATCAGGACGGCCATTCACAGGTGCTGGCCAATACCGTGCCGAACTGTATGAGCTATGACCCGTGCTTTGGCTATGAGCTGGCGGTGATTGTGCAAGATGGTTTGCGCCGTATGTATGGGTCAAAGGAAGATGGCGGTGCAGAACGTATTTTCTATTACCTGACCATCATGAATGAAAACTACCCACAGCCAGCCATGCCCGAAGGTGTGGAACAAGGGATTCGTCGTGGTATGTATTTATTGCAGGAGGATGAACAAGCCAGCGTTCAGCTGTTAGGCTCAGGGGTGATTTTGCGTGAAGTGCAAAAAGCCGCGCAAATTTTAAAAGATGAATATGCCATTCATGCCAACGTATGGAGCGTCACCAGCTTTAACGAACTGGCACGTGATGGCATGCAATGTGAGCTGCAAAACCGCCTGCATCCACTGCGTGATGAAGCTGAGATTCAAGTGCCGTGGGTGGCGCAGCAATTGGCCAATTATCAGGGCGTGGTGGTGGCTGCAACCGATTATATCCGCGCCTATAGCGAACAAATCCGCGCTTATTTGCCGGATAGCCGTCCTTATGTGGCACTGGGCACCGATGGTTTTGGCCGCTCGGACACCCGTGAAAACCTGCGCGCCTACTTTGGGGTGGATGCCGCGCATATTGTGGTGGCTACCCTCAAGCTGCTGGCCGATGAAGGTGAAGTCGATCGGCGCATGGTGAAGGATGCCATTTCCAGTTTTGAGCTGGAAACGGATATTCCCGCGCCATGGATGCCTCAAGCGGCTGCGCCCCTTCATGACGTGACCACGGCTGCTGCTAGCAGTAATGAGGCGAATACTAAGGATGCAGGCGCTGGTATCGACAGCAATAGCCAACAAGGATTAGATCAGGCGGCATCTCAGCCAACACAGCAACCTGCCAAAGCGCCAGAACAGGAGTAAGCAGTATGGACATTAAAGCCCCTGATCTGGGTGTGGATAGCGCGGATGTGTCAGAAATTCTGGTTAAGGTCGGTGACCGCATCGACAAGGAACAAAGCCTGCTGGTGCTGGAGTCGGCCAAGGCCAGTGTGGAAGTGCCCAGTCCGCTGAGCGGGGTGATCAAATCCATTGCCATCAGCCAAGGTCAAACGGTTAAGCAGGGCGATGTGCTGTTTGAACTGGACAGTGAAGCCGGTGAAAACGCTACCCCCAGTGACCTCTCTGAACAGGCCACTAAAGCATCCAATAATATCGACGAATCTGATGTAACGCCACAACAGGCAGTCGCAGAACAGCCGGATGCGGCAGCAAGTAGTAAAGCAACAGAGAGTACAGCATCAGCCATCAAAGACGTTAAGGTGCCCGACCTTGGCGTAGATGAAGCCGATGTATCGGAAATTTTGGTTAGCGTTGGCGATAGTATTGAGAAAGAACAAAGCCTGATCGTGCTGGAATCGGCCAAGGCCAGTGTGGAAGTACCTAGTCCAGTGAGCGGTATTGTTAAAGAAATCAAGCTCAAAATGGGACAGAAAGTGAAACAGGGCATGGTCATTTTAAGCATTGAGGCCAGTCAAACAGAGTCAGCAAGTACGACAACCTCTGAAAGCAAGGCATCCTCTGCGCAAGCCTCCGTAGATTCGGCCAGTGCTGCTAGTGATGATTCTAGTACGAAAGTCAGCCCTAATTCTGGTCAAAATCCACCTGAAGCACAGGATCAGCCAGCAGCGCAGTCTTTAAATGCTGAACAAATCAAGGCCAATAGTGAAGTCTACGCCGGCCCAGCAGTACGGCAACTGGCACGTCAGCTTGGCGTTAGCTTGGCGCAGGTGACGCCATCCGGTGCTAATGCACGCATGATCAAGGAAGATGTACTGGCCTTTGTTAAGCATACGTTGAATACAGATAAACCCGCTACCAGCGGCCAAAATAGTGCATTGGCCGCTGGTGGATTGCCAGCCTTGCCGGATTTTGACCCGTTTGGCGGTAGCACTGTTCAGCCGATGACACGCTTGCAACAGGTTTCGGTGCCGCAACTTTCCTTAAATAATTTTATTCCACAAGTTACCCAGTTTGATCTGGCGGATATTACTGAACTGGAAAATTGGCGCAATACCCTCAAGGCTGACTATAAAAAACAGCAGATTAGCCTGACCATTCTGGCGTTTATTATCAAGGCGCTGGCGTATTTACTCAAACAAGAACCTTATTTTAATAGCCATTTGGCCGATGACCAAAAGTCCATTGTACTGCGTAATGAAATTCATATCGGCATTGCGGTGGCCACCGCAGATGGTCTGACCGTACCAGTGCTGCGTAATCCTAACACCTTAAGCATTAAAGAGATTGCCATCCAGTTGGGCGAACTCAGCCAGAAAGCCCGTGACAAAAAACTCAAACCGCAGGAGCTGCAAGGTGCCAGCTTTACCATTACCAGCTTGGGTAGCATTGGTGGTACGGCCTTTACGCCGCTGGTCAACTGGCCGCAGGTGGCGATTTTGGGTATTTCACCGGCCAGCATGCAGCCAGTCTGGAATGGTCAGGAATTTGAGCCGCGCCTGATGCTGCCGTTGTCATTGTCGTATGATCATCGAGTCATTAACGGTGCCGATGCCGCACGCTTTACCCATGCCTTGACTAAAATTCTGGCGGATATCCGGCGGGTTTTGCTATAAAAGACTGACCATGAGGATTAACGCAGCGGGCAAATCATCCGGTGAAAAAAGCCCGTCGCGTTCACTCATGGTTTTCGGTTATAATGCCGCACGCAACTAACCAGTGAGACTGTTATGCTGACCATCGTTCAAGAAGCGTTAACCTTCGATGATGTCTTATTACTCCCTGCTTATTCCAATGTTCTGCCAAAAGATGTCTCGCTAAAGACACGTTTGACCCGTGAAATTGAGCTGAATATTCCGCTGGTTTCTGCTGCCATGGACACTGTCACCGAGTCGCGCATGGCCATTGCCATGGCACAGGAAGGCGGTATTGGCATCCTGCACAAAAATATGGATATTGCCGCACAGGCAAGCGAGGTGCGCCGGGTCAAAAAATATGAAGCCGGTATGGTTAAAGACCCGATTACTGTTTCGCCAGACACCACCGTGGGTGAGCTGATTGCCCTGACTCGTGCCCATAATATTAGTGGCGTGCCGGTCGTGGTAGGTAGCAAGGTAGTGGGCATTGTGACTGGCCGTGATACCCGCTTTGAAACCAACCTGAACCAGCCGGTTAGCAATATCATGACCCCGCAGGATCAACTGGTAACGGTACGTGAAGGTGAATCCAACGAAACCATCAAGGCTCTTTTGCAACAGCACCGCATTGAAAAAGTGCTGGTAATTGCCGATGATTTTGTCCTAAAAGGCCTGATTACCGTCAATGATTTCCGTAAAGCCGAGCTGTATCCCAATGCCTGCAAGGACTCTCAGGGTCGTTTGCGGGTGGGTGCGGCAGTCGGTACAGGTGCAGATACGCCATCTCGCGTAGAAGCACTGGTAGAAGCTGGCGCTGATGTGATTGTGGTGGATACGGCGCATGGTCATTCGCATGGCGTGATTGAGCGCGTGCGTTGGGTAAAACAAAATTATCCACATATTCAAGTGATTGGCGGTAATATTGCCACGGCTGATGCAGCCCTTGCCTTGCTGGATGCAGGCGCAGATGCAGTCAAAGTAGGCATCGGCCCCGGTTCCATTTGTACCACACGTATTGTGGCCGGTATTGGCGTTCCACAAATTTCTGCCATTGATGACGTGGCACGTGCGCTCAATAATCAAATTCCTGTCATTGCCGATGGTGGTATCCGCTTTTCAGGGGATGTGGCCAAAGCCATTGCCGCAGGTGCCAGCGTGATTATGATTGGTTCATTACTGGCAGGCACAGAAGAAGCACCAGGTGACGTTGAATTATTTCAAGGTCGTTATTACAAAGCGTATCGCGGCATGGGTTCATTGGGTGCGATGGCTGGGGCGACAGGTTCAAGCGACCGCTATTTCCAAGATGCCAAAGATGGTGTTGAGAAATTAGTACCCGAAGGGATTGAAGGCCGCGTGCCGTACAAAGGCCCGATGAGTGGCATTGTGCATCAGTTAATGGGCGGCTTGCGTTCATCCATGGGCTATACCGGTTGTAAAGATATTGAAACCATGCGCAGTGAACCGAAGTTTGTCAAAATTACGTCGGCAGGCATGAAAGAATCGCATGTACATGATGTGACCATTACCAAAGAAGCACCCAACTACCGGGTTGGCTAATTTTAGCCAAGCTGGCGTTTGTCCTAAGCTTGCCTTAAAAACCGTCAAATATCTTGGCGGTTTTTTATTTTACTGCATTTAATTTTTACAAAAACTTAAAAAGTTTAAGTAAACTTTGTTTTAACCTATAGCGTTCTATTGCCCGCTTTCATTCGATTAGAGAGAAAAAACATGAGCCACTTTGGCACCGATGGCATTCGTGGAAAATTTGGCGA
Source organism: Moraxellaceae bacterium (assembly GCA_004173455.1). GTDB lineage: Bacteria > Pseudomonadota > Gammaproteobacteria > Pseudomonadales > Moraxellaceae > Alkanindiges. Next base: position 69,627 of record SECL01000009.1, on the reverse strand, counting down.
AGACCCAATTACCCCAGAATTTGCATTAAAGCTCGGCTTTGCCGCAGGACGCGTGTTTGCCAGTCAGGCCAAAAAAGGACAGGCCAAGGTGATGATGGGCAAGGACACGCGTTTGTCTGGTTACGTATTGGAAGCCGCGTTGCAGGCTGGCCTCAATGCAGCGGGTGTGGATGTACTCATGCTAGGACCATTGCCAACGCCAGCGATTGCGCATTTGACCCGCGCCTTTCATGCCGATGCAGGTATTGTCATTTCAGCCTCGCACAATCCTTATTTTGACAATGGCATCAAGTTTTTTTCCAGCGAAGGTAAAAAACTGCCGGATGATGTGCAAAATGCCATTAGTGCGCAAATTGAACAGCCAATTGAAATTAGTGCGCCTGACCAGCTTGGTAAAAGCTACCGCATCAAGGATTCCAACGGCCGCTACATTGAATTTTGTAAGTCCAGTTTTCCGTATCACCTGAATCTTAAAGGCTTAAAAGTGGTGATTGACTGTGCCAATGGGGCAGGTTATATGGTTGGCCCTGCCATTTTACGTGAACTGGGTGCCACGGTGATTGCACTGCATAATCAGCCGGATGGCCTGAATATCAATGCCAACTGTGGTTCAACCCATCCGGAAAGTTTGCAAAAAGCGGTGGTGGATCATCAGGCGGATGTGGGTATCGCATTAGATGGCGACGCTGACCGCATTATCATGGTGGATCAGCACGGCAAGCTGGTGGATGGCGATGCCATTTTATATATTCTGGCCACGCAGGCAGGCTGCGCCATTGATGGCGTGGTCGGCACTTTGATGAGCAACATGGGTTTAGAGCTGGCCTTAAAAGCCCGCAATATTGCTTTTAAGCGTGCCAAGGTGGGTGATCGCTATGTGATGGCAGATTTGGAAAGCGCGGGCTGGCAAATTGGCGGCGAGCCGTCTGGGCATATTTTGTGTCTAGATAAAAGCACCACTGGCGATGCGTTAATTTGTGGCTTGCAGGTTCTGGCGCAAATGGTGGCACAGCAAAAAGCCCTGCATGAACTTACGGCAGGCTTAAGCATTTTGCCGCAGGCGCTGATCAATGTGCGTCTGGCGCAAATGATTGACCCGTATGCTGATCCAGCCTTAAGTCAGGCTTTTGAGGAAGCAGAAAAACAACTGGCTGGTCGTGGCCGCTTGCTCATCCGTAAATCCGGCACTGAACCTGTGATCCGGGTGATGGTGGAAGGCGAAACGCAGGAGCAAGTGGATCAGCTGGCCAATCAACTGGCTGACCTGATCCGTAGCCGTGGTGTTGCTGCATAAAGTAGGTGGCTTTTTTAACTGTACTATTGATAGCGCTAAGGTGAAATCTCCATGAGTATGAAGGATTTAAGCGAATTACGGCAAAACTATGGCAAAGGCAGTTTGCAGGTGCATGATTTGTCCGCTGATCCTTTAAGCCAGTTTTTAAAGTGGCTGGATTTTGCCTTGCAGTCACAGGTAACTGAACCGTATGCTATGACGCTGGCTACCGCCGATGCCAATGGCCGTCCACATGCCCGCACCGTGCTACTGCGTGGCGCGGACGACCAAGGTTTTTATTTTTATAGCAATTATGACAGTCAAAAAGGCCTTGATCTGGCGGCCAATCCGTATGCTGAGCTGTTGTTTTTCTGGCCTGCCTTAGAACAGCAAGTGCGCATTCATGGGCAGGTTAAGCGCATTAGTGAGCAGGAATCTAGCGATTATTTCCATAAGCGCCCGCGTGACAGCCAGATTGCAGCGCATGTCAGTACGCCGCAAAGTGGTATCATTGAAAGTCGTGAATTGCTGGAACGGCGCTTTGCCGATTTGAACCAGCAGCTTGAGGGTGCGGGTGAAATTAATAAGCCTGCTTTTTGGGGCGGTTATTGCCTTACACCTGCCTATTATGAATTCTGGCAGGGCAGACCCAATCGCCTGCATGACCGTTTAAAATACATTCCTGACAGTTTGAGCGACACAGGCTGGCGTATTGAACGCTTAATGCCCTAAATTTGCTGGCTGTTAGGGTTCATCAGGCTGAATTACGTGTTAGCGTGCAGCCTGTCTTTTTTGTATCTTTGCATTTTACCTTTATCATGTCCTCATACCAGCTGATTGCACGACCCTGTCCGCCTGTTGCCGCGCAACTGAGTGAGCATATATCACCTTTGCTGGCGCGATTGTATGCTGCGCGTGGGGTGGAATCGGTGGAACAGCTGAGCCTTAAACTCAATCGGCTGATCCCGGCACATCACATGAAAGGGCTGGACTGTGCAGTCAACCTGCTGGATCAGGCCATTGACCAGCAAACCCGCATTTTGATCGTTGGGGATTTTGATGCTGATGGGGCGACCAGTACGGCCTTAATGATGCTGACACTCGGTCAAATGGGTGCTCAGGTTGATTATCTGGTGCCAGATCGCTTTAAGTATGGTTATGGCCTGACCCCGGAAATTGTGGCGCTGGCCATTGAGCAATATCAGCCACAACTGATTGTCACCGTGGATAACGGCATTTCGAGTCATGCTGGCGTGGTTGCCGCCCATGCCGCTGCGATTCAAGTGATTATTACCGACCATCACCTCACCACCAAGACTCCACCAGAATGCGCAGCGGTGGTGAATCCTAACCAGCCGGATTGCAATTTTGGCAGCAAGGCGCTGGCTGGCGTTGGGGTAGCATTTTATGTGCTGGCAGCATTGGCCACCCAGCGCAAACAGCAGGGCAAAACCAGTATTAACCTTACCCAGTATCTGGATATTGTCGCCATTGGTACGGTGGCCGATGTGGCGCAACTGGATGCAAATAACCGCATTTTGGTGGCTGCTGGGGTAGCGCGTATCCGGCAGGGCGCATGTCGTCCGGGAATATTGGCCTTACTGGAAATTGCAGGTCGCGAAGCCTACAAAATTAGTCCGCAGGATTTGGGCTTTGTGATTGGCCCACGTATTAATGCCGCTGGCCGCATGGAAAATATGCGCATTGGCATTGATTGTCTGCTGGCCAATACTTTTGAAGAAGCATTGCCATTGGCACAAAAGCTGGATGAGCTAAATCGTGAGCGCCGTCGGGTCGAAGCGCAAATGAAACAGGAAGCACTGGATTTGCTGGCGCATTCTGCCTACAACACACTGACCGATATTCCTCCGGCTATTGTGCTGTTTGAACCAAGTTGGCATCAGGGCGTGATTGGCATTGTGGCGGGTCGTTTAAAAGAGCAGTTTCATCGTCCGACCATTGTGTTTGCGCCTAGTGAAGATGGGCTGTTTATCAAAGGTTCGGCACGTTCTATTGTGGGCGTGCATATCCGTGATGCCATTGAGCGGGTGGCCGAGCAGTCTCCTGAACTGGTGAGCCATTTTGGTGGACATGCCATGGCGGCAGGGTTGACCTTGCCACGCCAGCAGTTTGATGCGTTTACTGCCGCATTCCAGCAGATTATTGCCGCGCATGACCCAGACCTTTTTGCGGCCAAGCTCATGACCGATGGTGAACTGCAATCGCATGAATTTAGTTTGGATACTGCCCGTGATCTTGCGCAGGCTGGCCCATGGGGACAGGGTTTTGCAGCACCATTATTTGAAGGCCACTTTGATGTGCTGGAATATCGCTGGCTCAAGGATCAGCATTTGCGCTTAAAGCTTAAAAATTTGCAGCATCCGGCACTTGAAGCTATTGCCTTTAATATGGCCGGACAGTTGGCGTTAGATCAACCTATTAGAAAAGTGCATGTGGCCTATCAACTGGATATTAACGATTATCAGGGACGGCAACGGTTGCAGCTTATGATTCAGCATTTGGAAATTTTGTCATAATCCATTTTGATAACAGGGTTACTTTGCAGTTTTTTTAAGTGTTCTCAATCTATCCAGCCTGCTGTGTTCAATCATCAGAATAAAAAAACCGCCAAGCAATGTTGGCGGTTTTGATATCAAGCAATGACCTTGTTTGGCTTAGAAACGGAAAGTTCCGTTAATGCCAAAAGAATCCGCGCCATCAGTGGTGCTATAGCCTAAGCCAACCGCTGCCACTGGGGTCAGGAATTTTTGTACGCGCACGCCAAAAATTGAATCGCTGTCATCTTGGGTCGTGTCAGCAAATGACGCCCCAATGCTCAAGGTCGGATCGATATAAAAATCACCGGCCAAACGATACGCAGTTTCATCACCAATTAAAATCTGGCTTTCCAGATTGATATTATTGCTGCCTACAGCAGTGACATACTTGGCACGTAAGGTAGCGGCAGTATCTTCCTCGCTAACACCTGCCGAACCCCAGCCATACACAAAACCAGTCTTCATAATTTGAACTGGATTAACGCTTTCGCTCATATCGGTGGCACCCACAGCCAGCAATAAACCAGTCATCGGTAAATAACCCACTTCTAAGGCATAACCGGTGCCATCATCATCTTCACTGGCACTAATGCCGGCAGCAGAAGATTTCACAGTAGACTTGGTGTGATTGACCGCGGCACTCACATAAAACTGTGAATCTGGAACATATAATTCGCCCGCTAAACCCACCACATCAAGGTCAATTTCGTTTTTGACATTGATGCCCAGAACATTTTCTTCTTCATCCAGACTTGCGTTGGTATACGCTAAGCTGATATTGCTGGCTTTGTTTAAAAATGCCGCTTCAGCCAGTGGTGCATTGCCTACGTTAACCGGTTTAATGTAATAAGTTCCGGCAATACCAAAGGTATCAACATCATTTTCATCGAGATCAGTATTTTCATAAGTCGCGTTGACTTCAGTTTGATACGCGTTTGCAGCAGACATGGACGCTAATAAAGCCGCCGTTAAGAATATTTTTTTCATGTTTATTTCCCCAGAAATCGTAACAAATAATTTGTTACATATTTGCAATAATACCGTGCAATAATATTTTGTCAATTTTTTAGGCTGCTTCATAAATTTTATTTTGTTGACTAATCATAAAGTGCGCGCATAAAAAAACCGCTATTCCTGATGAGTAGCGGTTTTTTAAATAACAAATACTTAGAAGCGATAGGTTCCACGGATACCTACGGTGTTGGTGTCATCACCAAAACCTAACTCACCTTGAATACTGGTTTGCTGGTTGATAAATTTACGAGCACGGACGTTAAAGGTGTCATAATCGCCAGCACCTAAGTCCTGATTAACGTATTCACCACCAATGCTAAAGGTGTTGTCGACATAGTAATCGGCTGCTACGTTGTATTTGTCAAAGTCACCAAATACACCACCGGCTTCAAAGTTCCAGTCATGCTGACCAACGCGGGTTATATACTTGGCGCGGATTGAAGGATCAGTATTGCTATCATCATGGTATTCAGTACCGACTAGCCCGGCAGCAATCAGGAAGTTAGGGGCTGGGAAGTAACCAATTTCAGCACCATATTGGTTGGCATGGTCATCATCATTTTCGATACGTGACAGATTACCAGAAACATAAAAGTCAGTATTTGGTACATAGTATTCGCCGTTAATACCGTATTCAGTGGTGTTATCATCGGCATCATCACCCGCAATACGCACACCCACATTGCTAGCACGGTTCATAAATCCTGCTTCAGCCAGTGGCGCATTGTTGTCAGTCACTGGATTAAAATAATACTTGGCATCGACGCCCAGTTCATTGGCGCTATCACCATTGTCGTTGTCAAAATAAGTGTAATCACCACCTACTTCAGTTTGATAGGCATTCGCAGCAGACATAGTGGCCAGTAGGGCAGCAGCCAGAGCTAATTTTTTCATGGTCATTCTCCAATCTTAAAAGAAATTATTTGTTACACATTCGCCATCTTACAGCGCGTCAGGAATAAGTCAAACTTGAATCTGTTAAGTGCAATTTACCTATTTTTTGTGATGTATTTCAATGGATTAATATTTTAATTTATAAAGTTATGCACTGCGATGACACACATTTTGTAAAGATTACAGCTTTTTTGCCCTAACTTGTAACACTTCTGCAACTAATACCCGAGTTGTTAACTCACGGCATACCGAAAAATATGGAGAGAATGCGAGCAATGTGGAGTCGTGATTAAAAATAATACGACTTCTTAAGTTTTTAAATAAAAGCCATGGCTGTTGAGCAACAAAGCAGACGTGCTAAAATTCAGCTTCTTTGATTGTTTTGAGATGTATTGTGGAAATTAATCCGTATTTGTTGCGTTTAAAGGACTTGCGTGAGCGTGGGCAAACGCTTAGGGGGTATCTTTGACTACGACCACAAAAAAGAGCGTCTAGAAGAAGTCTTACGCGAATTAGAAGACCCTACCATCTGGAATGACCAAAGCCGTGCGCAAACCATGGCCAAGGAAAAGGGCGAGCTGGAAAATATTGTGGGTGTGCTGGATGAGTTAAGCCAGCAACTGGAAGATGCACAGGCCATGCTGGATCTGGCAGTCGAAGCTGATGAAGAAAGCCTGTTGGATGATGTCGATAGTGAACTCAAAACTGCCGATGAAGCAGTGGGCAAGCTGGAATTCCGTCGCATGTTTAGCAATCCGATGGATCCGAACAATTGCTTTTTGGATATTCAGGCCGGTTCTGGCGGTACAGAAGCACAAGACTGGGCGTCCATGTTGCTACGCATGTATTTGCGTTGGATTGAACGGCATGGCTTTAAGGCCGAGGTGATGGAAGAATCCGCAGGTGATGTGGCCGGTCTTAAAAGCGCCACCATTCGGGTAGAGGGTGAGTATGCCTTTGGCTGGCTGCGTACTGAAACTGGCGTGCATCGTCTGGTACGCAAGTCACCATTTGATAGTGGCAACCGTCGCCATACCTCGTTTTCGGCGGTGTTTGTATCGCCTGAAGTGGATGACAACATTGAAATTGATATTAATCCGGCCGATGTACGCACCGATACCTATCGCGCATCGGGTGCAGGTGGTCAGCACATTAACAAGACTGATTCGGCGGTGCGTTTAACCCACGTTCCCACTGGGACTGTGGTGGCGTGCCAGAATGAGCGTAGTCAACATGCCAACCGTGACCGTGCGTGGAAGCTGTTACGCGCCAAGTTGTATGAGCTGGAAATCCAGAAACGCAATGATGCCCAGCAAGCACTGGAAGCCACCAAGTCGGATATTGGCTGGGGCAGCCAGATTCGTTCCTACGTGCTGGATGATTCCCGGGTGAAAGATTTGCGCACCAGCGTGGAAAATTCCAATACCGGTGCGGTACTAGATGGTGATTTGGATCGGTTTATTGAAGCCAGCTTAAAAATGGGGCTTTAAACAGGCTGTAAACATGATTCCTTAAAATCATGTTTTAAAAAATTTTAAAAAACAAGGCTAACCACAATATTCAAGCGGTTGGCCTTATTTTTACGCGCCTAAAGCTACTTCAAGCCGATGTCGAATTAAGCAGATGCAGGGTTTAGTGCTTCGCTTCTTTGCTTATATAAATCTAAAATTACCCGTGCAAAATCAGTCAATAAAATATTGGCCACTTGAACTGTATAAAAATTAATTTCGGTACTCACGCGATAGTCAATTTTTAAAATCAGTTGCGTTTGCTGGTCATTGATAGGCACAAGTCTATAGCTGGTATCTTGAAAATCAAAATACTTACCACCCAGTTGCACATGGTCATCTAACGCGCCTTTTGGAATGGAATCGGCGTCAAAATGATATTTCCAGCGTAGGTACTGATTGGGAATAGACTCTTGAATCATGCCATCAAAATGGATGTCTTTTTGCCAGCGAGAATGACGAATTTTTTGACCATTTACAATATTGGTAATGCCAGAAATGGGATAAGGCACGCCAATGGCATATAACAGGCTGGGTTTAAATTCACTGGGCTTAATGGCTTCAATATGATTAATTTGCTGCCACACGGTGTTAATAGGCGCATTAATTAAAATACTTTTTTCAACGCTTTTATGGGTGGTACTTAATTGTTCGGGGACAAACATCAGCAATAATGGCAGAAGCGCCAAGCTATACACGGCTTTGTTAGGTTTCCATAAATAGCGACATAACCAATGCATGATGCCAGCACCAGCTACTAAGCATGTCATTAAAATGGGCGAGGCAATAATCACGCAAATACTGCCTTCTTTAAGCGCAAAGATTGAAAAAATAAGCAGTCCCACACAAAAAATAAATAACCACTTGATGGTACGGCCAAAATCTAAAGGCTTTTTATAGTTGACTATATAGCTAATCAGCGCCCCAAAAATAAGCGGTGTAAGCACTAAAAATGTAGAGGTCATCATGCGTTCAAGACTACGACCAAGCAGACCAATGGCAAATAACAGCGCTATGAGCAGTATGATGGGTAATAGTTTACTCAGCACGTTGCGTGGTTTGTACTGCTGCACTGCTTGCCCCGATAACTGTGCCTGATGGTGAGATTGATGTGGCGGCCAAACGGGATCATCTGAATCTGGCGGTAATTGTTGTTCAGTCATGACAGACTCATTATTGTGTTAAAAAATTTTATCAAGGCATTATAGTTGAGTTTGTCTAAGTGGCAGAAGTGCGCAGAAAGGTTTTGACTTACAGTTCTTATATCTAAAAAAAACGATATTAATATCGACAAATATAAATGTATGCAGTATAAATTAACACTCTAGTATGTTGAATGTTCTGTGATCGATATTCCTAACGTACAATAGCAGCGGTTTTTGCATCCTTAAGGTGAGTGAGCAATGGATACTGAGGCGATTTTAAAAGCCCTCGCCAATCCGGTACGGCGTAATATCCTGCACTGGCTGAAAACGCCTGAGCAGTATTTTGCCCAGCAGTATCATTCGTTTGAGGCCGGGGTGTGTGCTGGCCAGATTGACCAGAAAGTTGGCCTGTCACAATCGACGGTATCCAATCATCTGGCGATTTTGCAAAAAGCTGGCCTGATCCGTTGCCAGAAAGTGGGGCAATGGAGCTTCTATGAGCGCGATGAGCAGACCATTCAACAATTTCTTTTAGCCTTGCAACATGACTTATAGCTCATAAATTGATAGCAATCGTCGTAGCCAGCATTGCTGTTGCTTCCTTGCCGAAATTTATTGCCTAAGCCTTGATTGCTCAGGTGCTTGATTGCTCAGGAGTTGTTATGTCCATTTTATTTCAGCCTTTAACTGTGGGTGCGCTTGAATTACCCAATCGTCTGGTGATGGCACCCCTTACCCGTTCGCGTGCAGGTGAGTCACGCATTCCGAATGATTTAATGCAGGAATACTATGTACAGCGCGCCAGTGCTGGCCTGATTATTACCGAAGCCACCGCCATTACACCCTCTGCGGTGGGTTATGCCGATACGCCGGGTATCTGGTCGGATGCGCAAGTAGCAGGCTGGAAAAAAATTACTGATGCCGTGCGTGCTGCGGGTGGCCGTATGGTCATGCAATTGTGGCATGTGGGCCGTATTTCTGACCCGATATTTTTAAATGGCGAACTGCCGGTTGCTCCCAGTGCGATTCAGCCTGCAGGTCATGTGAGTCTGGTACGTCCTAAAAAAGACTATGTGACCCCGCGTGCGCTGACCACCGCAGAAGTCAAAGCCATTGTGCAGGATTACCGTCAGGCTGCAATTAATGCCAAGGCGGCAGGTTTTGATGGCGTGGAGCTGCACGGCGCCAATGGTTATTTGATTGATCAATTTTTGCAGACCAAAACCAACCAGCGTGATGATGAATATGGTGGCAGTCTGGAAAACCGGGCGCGTTTGCTGCTGGAAGTCACCGATCAACTGATTGATGTGTGGGGCGCGGATCGTGTGGGTGTACATTTGGCACCACGCCGTGATGCGCATGATATGGGTGATGATAACCCGGTGGAAACCTTTGGTTATGTGGCCGAACAGCTTGGCGCACGCAAGATTGCCTTTATTTGTGCGCGTGAATATGTGGCCGATGACAGCTTGGCAGGTCTGATTAAACAGAAATTTGGCGGGGTGTTTATTGCCAATGAAAAGCTGGAGCGTGAGCAGGCTGAACGCTTATTAGAGCTAGGTGAAGCAGATGCGGTGGCATTTGGCCAGTTGTATATTGCCAATCCGGATTTGCTGGAACGCTTCAAGCAACACGCAGAACTAAATACCCCAAATCCTGCCACGTATTATGCCGAAGGTGTAACAGGTTATACGGATTATCCGTTTTTAACTGATTCTGTTAAGTAATTCTGCATAGGCTGGCTTAAAAATCCATTCATCCTGTTCCATAATTGGATTTGCCTTTAAACAAAAAAGGGAAACAGCCAGCCTGCTAATGGATAAGCTTGGGCTTATGGCCTTAGACAGGCTACACTCTGGCTAACTATTTTTTGTTAAGCCTATTGTTGCAGGCATCTGGTTTTGCAGGCAGCGGTAGGCTTTTTTGATTATGCCAAAACCTGTGCAACAACCGCCTTTCTGGTATCAATTCTTGCTGGCGATTATCGTGCCGCTGTATCGCCTGCGCGTCTGGCAGCGTTCACGTCTGCAAGCCGATTATCAAGCCGAGGTGATTGAGCGTTTTCAGATTACAAAAACAGTAAACAATACACGAGCCATCTGGATTCATGCGGTATCGGTGGGCGAAACCAATGCTGCGCAACCGATCATTGAACATTTTTTAAAACAGGGCCAACCCGTACTGGTCACCAATACCACGCGCACAGGCCAAGCACGCGCTAAGGCATTATTTGCACAAAATTATCCAGATTTGTTTGAGGCAGTATTTTTACCAGTGGATACAGTCGGGCTGATGCAGCAATTTTTACAGCGTTATCAACCACGATTGTTTATTTTAATAGAAACCGAACTGTGGCCAAATGCACTGGCGCAAACGTATCAAGCCAACATTCCCAGTATTTTACTCAATGCCCGCCTGTCAGAACGCTCGGCCAAAGGTTATGGCAAGTTTGGCCGTTTAACTCGCCCGATGCTGGCGCAACTCAGCTGTATTGCCGCGCAGGATCAAGCCACCGCGCAGCGCTTTATTGCGTTGGGGGCAGATGCCAAAAAGGTAGTGGTCACAGGCAGTGTGAAGTTTGATATTCAGCCACCTGACCATTTGTTAGAGCATGCTGAACAGTTAAAGCATGACTGGCAATTACAAGGTCGTCCTATTTTGGTGGCAGCCAGCACGCACGATCCCGAAGAAGCGCAGATTTTGGCGCAATTTTCTAAGGTTTTAGCGCAGTTTCCACAGGCTATTTTAATTGTGGTGCCACGTCATCCCGAACGCTTTGAACGTGTGGCGCAACTGATTCAACAACAGGGCTATACGTTATTTCAGCGTAGTCAGCAGCAGGAAATTCAAGCGGAAACTCAAGTCTATCTGGCGGATAGCATGGGCGAGTTGTGGCTGTGGTATGCGCTGGCCAGCATGGCGTTTGTCGGGGGATCGTTTAGTGCAACGGGTGGACATAATCCGTTAGAGCCAGTGACTTTGGGCGTGCCTGTGGTGATGGGTGAACATATCTTTAATTTTCAGGCCATTGTTGAACAACTCATGCAGGCTGGTGCTTTAACACAGGTGAATAATGCTGAAGCGTTGATGCAGATGTGGTTAAGTTGGTTACAACAGCCTGAGCTAGCCAAGCAGGCAGGCATAGCAGGTTTAAAAGTGATGCAGGCCAATCAGGGGGCGTTGGCGAGGCAGCTTGGATTGGTTGAGCGGTTGTTAGTGAATGAAAAAGGACTGTAGAACCCTATTGATTTAATGCTAAGACATAATTAATTGTGTTGCACAGTGAGTTTTAATCCTAGAGCATTGATCACCCGATTAATGGTATCAAAACGAGGCGCAGAGTCCTGACGAAGTGCTTTATAAAGTGCTTCACGACCAATGCCTGCTTCTTTTGCGATTTGGGTCATTCCTCTGGCTTTAGCAATAACTCCAAGAGCATGCGCCAATTCAGCAGGATCATTGTCTTCAAGAACCATATTAAGATACATCATAATATCTTGCTCAGTTTTGAGCGACTCAGCCATATCAAAGCTGGGCAAATGGGCAACTTTAATCATTTTAGTACTCCAAAGTTTTCGATAGTTTGACAGCACATTCTATATCTTGCTGTTGCGTAGATTTATCACCCCCACCCAGCATCACGATGACAATATCGCCATGTTGAATATAGTACATACGCCATCCTGAACCAAAGAACTCTCTCATTTCCCAAACACCCTCTTTGATGGGTTTTATATCGCCCCAATTTCCACGTTGAACCTTATCTAATCGGCGACTTAATCGAATGCGGGTCATATTGTCTTTAATGCCATCTAACCACGCATCAAATTCAGGCAGGCGTTTAATGTCAAGCATGGTATTTCCTTTCGTTCTCAGATCATTGTATTCGATCGAATACATAAAGCAACTACTTTGATGATTATCTCATTTGAAACCAATCCTAAATCATTCCACTTCTGCACCATTAAACGCTAAACTGCCAACAGTCTAAAAACCAGCATCAAGACAACTATTACGTTAAGGACAAAACAATGACCACAACAATTGATCGCTCAAAACCCGTCTGCGTCACCGGAGCATCGGGCTATATTGCCAGCTGGATTGTGAAATATTTACTGGAAGATGGCTTTACCGTGCATGCCACCGTGCGTAACCCCGACAATGTCAAATCAGTTGCGCATCTTAAAAAAGCCGCCGAAGGCACTACAGGGACGCTCAAACTGTTTGCTGCCGATTTGTTGAAAAATGGCAGTTTTAAGCCAGCCATTGAAGGCTGCGAACTGGTGATTCATACCGCATCACCGTTTATTATCAAAGGCTTTAAAGATGCGCACGAAGCCTTGGTCAAGCCCGCCGTTGAAGGCACTGCCAACGTACTGCATAGCTGTAATGAAGTGAATACGGTCAAGCGCGTGGTACTGACCAGTTCGGTAGCGTCAATTTTTGGCGATAATATTGAAATACAACAAACCCAAAATGGTATTTTTACCGAACAAGACTGGAACAACACCAGCAGTGAAAGCCACCAGCCGTATTCATTTTCCAAAGTCGCGGCAGAGCGTAAAGCGTGGGAAATTCATAATCATCAGCCTAATCCAGCACAACAGTGGGATTTGGTGACAATTAATCCCGGTTTGGTGTTGGGGCCAGCACTGACCCAGCAAACGCAATCGACCAGTATTTCCGTGATGCAGGATTTGGGCAGCGGCAAGCAAATGACCGGTGTGCCGGATCTGGAGTTTGGGCTAGTGGATGTGCGTGATGTGGCGCGGGCACATATTGCTGCTGGTTTTACGCCCGATGCTGAAGGCCGCTATATTGTTTGTGAAGGCACGTATAACCTGCTGACCATGGCCGAAATCCTCAAAAAACGCTTTCCCAAATATCCGCTGCCTAAAACTTTGTTGCCCAAAGCACTGGTCTGGCTGGTGGGGCCGATTGCTGCTGGGATAAGTCGTCGTTTTGTCAAACTGAATGTCGGCTATCCGCTGCGATTTGACAATGCACGCTCGCGCCAGATTTTGGATATTGCATACCGTCCGATTGAGGACACCTTAACCCAGCATTTTCAGCAAATGATTGATGATGGCTTGCTCAAAAAACGCTAATTGATTGGTTATAATGGGTTTTGAAATTAGTCCCTAAAGCCTGTTGGCCAACGCCTGCGGGCTTTTATGATTTGATGTGTAATCATGAGCGAATTGAATCATGAACCTGTTGTTGCTTGATCCTGAACAAATCCATCACCAGTGCGCCTGTATTACGGATGCGCGGCAGTTGGCGCATATCCGTGAGCATTTAAAATTAAATGCAGGTGATTGCATCAAGATAGGCCAAAAAAATGGCTTAAAAGGCACGGCGCGGGTTGAAAACATGACTGACCAGCAGCTCATCCTTAACGAGATTGAGCTCAATCAGGTACCGCCGGCCAAGTTGCCGCTAACCTTGGTGCTGGCGCTGCCCCGACCAAAAGTGCTGCGTCGTTTGGTGATGGATGCGGTCACGCTGGGCGTTGAGCAGTTGATACTGATGCATAGTTACCGCGTGGAAAAAAGCTATTGGCAAACGCCTTTTTTAAATCAACTCGACAGTTATGTGGCGCTGGGCTTAGAGCAGGCAGGCGATACGGTGTGGCCAAAAATACAATGCTTTAAACGGTTTCGGCCTTTTGTTGAGGACATCCTGCCGAGTGTGATTGCCAGCAAGCCTGCTTTTGTGGCGCATCCCTATGCCGCGCAGCCGATGCCAGTGGCGCTGAACCGGCCTTGCGTGCTGGTGGTTGGCCCCGAAGGCGGATTTATTCCATTTGAAATCGATTTATTGCAGCAAAACGGCTGTCAGCCTGCCAGTCTGGGCAGCCGGATTTTGCGTACTGAAACTGCGGTGTCCAGCATTATTGGCCGGCTGTTGGGTTAGGCGTCAGGGCGTCTGCGGTGGTGGTGTCTTTATTTCAGGCTGCAAGGGCGTATCAGTCTGTACAGGCATAAGTACTGGCTGCAAGGGCAGTGCGGCGCTATTGCTGGCCATTTTGAGTTCCTGAATCGGATAAGGAATATTAATCCCTTGTTCAGTAAACGACTCTTTGACCTTTTCCTGAATTTCGCTCACCGAGTCGCCGATATTGGTTTCCTGCGTATTAATCCACCAGCGTACGGTCAGGTTAACCGAAAAATCGGCCAGCGCGGTCATAATGACGGTAAATGCGGGTTGAGAGAGCACCAGACGGTCATTGTTTAAAATTTCAATAATAATCTGCTTGGCCTTGTTGACATCATCGTCATAGCCAATGCCGACCACAAACTCGCAACGGCGCTGGGTGTAGGCGGTATTGACCGTAATGGCGCTGGTGTACACGTTGGCATTGGGAATCACCAGCCGGCGGCCATCGTAGGAGCGCAGAAAAGTGGCGCGCACCTGAATGTCTTCTACGGTGCCTTCCATGCCGTTGACGATAATCGAGTCACCAATCCGAAACGGTTCGCCCAGCAAAATTAAGATACCCGACAGCAGGTTTTGAAAAATATCCTTAAAGGCAAAACCAATGGCCACCGATCCAATCCCAAGCGCACTGACCAGTTGTCCGGCTTTAAAGCCCGGAATGGCGATTACCAGCGCAATCATAAAGCCCACAAACACAATCAGGATGCCACCAATTCGGTTAAGTACGGTGGTCAGGTTTTTTTTGTTTTGCAAACGGTTAGACAGCACCTTGTTCATAAAAAACTTGAACAGCTTGGCCACCAGCCAAAAAAACAGAAACACCACCAGCGCAATCAGCAGATAAGGCACCCGCTCCCAAAAATGATGCACCATTTCATTGATGGTGGTGTATACGTCTTTGTATTCAGTGGCTTTTTCAATCACTTTGTGGGTGGTCGCCTGTCCTGCTTTTTGTGCAAACATGGCCGTGGCCTGCGTGGCATCACTAATGGCATCGGCTGTATTTTCACTTGCTTCGCGGAATGTCTGTTCGGCCATGCTGGATTTTTTCCGGATAAATAACAGGGCATTATAGTGCCCGAATGTGGGGTGAAATTGTGTGACGTTGCGTATTTTAATGCTGCCCCAATTCATCATGCATCTAATACTTTGGGTGAATAGTAATAATTATAAGAACTTATATATTAAAAAAGCATTACGCACAGGATCAATCATAACAACAGCCAATGACGGCATCCTGCTTTTTGGGGAAGCGTGATTGGCGAAAGTGATAAAACAACGCAAGGATGTAAGCAATGAAAGTATTAAAAACCCATGTACGCGCGGTAAAGACACCTTCGGTAAAGACACTTAGCGTGTTGGTATCTGCCCTGATGGCCGCCAGTGTATGTGGCATCAGTCAAGCAGCAACACCAAATGGCAGTAATAATGATCAGGCCGAAATTGCCGCCTTGCGACAGGAAGTTGACGCACTCAAGCAGATGGTGCAGCAACTGAGCGTGCAACAGCAAACTCGTGCAAACACTAGCCAGACTGCTGCCCCAACCATGAATAGCGGCGGCAGTTCTGCCCTGCAAGCCACCACCGTGCAGCCTGCCAGCGCCAGTATTGCCCCGTCCCAAAGTGCCAAGGCTGGCCAGCCGATGTCTGCTGTTCCGGTGAGCCGCACTGCGGATGGCTGGGCGGTGTTACCGGATGGCAAAACAGCCGCCAAGCTGTATGGCTTTATTCGTGTTGACATGCTGCATGACTTTAAGGGGCAGCCTAGCGGCAAATTCAGCAACCTGCATACCCAGCCACTGGACAGCAGTGATCCGGTTGAAAACAAGACCGCCTTTACTACGGCAGTGACCCGTATTGGGGTGGATTTTAAAACCCCAACGGCCATTGGCGATGTGGGGGGCAAAATAGAAGGTGATTTCTGGGGCAATGGCGGCACGGGCAGCGCCACCTTTCGCATTCGCCATGCCTATTTGACCAGTGGCAACTGGTTGCTCGGACAAACCTGGTCGCCATTTGCCGGTACGGAATATACCGCCGAAACCGTGGATTTTAACTGGGTGGTAGGGGCTTCCATCCGCCGTGCGCCACAGATCCGCTACACCTATCCTTTAAATCCAAGCAACAGCCTAACGGTCACTGCGGAGGAAAATAGCGGTGCCGACTCGCGCCTCCCAGTGCTGGTAGGCCGGTTTGAGCACAAGCTGGCTGACAGTAAAGGGGCTTTTGCTGTGCGCGGCATGTTGCATGAAAAACGTGGCGTGGCCACCAGCACGGTCAATGGCCAGACCCAGAACCGTACCGATGAAAAAACTGGCTATGGCGCAGCCGCGGGCGCGTGGTATCAACTGGATGCTGCCAACAAGGTCATGGGGCAGTTTTTTCATGTCAAAGGCGATGGCAATTTTAACTATGGTACTGGCACCGGATTTTCGGTCAATGCCGCGACCGGCGAGCTGTATTTTGATGAATACAACAGTGCGCAGCTTGGCCTGACCCATACATTTAACCCCAAAATGCGCAGTACATTGGCCTTAAGCTGGGTGGATTTTAAGGACAATAGCCAGTTTGCCATTGCCAATCCGGGCGCCAACCGTGAGCTCAAACAGGCTTCCTTAAACCTGTTTTACAAGCCGGTGTCCAGCATTGATCTGGGCGGTGAGTATACCTACGGCAACCGTGAAGTGTTTAATGGTGATGAAGGCCAGCAATCGCACATTAACCTGATGGCGCGCTATAACTTCTAGGTTCAGTTCCAACAACTATGTTCAAAGTTCTCCTTGGCCGTAACCGTAACCGTAACCCTAGTCAGGCGTTACGGTTTTTTTTGCAAAAAAAATCGCCCCGATTGAGAGGCGACTGCGCAATTTATGGTTATCACAAATTGTCATTGTTATAGGTTTGATTAAGCAATAAGCAGGCCATATCTTTCAGCCATGCGTTAAGTGTCTGTTTGTAGAATTTAAAAAACCAGATTGGCAGAAAATCTCATGCAATATCTTACAAATCGCACTGGTAGCGCCGTCGCTTTTGCACTACTTTAAGGCCAAGCGCAACAACAGTGTTCCTGATGATTTAAAACACGGTGCGGTTACCCAAGCAGCTAGGTTTAATCTCTGGCCTACTACCAAAGCATGATTGTCAGGCCATTCAACAGATTGCAATACTCGGGCTGGCTATTTTTAGACGTATCCAGTTTCAACGATCGGCGGTAAAAGGCATCAGGTTTCAGTGTCATGTTTAAAGGCAGGTTTTTAGAATTGGGTTTTTAAAAACGTATTTTTAAAGTGATGTTGCTAAAACCACGTCTTTAAAATCAGGGCTTTAAAACAACAGATTCACCGCGTTTGGTTTAGGTTCAAAAAGCCCATCCGGCTACATGCCATCAAAACAGAATTTTGCAAGGAAGTTATCATGTCACAACAAGTTTATCCTGTTCCCGAGAGTTTTTTAAAACAGGCTCGCACCACGGCTGAGCAGTATGCCGCCAAGTATCAGCACTCGGTAACAGACAATGCGCAGTTCTGGCGTGAACAGGCGCAATCGATTGACTGGATCAAGCCATTTACCACTGTGCGTGATGTGTCTTTTGATAAAGACAATTTCCATGTGGAATGGTTTGCTGACGGCCAGCTTAATGTGTCGGCCAATTGTCTGGATCGGCATGTGGCCAATCATCCCGACAAGCCAGCCATCATCTGGGAAGGTGACCATCCGTCGCAGCATAAAATTATTTCATTCCGTGCGCTGTATCAGGAAGTTTGTCGTTTTGCCAATGTGCTCAAAAAACAGGGTGTTAAAAAAGGCGACCGTGTGACCCTGTATATGCCCATGATCCCTGAAGCGGCGATTGCCATGCTGGCCTGTACCCGGATCGGGGCGGTGCATTGTGTGGTGTTTGGTGGTTTTTCACCGGACTCGCTGGCCAGCCGGATTGAAGACAGTCAGTCCAGTGTGGTGATTACTGCCAATGAAGGGCTGCGTGGCGGCAAGACAGTTCCGCTAAAAACCAATGTGGACGCGGCGCTACAAATGCCGGGCACGACAGGCGTGACCAGCGTGATTACGGTCTATCACACTGAGCATCCGACCCCAATGCAGGCAGGTCGTGACATCTGGTATCACGAAGCGATTGCCGAGGTGAATGAAGACTGCCCGCCAGAACCGATGGATGCCGAAGCGCCACTGTTTATTTTGTACACCTCAGGGTCTACCGGCAAGCCCAAGGGTGTCTTGCACACCACCGGTGGCTATCTGGTGTATGCCGCCACCACGTTCCGCGAAGTGTTTGATATTCGCGCCGATGATGTGTACTGGTGTACTGCTGATGTGGGCTGGATTACCGGGCACAGCTACCTGCTGTACGGCCCGCTGGCCAATGGCACCACCACGGTCATGTTTGAAGGTGTGCCGCAATACCCAACCTGGGCGCGGATTGGCCAAATCATTGATAAGCATGACGTGACGATTTTGTACACCGCGCCAACTGCCATTCGTTCCATGATGCGCGAAGGTGACCATTATGTGCGTGAAAGTGACCGCCATAGCTTACGCCTGCTGGGTTCGGTGGGTGAGCCGATCAACCCCGAAGCCTGGTCATGGTATTACAATGTGGTGGGTGAAGGCCGTTGCCCGATTGTGGATACCTGGTGGCAAACCGAAACCGGTGGCATTCTGATTTCCCCCATTCCCGGTGCTACGCCACTCAAGCCCGGTTCTGCGACCAAGCCGTTCTATGGCGTGCAACCAGCGATTGTCGATGGTGAAGGCAACATTCTGGACGGCGAATGTGAGGGCAATCTGGTATTAATTGACTCCTGGCCGGGTCAGATGCGCACGGTATATGGCGATCATCAGCGTTTTATTGACACCTATTTTTCGACCTTTAATGGCATGTACTTTACTGGTGACGGTGCCAAACGCGATAAAGACGGCTATTACTGGATAACCGGTCGTGTCGATGATGTGCTCAACGTCTCCGGCCACCGTCTGGGTACGGCTGAAGTCGAAAGCGCACTGGTGGCCCATGCTGCGGTGGCCGAAGCAGCCGTGGTGGGCATGCCGCACGAGATTAAGGGGCAGGGTATTTGTGCCTATGTGACCTTGCAGGCGGATGTGACACCAACCGAAGACTTGCGCAAAGAGCTGCGTGACTGGGTGCGCCGTGAGATTGGCCCGATTGCCACCCCGGATGCCATTCACTGGGCACCGTCCTTGCCAAAAACCCGTTCTGGCAAAATCATGCGGCGGATTCTGCGCAAGATTGCCGCCAATGAGCTGGATACGCTAGGTGATATTTCCACGCTGGCCGATCCAAGCGTGGTGGATCAGCTGATTGCAACGGTTTGTACTGAAGTACGTTGAAAAAACAATTTTTGTGGCATAAGGTAAGCAAAGCCTTAGCTTATGCGCCACATCATGCGATAAGTAAATGCTGGATCTGAGCACAACCACCATAACGCAGGGCTTAACCTAAAATAAGGATGTTAGGTGTTGAGAACTCTATGAATATCCTGATTGTTGATGACCATCCGCTGTTTCGTCATGCGCTGATCCATGCGGTGCGCTATAGCCTGCCACAAGCACAAATTCACGAAACCGCTTCGGTCACCGAGTTTTATAGCCAGCTGGAACAAGGCCCGGAGCCTGATCTGGTATTGCTGGACTTGCATTTGCCCGGTGCATCGGGCTTTTCGGCGCTGGTGCATGTGCGGGCGCAATATCCGGCGATTCCGATTGTGGTAGTGTCTGCGCATGAGGAAATCAGCGTGATTCAGCGATCATTGGCGCATGGCGCGGTGGCCTATATTCCCAAGTCGGCACCGCCGCAGCATATTGGTGACGCATTACATGCCGTGCTGGCAGGCGATACCTGGTCACCACCCAATTTGCCACTCAGCAGCAATGACCCGCGCGCCCGTGATGAAGCCGATTTTGCCGAACGGATTAAAACCCTGACACCGCAACAGTTCCGCGTGTTGATGATGGTGGCAGAAGGTTTACTGAACAAGCAAATTGCCTACATGCTGGATGTGTCAGAAGCCACCATTAAGGCGCATGTCACGGCCATTTTTAGAAAACTGGGTGTACAAAACCGCACGCAGGCGGTGCTGGCGATTAGTACGCTGAATGTGGATGAGCCGAAGTTGTAGTGGTTTTGGTTAATGATTTTAGCCAAGTTTAAAAAAGCCCGCCTGTCATCATTGATAGGCGGGCTTTTTAGTGAATCTGCACTATGAAGCACTGGATTGACTCATTAGACGATTTTGTCCAAGCCTCGTCATGGTTTCATCAATGATAAAAATGCACGACCCGTTGCCGACTTTGCGGCATATCGGTAAAGAGCGGATTAAGTGAATCCATTAGGTCATCCACCTGACTTTGGCTAATCAGGCCTTTTTGTACAAAATGATCGCGCACTTTTTCATCATTCAGGCATAAAAATGCCGGATCATACAGCCCCAGTTTCACAAACAGCTCAGCCGTAGCCAGATTGCTAAAGCGGTCCAGTAACACATGGTCTTCATAAAACAGGAACAGGTGCTCATGCTCGGCATGCGGGTCAACCGCAAACTGTTCTGCCAGTGCATACGGGTCGGTTTGTAGCCAGAGCAGGTCAGCCAGCTCATTAAAATAACCCATATCAATACTGTCTTCGCTGCTTTTGACCTTGCCTAGCCATGCCTTAAACGCCAGCACCGCACCACCACGCAGCATCATGCTCCAGATCAGGTGGCGCACTTTTTCATCCATGCGCTTGGAGGCATCTACCAGATGTTCGATCAGTTTGGGTTCAAGCGCGCGCAGTTTGTCAAACAGGCCAAGACCCTGCGGTTTTTTTTCATGTTCGGCAAAAATATCAATATTCAGGCGTTTGAGCGTGGTGAGCGCCAACGGCACCGTGACCTGATAAATGGTTTGCAAGGCCAGTGCTTGCGTCGGTAACAATTGGTTTTGGCTAAACATATATTGCCAGTTAATGCTGGGTAAAAAATGATTGGCACTGTATTGCTGGTAAAACTGCTGGGTCGAATTAAAATCGGATTTGCTGGAATTCACAGTAGTCATGACAGAATCATCCATGGTTAAAACAGTATGATTAAAACAGTATGATTAAAACAGGTGCTTGGAACTTCACACCAACACGCGCATTACAAGACCTCGGACATTGCGCAGCCTCACAGGCCATCTGCTGTTGCTCAGCAACAAGGCCAAATAATGCGTGAATATCTTTGAGCTTATCGGCACAAACCGCCTTGTTCTGTAGTGGACTTAAATCTAACGCCAGCTTAAACAGTGATTAAATGGTTAAAAAACATTCCATTGGCAAATTGGCGCTTGTTTAACACTGTTGTGAAATTGTAGTGCCATGCCTCAAGCACCGATGCCTGCCAAAAAGGCACGCAAGGCTGCGGGCTTCAGGGGTTTTTTCAGCAGGACAATGCCATGTTGTTTCACAATGTGTGGCAGGTCGGGATTACTGTCGGCGGTAATCAGCGCGGCTGGCAGATTACTGGGGTTGTATTGCAGCAGGAATTCTAGCCCTTCGATGTCTGTATCCAGATGCTGGTCGATCAGCAATACCTGAATGGATTCTGTCGCTAATATTTGCTGTGCCTGTGCTGGTGTTTGTGCCAAAAATAGCTGACAGCTCCATTTGTCCAGCAACAACTGCATGCCTTGCAAGATGGTGGCATCGTTGTCCAGACACAACACTTTTAGGCTGGTCAGAGTATTTTGCATCGGGACAGGGTGGCTTTGGATTTGCTGTTGGGGTGGAACGCTGGGCAGTTGCAGCATAAAGCACGAGCCGCGCTCCACCTGCGAATGAAAACTGATTGGATGATTCAGCCGTTTGGCCATGCGCTCCACAATGGCCAGTCCCAGCCCAATGCCCTGTTCTCCCCAGGGCGAAGTATGACCCGCGCGCTGGAATTCAGCAAAAAGTTGCGCCTGTTGCTCGGGTGCAATGCCGGGGCCAGTATCCCACACGCCCACCCGTAAGCATTCAGGCTGCTTACCACTGGCCAGTACACCCACAATCACCCGACCTTGGGCGGTATAACGCAAGGCATTACTGACAAAATTCTGCAACATGCGGCGTAGCCATTGTGGATCGGTTTTAACCCACAGCCGGGTAGGGTGTACGCGCAGTTGTAAGCCGCGCTGTTCGGCAGTCGGCTGAAATTGCACCTGTAAATCATGCAGCAAGTCATTTAAGGCAAATTCGCTGATGTTGGGCTTGATGCCATTACCATCCAGTCGGGCAATATCCAATAGCGCGGTCATAATGCTTTCGGCACCATGCAGGGCACGATCCAGTTGTTGCAAAGTTTCCTGTTCCGGCGCTGCCAGATCGGCATGTTCCAGCGCGGCCGCAAACAGGCGTGCGGCGTGCATGGGCTGTAGCAGGTCATGGCTGGCGGCAGCAATAAACCGGGTTTTGGAAGTATTGGCAAGGTCGGCTTGCTGGCGGGCATATTGTTGTTCACGCAGGGCACGCTCCAATTGCTGGGTGCGATCCTGTACCCGCGCTTCCAGCATGGCTTCGGTATGGCGAAACACGGTAATGTCGGCATAGGTAGTAACAAAGCCACCGCCGCTAATCGGGTGGCCGCGCATTTCTACAATGCGACCATCGGCACGCTGGCGCTCAAACTCGTGCGGATTGCCAGCACGCATCCACATGATTCGCTTGGCAATATGTTCTTCAACATCGCCATGCCCACACTCACCGCGCGCGGCGTTATAACGGATCAAGTCGGCCACCGGACAGCCGACATACACAAAATCTTCTGGATAATCAAATAATTCAAGATAACGTCTGTTCCATGCCACCAGTCGCATGTTGGCATCTACCACACTCACAGCCTGCGTCATGTAATCCATCATGATCATCAGCAGGCTTTGGTTAAAGCGTTGCCATTGCGAGGCTTGATCCAGAATATTGACCACTTGCCCCACGGCCAGTCCGTTGTTCATCAATACCGTGGTCAACAGGGTACGAGCAGAGGCAGCGCCCACAGCACTGGCCAGATATTGCTCGGTAAAACGCCACCAGCGATGATCCGCCAGCATTTTTTTGTCAAAAGGCAGGTGGTGATCCGCGGCAAACTGCATAAATGCCGCTTCGGTATGCTGCGCCCCATTGATGCGTGAGGACAATGCAATCAGGTCATCAATGGTCAGGCGAGTTTGCTGTTCCAGTTGTTGTAGTGAAACAGCATGGTTGTTGAGGTAGCCGTTACTAGGGTGGCTATTACTGCTACTAACACTCGCGCTTGAGGCGGAAACAGTTTCATCCGCATAAACGTCATGTTCAAAGAAACGTTCGGTCTGAATTTGTTCGGCAATGCTGAGGCGCTTATATTTGGGCATCATGATATACAGCAGCAGATTGAGTCCCAGTGACCACAGTACGCCATGCGTCAGCGGGTCTAGTGAGGAAAACCCCAACAGACTTTCGGGCTTGAGCCAGTGCTGTTGCCATGGCCCCTGATACAGCAGTGACAACGCCCATTCCTGATGCGTGCTGGGCATATTGCGCAAAATCGCAGGCCAGAACAGGGTATAGCCCCATAAGGCAAATCCGGCAATCAGGCCAATAATTACCCCATGACAACTGCCACCACGCCAGTACAGCCCACCAATGAGTGCCGGAGCAAACTGAATCACCGCACTAAAAGCCAGCAGCCCAAAAGCAGACAGTTGATTGATGTCCGACAGCAGGCGATACACCACAAAGCCCAGCAGCATCACCATGGCAATACACAGACGGCGAATCACCAAAATCCAGTAGGACAAGCGCTGGTCATGGCGACTTAATAGATTAAAACGCCACAATGCGGGTAAAAGCAGGTCATTACTGAGCATGATCGACAAAGCCAGCGTGGCCACCAGCAACATGCCAGTGGCTGCCGAAAATCCGCCAATAAACGCCAGCAACGCCAGCCAAGTTTGCTCGTGCATGACCGGCAGCATGAGCACCGCCACATCAGGAATGGGCAAAATCGTGCTGGGCATATGCAAAGCCCAACTGGCAATTGGAATAATCGCCAAAACCATCAGCACTAAATACAGTGAAAACCAGAAGCGCGCACCTTTGAGATAGCGCTTGTCTTTCAACTCCACCACCGCCACATGAAATTGGCGCGGCAGGCAAATCATGGCCGCCCCCGCCAGCAGCGTTTGTGTCCAAAAAGAACTGGGCAGTCCCTGATGCTGAATTTGCTGAAACGTCATGCGAATATCGCGCCCAATCTGGGCTACTGGGTGCTGGCTAAACACCAGCACAAACAGCGCCACGATAATCAGCGCCAGCAATTTAATCGCTGACTCAAAAGCCACCGCGACCATCAGGCCACCCTGTTGCTCACCATTGACCGCGTGACGCGTACCAAACAGCATGGCAATACCTGCCAACAGCGCAGTGAGCAATAACACCCCGTGCGTAGTAATCGCCGCATTTTCTGTCTGATCCAGCAGCACCACGGTACTCAAGGCAATCGCCCGTAACTGCAAGGCCAGATAGGGCAAAACAGCAATCACCGCCAGCACCGTGACTAGCGCAGCCAAAAAACCGGACTTGCCGTAGCGCGCTGCAATAAAATCAGCAATGGATGAAATAGGCTGGCGCTGGCGGATATTGCCCAGCCTGCGCCACACATCATAGGCAAACCACAAAAACAATAACGGCCCCAGATAAATCGGCAAAAAGCCAATGCCATTGCGCACCGATTCACCCACCGCCCCATAAAACGTCCACGAGGAACAATACACACCCAGCGTCAGGCTAAACATCAGCATACGACCATGCTGGCTCAAGCGACTGGCATATTTTTCGCCAAAAAATGCACAGGCAAATAATGCGGCAATATAAATGGCCAAAACACCAATCACCAGCCAACTGTTCATGATGCTACCCATCGACGTCATCCTTGCATGATAGCGCTGTTTTCTAAGTGAAAATCTCTTCTAGACCAAAGTCTAAGTTTCAAGTGTAGCGCAAGTTGCTACTGTCAAATGCATAAAATTGGCGAATAAACGCCCAGCGGCCACGGTTGGCTGTTTGTGAAAAAGCGAGGTGTAATATGGAAAATGGCACAACAGGCCGTGGCAGTACAGACACTGCCACTACAGAAAATACTACGGCCGTAGGGAGTGACACAGCGGACAGCCATGTTCAGGTCGTACTCAACAATCCCAAGTTTAAAACACTGGTTCAAAAAAAACGTATGCTCAGCTGGAGTTTATCCGCTGTCATGCTGATTATTTACATTGGGTTTATTTTACTGGTGGCTTATGCGCCCGGTTTCCTGCACAGCTCGTTTAGTGGCGTGATTACGTGGGGCATTCCGCTCGGCATTGGGGTAATCGTGGCTGCATTTGTACTGAGTGCTATTTATTCGGTCATTGCCAATGGTGAATATGAGCGCCTGACTCAAGAGGTGGTTGATGAAATCAAAGCTGGCGACGCTCACGAGCAACAACAGCAGGGAGTGCGCTAACATGCAAGTTTCAACATCCTTAACCTCAAACACAAGACAGGCTTTTAGACAGTTAAGTCAAAAAATAGCCCACATGGTTAGCTTAACGGTGGCAGGTTGCCTGTCCAGCATCGCCTATGCGTCGCCGGATCTGGGCGTGGCTGAAAAACAGGCCACCAACTGGACTGCCATCAGCATGTTTGTGATTTTTGTGGCGGCCACGCTGGTCATCACTAAATGGGCGGCCAAAAAAACCAATTCCACCAAGGATTTTTATACCGCTGGCGGCGGCATTACCGGGTTTCAAAACGGACTGGCCATTGCGGGTGATTTTATGTCAGCCGCGTCCTTTTTGGGCATTTCAGCCATGGTGTTTTCATCCGGCTATGATGGCTTGTTGTACTCGCTGGGCTTTATGGTGGGCTGGCCGATTGTCCTGTTTCTGGTGGCTGAGCGCTTGCGTAACCTTGGTAAATATAACTTTTCTGATGTGGCATCATTTCGCTTAGAAGAAAAACCGGTACGTGCCATGGCTGCGGTCAATTCACTGGTGGTGGTGGCGTTTTACTTAATTGCCCAGATGGTCGGGGCAGGTCAGCTCATCAAGTTGCTGTTTGGCCTTGATTATAATATTGCTGTGGTGATTGTTGGTCTGCTCATGATGGCCTATGTGATGTTTGGCGGCATGCTGGCCACCACCTGGGTACAAATCATCAAAGCCGCCATGCTACTGGGCGGCGCAACCTTCATGGCGTTTATGGTGCTCAAGGCCGTGGGCTTTAGCTTTAGCAATATGTTCGATCAAGCCATTGCTGCTTATGGCACGGCGCATGACATCACCAGCGCTGAGGCCAGCAAAATCATGGGACCCGGTGGGCTGGTGTCCAATCCGGTTGATGCCATTTCCTTAGGTCTTGCCCTGATGTTTGGTACGGCTGGCCTGCCACATATCCTGATGCGCTTCTTTACGGTTAAAGATGCCAAGGAGGCGCGCAAGTCAGTGGTGGTTGCGACGGGTTTTATTGGTTATTTTTACCTGCTAACCTTTATTATCGGCTTTGGTGCGATCCTGTTTGTGTCACAAAATCCCGCTTACCTCGACACTGCCAAAATGGCCATGAGTGGCAAGCTGGAATTGATCGGTGGCGGTAATATGGCGGCAGTCCATCTGGCGCATGCCGTGGCTGGCAACTGGTTTTTGGGCTTTATTTCAGCCGTTGCCTTTGCCACCATTTTGGCAGTCGTGGCCGGTTTAACCCTGTCTGGAGCCTCTGCGGTATCACATGACTTATATGCCAATGTGTTTAAAAAAGGCCAAACCACCGAAGCTTCCCAGCTGCGCGTGTCCAAAATGGCCACAGTCGGACTGGCGATTTTTGCCATGTTCTTGGGCATTGTGTTTGAAAAACAAAACGTGGCGTTTATGGTAGGCTTGGCGTTTGCCGTCGCCGCATCTGCCAACTTCCCGGTACTGATCTTGTCGATGTACTGGAAAGGTCTGACCACGCGTGGCGCGACGATTGGCGGCTGGCTGGGTCTCATCAGCGCGGTGGTACTGATTTTCTTTACCAAGGCCGTCTGGGTCGATACCCTAAAACTGGGTGACAGTGCGCCACTGCCTTATAGTAATCCTGCGCTGTTTTCCATGCTATTGTCCTTTGGCGCTTGCTGGTTCTTCTCAATCACCGACAAATCAGACCGTGCAGCGCGTGAAAAAGCCCGCTTTGATGCGCAGTTTGTCCGTTCCATGACCGGTGTGGGGGCATCAGGCGCACAGGATCATTAAAGCCATCAACAAGGTTTTAATGATCTAAGCAACGCTTTGCCTGAACGTGTAAAATTTTAAAGCGCGCTGATTTTGGTCAGGGCGCTTTTGCATTTCATCTAAAAATCACCAAAATAGGCGTGCATTTTTACGGCAAATGTGTTCTATTCGCGTTTTTTAAACCATCACTGTGGCTAAACGCATTCTTTAGCCAGACTAATGGGAATGACAACAAAAAGCTGCGCGATAAATTAAGCCGTCGCTTGCAAGTTTCCTATGAATCTTTCACAATCCAAACGCGATTGCTTTTTGTCATTTAATTACCGGTTGTATTAAGTCAGAAGGACTCTTTAGTGCGATATTTTTTGAACTTAAAACGTCCTGCTAGAGCGTATCAGGGCAGAACATCTCAATGGATAATGCCACTAATTTGTGCAACGCTAATCAGTAGTTGCAGCCTTGTTCCGGGTATTCGCACTGACGACCTGCCTGACCTGCCGCAGCAAGTCACCCCATTGGCCAATGGCCTGCAAGTGCAGCTATTGCCCGTAACGGCAGAATTGGTCAACCAGTTGGCTGTACCGCAAACCAATTTTAATCAGGCACTGAGCCAGTTATTTAGCCAGCAACCCGCCAATAATTATGTATTACAAAAAGGCGATGTGCTGTCCATTTATTTATGGGCTTATCCTGAGCTGACGCCCCCATTAACCAGTGTTACACCGATCAACGCTGAACAAGTAGGCTTTAAAGTGGATCAGGAAGGCAATCTGTCTTTTCCGCTGATCAAACAAATTCATGCGGCCGGAAAAACAGTCACCAGCTTGCAGCGGGAACTGAACCAGCGCCTCAGCCATTACCTTAAACAACCAGATGCCCAGATTAAGGTCTTGCAATTTAAAGGCCGCAAGTTTTTTGTGGATGGCGAAGTGCGGCTACCGGGGCAGTATGTCATTTCAGACGAACCCCTCAATCTGTATGGCGCATTAAGTGCAGCGGGCGGTATGCTCAATACGGGTGACCTGAATGCCATTAGTTTGACCCGTCAGGGCGTCAATTATCAGTTTGGCCTGCTGGATTTACAAAAACAGGGCTTATCTCCCAACCAGCTGTATATGCAAAACGGTGACGAGCTGCATATCCTGTCGCGTGAAAGCCGCAAAATTTACTTTTTGGGTGAAGCCGGACGTCCAGCGCCGCTTATTCTGCGCGAGCAGGGCATGAGTCTGGCAGATGTGATTGGTGAAGGCGCAGGTCTAAATCCTTTAAGTGCCAATCCTGCCAAAGTGTATGTACTGCGTGATGATGCCCAGACCAATCTGGCCACCGTGTACCAGCTTGATTTATCATCATTTACCAGTCTGGCACTGGCGCAACGGTTTGCCGTACAGCCGAAAGACATTATTTATGTCGATGCCAGTGGCCTTGCGCGCTGGAGCCGTGTCCTGAACTTGTTACTGCCCTCAGCCACAGCAATCCGAACCGGACAGCTGATTGGCAATGGCAACTAACAGGATGGCAACAGACCGTGGAGTTTGAAACCATTCTGGTGCTGTGTACCGGTAATATCTGCCGTAGTCCCATGGCAGAGGGGCTGCTCAGGCAATATTTTCCAGACAAACGCATAATATCTGCTGGTTTGCAGGCCATGCACGATTATCCAGCAGATGACCATGCCGTGAGCCTGATGCAGGACATGGATATTGATATTTCAGCGCACCGCGCGCAACAGGCAACGACCGAGTTGCTCAGGCAAGCGGATTTGATTTTTGTGATGACCAAAGGCCAGTTAAAGCTGCTGGAAAAGCAGTGGCCTTTTGTCCGCGGTAAGACATTTTTGCTGGGGCACTGGCAGCATCAGGAAATTCCTGATCCATACCAGCAACCTAAAAGTGCGTTTGTGTATGCACAGGATATGATTATTGCCGGCATTCAAGCTTGGCGTGACAAATTGGTAGGGTAACGTTTTTACAATGATAGTCGCTTACACTCCCATAACAGTGTGTTTGATCCACCAGCCCGATGATTATTTAAATCAACTGTCGGGTTGGCAAGCGGCGCCATGGATATTGATAAATTGAAGATCTGGAATAAATAATGAGCGGGCAAAACCAAGGCACTTATACAGACGACAGCATTGATCTCAAGCAATTATTTTTTATGCTCTTGCGTCAATGGAAAATCATAGTTGCCTGTGTAGTGCTTGCGCTGCTTTTGGCATTATTATACCTGCGTATTACCAGTCCAACCTATGCAGTAAATGGCCTGATTCAGGTAGAAGACAGCAAAAATATGTCCACTGCCTTGTTAGGTGATGTGGCCAACCTGATGGAAGTGCAATCGCCTGCCCAGACCGAGGTCGAGCTATTAAAATCGCGTTATGTTCTGTCCAAGGTGATTGAAAACCTTAATCTGGATATTTCCGTCCAGAGTCTCGACAACACCTTAAGCAATCGGTTATTTAAGCACACCCAATACCAGAACACCCACAGTCCATCGCAAGTGGTATTGACCAGTAACCAAGGTTTAGAGCTGCATATTAGCCGGCTTAAGGTGCCTGCCTATCTGCTTAACCAGCCCTTACAATTGCACTTTGTAGACAATGAAAACTACCAGCTTAGCCTGCCTACCGGTGAAATGGTTAAAGGCCGGGTAGGGCAGCCCCTATCGCAGATGGTATCGGGTGGCCTGTTACAGCTCACTATTAATAAAACCCTTGCTGTCGCGGGCAGCAATTTTAATATTAGCCAGATTGCCCTGCAAACCATGGTAGACCGGATTAATGGCCAGCTTAGTGCAGCAGAAAAAGGCAAGCTTACCGGTATTATTGCTGTCAATTACACGGGTAATGACAAATTACTGATTACCGATACCTTAAATGAAATTCTAAGCGTCTATCTGGAACAGAACCTGACCCGAAAATCTGCTGAAAGCCAGAACACCTTGGCATTTTTGGACAAGCAATTGCCCGAACTGAAAGCACAGCTGGAAAAATCTGAGAACCGTTTTAACCAGTTCCGCGAAAAAAATGACACTATTGATGTCAACAAGGAATCTGAGTTACTGCTGACCCAGAATGTTGATCTGGAAACGCGCCGGATTGAACTGGAACAAAAACGTGCCGAGCTGGGTGCCAAATATACCAGTGATTTTCCGCTCATGAAACAAATCACTGATCAGTTGGCCACCATTGCAGACCGCACCAAAGAACTCAATGAGCGTCTAAATCGCTTGCCAGAAATACAGCGCCAGTACCTGCAACTGTACCGTGATGTACAAATTAACACCGAGTTGTACACCAGCTTGCTGAACAGTTACCAGCAACTCAAAGTGGTTAAAGCCGGTCAGCTTGGCAACGCGCATGTGGTCGATCCGGCTATTTTGCCGCTCAAACCTGTACAGCCCAAGCCACTGATGGTGCTGATCCTGTCAGTATTTCTGGGCGGTTTTGTCGGCGTGCTATTAGCCTTGCTGAGAAACATGCTGAGTAGTGGTGTGAAAGATGCCGAAAATATTGAAGCACAAACCAGCCTGCCAGTTTATGCCACGCTGGCGCATAGCCCGATACTGGATAAATTCCGTTCAGTCAGAAGCAAATCCTTGCCACTGTTGGCACTGGAGGACCATGAAGACCTGACACTGGAAAGCCTGCGTAGCTTGCGCACCGTGTTGTATTTTGCCCAAAAGAATGCCAAGAACAACGTGGTGTTAATAACCGGGCCAGCCCCGGAAATTGGTAAGTCGTTTATTTGTGCCAATCTGGCCACCATTTTGGCGCAAACGGGCAAAATTGTTCTGTTAATTGATGCCGATATGCGCCGTGGTCACATGCATAAATACTTTGACGCCAATCCAGTTAATGGACTGGCGGATTATTTGGCAGGCGATATTACAGCGGCGCAGGATATGATTCAGAACACTGCGATCAAAGGATTATCTTTTATTAGTAAAGGCAAAACACCGGCCAATCCTTCCGAATTATTGCTTAATCCTGCGTTTGAAAATTTCCTGAAAGAAGCCTCCGAGCATTATGACCATGTCATTATTGATTCGCCACCGCTGCTGGCCGTCACCGATGGCATTATCATCAGTAAATATACCGGTTTAAACCTATTGGTCGCTCGTTATGGCAAAACACCGATCAAGGAAATCAAGCTGTGCATGTCACGCTTGCAGCATTCAGGCCAGAATGTGCATGGTCTGGTGCTTAATGACGTGCCACAGGGCGCACTAGAAAGTGAAGGATATTCATACACTTACAAATACCGTTCCAAGTCATAATAAGGCTTGATTCAGGGATAATGATTTAATTTTGGGGATGTGACATGAAAGATTTATCAACGATTAAAATTGGCGTGATTGGCTTGGGCTATGTCGGTCTGCCTTTGGCGGTAGAATTTGGCAAAAAATTTGATGTGGTGGGTTTTGATATCAATCAAACCCGCATTGGTGAATTACAAAGTGGCGTAGACCACACGCTTGAAGTGTCTAGCGAAGAGCTTGCAGCCAGCCCACGCCTGTCATTTAGCTGTGACTTAAACCAGTTGGCCACCTGCAACTTTTTTATTGTCACCGTACCAACCCCAATTGATGACTACAAACAGCCTGATTTAACCCCGCTGATCAAAGCCTCCGAAACCATTGCCAAGGTATTGAAAAAAGGCGATATCGTGGTGTATGAATCTACAGTTTATCCGGGTGCGACTGAAGAAGACTGTATTCCAGTTTTAGAGCAGCATTCTGGGTTGACTTTCAATCAGGATTTTTTTGCCGGTTATAGTCCAGAACGCATTAATCCGGGTGACAAAGAACACCGTGTTACCAACATCAAAAAAATCACTGCAGGTTCTACCCCAGAGATAGCAGATCTAGTCGATGCGGTTTATAACCAGATTATTACCGTAGGCACGCACAAAGCCTCTAGCATTAAAGTGGCTGAAGCTGCCAAGGTGATTGAAAACACCCAGCGTGATGTCAATATTGCGCTCATTAATGAGCTGGCGCTAATCTTTAACAAGATGGGCATTGATACTGAAGAAGTGCTAAAAGCCGCAGGCACCAAATGGAATTTTTTGCCATTCCGTCCGGGTCTGGTCGGTGGGCATTGCATTGGTGTGGATCCGTATTATCTAACCCATAAAGCGCAGTCTATTGGCTATCATCCTGAAATTATTCTGGCAGGACGTCGCCTGAATGACAATATGGGCGCGTATGTGGCCAACCAACTGGTCAAAGCCATGCTCAAAAAACGTATGGTGGTGGATGGTGCCAAAGTATTGTTAATGGGTTTAACGTTCAAAGAAAACTGCCCGGATTTACGCAATACCAAAATTGTGGATATTGTGGCTGAGCTTGAGGACTATAACATTCAGGTTGATGTGTATGACCCATGGGTGGATGCAAGCGAAGCAAACCATGAGTATGGCTTGCAACCCATCAGCGCGCCAGCCGCCGGCCAATACGATGGCATTATTCTGGCCGTAGCGCATGAGCATTTTAAGGCCTTAACTGCCGATGAAATTCGCGCATGGGGCAAAGATGCACATGTGCTGTATGACCTAAAGTATGTCCTGCCGATGGGTAGTTCCGATTTGCGCTTGTAGGAATTGATTCACATGAATAACACCACCAATCGTTTTGAGCAGGTCTGTGCGGAGCTTCAGCAAGGCTCGAAGACTTGGCTAATTACTGGTGTGGCGGGCTTTATTGGTTCCAATTTATTAGAAACGCTATTGCTACTTAATCAAAAAGTCGTGGGTTTAGATAACTTTGCCACGGGTTTTCAGCATAATCTGGATGAAGTACAGAGTCTGGTCAGTGCTGAACAATGGCAGGGTTTTACTTTTATTGAAGGTGATATCCGTAATCTGGATGATTGCAATACAGCCTGTGCTGGCGTGGATTATGTGTTGCATCAGGCCGCGCTTGGTTCTGTACCGCGCTCCATTGCCGACCCCATTGCTACCAACCACACCAATATTAGCGGTTTTTTAAATATGCTGGTGGCTGCGCGTGATGCCAAGGTGGCTAGCTTTACCTATGCGGCCAGTAGCTCGACCTATGGTGACCATCCTGCATTGCCCAAGGTAGAGCCAAATATTGGCAACCCATTATCACCCTATGCTGTGACCAAGTATGTCAATGAGCTATATGCCGATGTGTTTTCACGCACTTATAGCTTTAATACCATTGGGCTGCGCTACTTTAATATTTTTGGCAAACGCCAAACGCCTGATGGTGCTTATGCAGCGGTAATCCCCAAGTGGACGGCTGCCATGATTGCAGGCGATGACGTGTTTATTAATGGCGATGGTGACACCAGCCGCGACTTTAATTTTATTGAAAATGCAGTACAGGCCAATATTTTAGCAGCTACTGCAAATGATAATGCCAAAAACCAAGTGTATAACGTGGCCGTGGGTGGACGCACGACCTTAAATACGCTATTTGAAGCGTTAAAAGACACCTTGAGCAACAATGGCGTGAGCTATAACAAAGCGCCAGTGTATCGGGACTTCAGGGCAGGGGATGTGCGGCATAGTCAGGCAGATATAACCAAGATTCAGACAAGACTTGGTTATGACCCTCAGTTTAATATTATGCAGGGCATTCAAAAAACAATGCCTTGGTATGTCATAAATATTATTAAATCTTAACTTCGTATGGGGAAAAAAATGAAAAAATTTGCTTTAATTGGTGCAGCGGGTTATATCGCCCCACGTCATATGCAGGCCATCAAAGCAACAGGGAATGAGTTGGTAGCAGCTTATGATCCCAATGATTCTGTTGGCGTGATTGATAGCCATTTTCCGCAAGCACATTTCTTTACTGAGTTTGAGCGATTTGACCGGCATGTGGATAAACTAAGCCGTCAATCCAATGACAATAAAATTGATTTTATGTCAATTTGCTCTCCTAATTATTTACATGATTCGCATATGCGCTTTGCGTTACGTAGCGGTGCTGACGCGATTTGTGAAAAACCTTTAGTTTTAAATCCTTGGAACATTGATGGATTATTAGAAATAGAAAAAGACACGGGGCATAAGGTCAATACTATTCTTCAGTTGCGAGTGCATCCTGCAATTATTGCGCTCAGAGATAAAGTAAAAAACAATCAACGTGATAAAAAATATGAGGTTGATTTAACTTATATTACTTCACGCGGTAGATGGTATTTGCAGTCATGGAAAGGCGATATTAAAAAATCAGGCGGTATCGCTACTAATATTGGTGTACATTTTTTTGACATGCTGCATTTCATATTTGGTGATTTACAGCAGAATATTGTTCATCACGTTTCAGACACCAAGTCCTCTGGTTATTTAGAATATGAAAATGCCCGCGTACGTTGGTTTTTATCTATTGATGTAGAGGATGTACCAGCAGACGTTTTAGCAACTGGTCAGCGTACTTTTAGATCTATTACTGTAGACGGTGAAGAAATTGAGTTTTCAGGTGGCTTTACTGATTTACATAATCGTAGCTATGAACAGATTCTTAAGGGTGATGGTTTTGGCTTAGAAGAAAACCGTACTGCAATTACTACGGTTCTGCATATTCGCGATGCTCAGCCTATTGGCTTACAGGGTGATTATCATCCTTTTTTAAGTAAATAAAAGAAAGGCAAAATAATGACTAATTATTACCAACACCCAAGTGCCATTGTTGATGATGGTGCTCAAATTGGTGACGACTCTCGTGTGTGGCATTTTGTGCATGTGTGTAGTGGCGCTAAAATCGGTAAAGGCGTGTCACTTGGACAAAATGTATTTGTTGGTAATAAGGTCATCATTGGCGATCATTGCAAAGTTCAAAACAATGTTTCTGTATATGACAATGTTATCTTAGAGGAGGGAGTGTTTTGTGGGCCAAGCATGGTGTTTACCAATGTCTATAACCCACGCTCGCTAATTGAACGTAAAGATCAGTACCGCGATACTTTAGTTAAAAAAGGAGCCACATTGGGTGCGAACTGTACCATTGTTTGTGGTGTGACCATTGGAGAGTACTCCTTTGTTGGCGCAGGTGCTGTGATTAATAAAGATGTGCCTGCCTATGCCTTAATGGTAGGCGTACCTGCCAAGCAAATTGGCTGGATGAGCGAGTTTGGTGAGCAATTAGACTTGCCACTTACTGGCACTGCACAAACTGCATGTGAGCATACAGGTGCAATTTATCGATTAGAAAACCAAAATGTGACTAAGCAACAGCCATAAAGCAGACCTAAACATGATCGAATTTATTGATTTAAAAGCACAGCAAGCACGCCTTAAAGATAGAATTGATGCAGGAATGCAAAATGTTTTGTCACATGGTCAATATATATTAGGGCCAGAAATAACTGAGCTAGAAGAAAAGCTAGCTGACTATGTGGGTGCTAAATATTGTATTACTTGTGCCAATGGCACAGATGCTCTGCAAATTGTGCAAATGGCCTTTGGTATAGGTGCTGGGGATGAAGTGATTACCCCTGGTTTTACTTATATTGCCACGGCTGAAACGGTTGCAGTGCTCGGTGCCAAGCCTGTGTATGTTGATGTGAACCCTAAGACATACAACTTGGATGTAGAGAAGTTAGAAGCAGCTATTACACCACGCACCAAAGCGATTATTCCAGTAAGCTTATATGGGCAATGTGCAGACTTTGATGCCATTAATGCCATCGCTGCTAAATATAATATTCCAGTGATTGAAGATGCAGCACAAAGCTTTGGCGCAAGTTATAAAGGTCGCAAAAGCTGTAATTTAAGTACCGTGGCGTGTACGAGCTTTTTCCCCAGTAAGCCTTTGGGTTGCTATGGCGATGGCGGTGCTATTTTTACCAATGATGCTGAGCTTGCCAAAGTGATTCGTCAAATTGCACGGCATGGGCAAGACCGCCGTTACCATCATGTGCGTATAGGCGTAAACAGCCGCCTAGACACCTTGCAAGCTGCTATTTTATTACCAAAGCTAGAAATTTTAGATGATGAAATGCAAGCACGCCAGCGCGTGGCAGAAACTTATAATAAGTTATTTAATGAAGCAGGCATTTTAACCACGCCATTTATTGAAGCACATAACCACAGTGCGTGGGCGCAATATACCATTCAGGTGGACAACCGTGATGATGTACAAGAGCGTTTAAAAGCGCAAGGCATACCAACGGCAGTGCATTATCCTATTCCTTTAAACAAGCAACCAGCAGTTGCAGATGAAAGTGCAGTGTTACCCGTAGGGGATGCAGTAGCACAAAAGGTAATGAGTTTGCCGATGCATGCTTATCTCACCGAAGCTGAGCAGCAAATTATTATTACTGCTATTTTAGGTTAAGCCTCAATGCCATCTTTGATTCAAACTGTGAAAAACAAGCTGCAATCACAAGGTGGTTTTTTAAAATCTGTTAGCGTTTTGGCAGGTGGTACAGCTTTTGCTCAAGCATTAGGCGTGTTGGTACTGCCTATAATTACGCGTCTTTATAGCCCAGCAGAGTTTGCGTTATTTGCTGTTTATGCCTCAATATTAGGTATTTTAGCAGTAGCCGCCTGTTTGCGTTTTGAAATAGCAATTCCCCTGCCTGAAAAAAATGAAGATGCTTTATCTTTATTTATACTTGCCGTATTAAGTAATATAACTATTACCACTTTATTGATAATAGTTATATTCTTTTTTCAAGATCCTATTCTTGAGGTGATTCAACAGCCTCAGCTAAAACCTTTTATATGGTTTATACCCATAGGCGTATTTTTTGCTGGTCTGTACAATGCACTGCAATATTGGACAACCCGACAAAAACAATTTTCTACTATTGCTAAAACGCGAATGACGCAGTCGGTAGCTAGTTCATCAGTGCAGATTGGTGGAGGATATTTGGGTCTTGGCTCAGTTGGCTTGATTGTTGGCCAGGTTATCAGCTTCTCTGCTGGTATTTTGAGGCTCTTTATAAGTTTTTGGAAAGAAAGTAAGCCTTTATATAAGCTAATTTCTATTACACGAGTAAAAGAAAATGGAAAAAAATACGATAAATTTCCGAAATACTCTACATTTGAATCTTTGGCCAATGTTGCGGCAATACAATTACCTGTAATTATAATTGCGGCAGTAGCTATTGGGCCAGAAGCGGGCTACTTAATGCTTGCAATGAAGGTGATGGCAATACCAATGGGTTTAATTGGTGGTTCAATTGCTCAAGTATATTTATCTCGTGCACCTTTAGAATTGAGAAATGGTAGTTTAAAGTTATTTAGTTCACAAATTCTAGCTGGTTTGTTTAAAGCTGGTGTAGGTCCCTTAATCTGTGTAGGCCTCCTAGCTCCTTATGTTTTTTCTATAATATTTGGTCAAGAGTGGGGTAAAGCAGGAGAAATAATTTTATGGATGACTCCATGGTTTATATTTCAGTTTTTGGCTTCGCCTATTTCTATGATTATGCATATAAAAGGATTACAAGCAGAAATGTTATTATTGACAGTTTCTGGTTTTTTCTTAAGAGTAGGAGCAGTTTTGATAGCTGGTAGTTTTGCAAAAGAGTATGTTGCGGAAGTTTATGCTATCTCTGGTGGATTATTTTATTTGATCTGTTATATAGTTTTTTATAATAATGCAGGTTTAAATATAAAAGATCACTTCAAATGTTTGAGTTCTTCGGTTTTATTTTTAATTTTCTGGATCATACTTGGTTCATTTTTAAAAATTATTTTTGAGATACTAATATGATCAAGCAACTAATTAAGAAATTTATTAAAATAACTAAACCCATTTTGGATTTATTATTATTATTATTTTATGATCGAAAGTATATTGTTGGTCGGCACTTTGAAGATAATGTAAGCGGTTATATTTACTCATTAAGGTCAATCTGGCTAAAAAATATTTTACGCTTAGCACGACCATCTCAGTTTCCTACAGCTTTAACATGCTATATCTCAAATAGTAAGAATATACATTTTCATCCAGATGATCTTAATAATTTTCAGTCTCCAGGAACTTACTTTCAAAATTTTAATGGTCAAATTTATTTAGGTAAGGGTACTTACATCGCTCCAAATGTTGGAATTATTACTGCAAATCATACTGTAGGCAATCTTGATTCCCACGAAGAAGGTAGTGATGTAATTATTGGAGAAAAATGCTGGGTAGGGATGAATAGTGTTATTTTACCTGGAGTAGAGTTAGGTGATAATACAATTGTGGCAGCTGGTGCTGTAGTTACCAAAAGCTTTCCTCAAGGTAATATAATTCTGGCAGGTGTACCTGCTAAAGTCATAAAAGAGATTTGATTATGAAAATTGTAACAGTACTAGGTGCTAGACCTCAGTTTATTAAAGCTGCAGCATTTTCTAGAGCAATTAAAAATTATCCTAATATTAAAGAGGTCATAGTGCATACAGGACAGCACTATGATGTGAATATGTCTAATGTGTTTTTTGATGAAATGGACATTCCAACCCCAAAGTATCAATTGCATACGGGGGGTAATAGCCATGGTGCAATGACGGGTCAGCAGTTAGAAAAAATAGAAGAAATTTTAATACTAGAAAAACCAGATATGGTATTGGTTTATGGCGATACCAATTCTACGCTAGCTGGCGCATTAGCAGCTATTAAGCTGCATATTCCATTAGCTCATGTAGAGGCTGGTTTAAGATCGTTCAATCGCAGAATGCCTGAAGAAATTAATCGTATTTTAACAGATCAAATTAGTAGTTATTTATTTGTTCCAAGTCTGGGTTCTAAGCAAAATTTATTGAATGAAGGTATCGATGCAAATAAAATATTTGTAGTCGGCGATATTATGTATGATGTTTCATTGTACTACAAAGAAAAAATGGTTAAGCCAACATGGTTTGATAACTTAAAGTTAAAAGAATTTATACTTTGTACCATTCACCGTGCTGAAAATACAGATGACGCTTACAAACTGAAAGAAATTTTTGAAGGGTTAGCAACCTCTGAAAAATCTATAATCTTACCTTTACACCCTAGAACTTTAAAGAAGATAAAAGACTATAATTTATCTATTCCTTCAAATATATATGTGGTCGATCCCATCGGTTATTTAGAAATGGTATGGCTAGAGGTGCATTGTGACTTAGTAGTAACGGACTCAGGTGGTGTGCAGAAAGAGGCTTATTTTCACAATAAACAATGTGTAACATTAAGAGAAGAAACAGAGTGGGTAGAGTTAGTAGAAGCTGGCTTGAATAGACTTGTAGGGCATGAAGCTAAGAAAATTCAAGAAGCATTAGTCTCTGTGAATTTTAAAGATGGAAATAATAATATTTATGGCGCAGGTGATGCCGCTAAAAAAATTCTTGATATTCTGGAAGTTTATAAATGAAGTTTAAAAAAATTATTCACATAACAGGCGTTCGTGAGCTGACTGCAGGTCAAAGACAACAACTTATCTCTGAATATAAAGCCTCATTAAAAATAGATTCAGTTGAATGGAACACATTAGTATTCCACACAGGGGAGTCTAAAGAATCATTTGAAAGATGCATTCCAGTATTTTTCAGATCAATATTTTTAAGAAATTTATATATATGGTTAAAGATTCTATCTTATAGAAAGCAATATGATCTTATTTTACTTAGACATATGACCTTTGATCCGTTTGCTTTAATTTTTTCATATTTTTTTAAAAATCGAATTAGCGTTCATCACGCCAAAGAAATTGACGAATTAAAACTTATTCGAAAAGGGTGGAAAGGAAAATTAGCTTCCTTGATAGAAACTATTACTGGAAAAGTTGCTATTAGTAATTCAAAAGCAATAGTTGGTGTTACAGATGAAATTGCAAATTATGAAAATAGTGCTAGACATTTAAATAAGAAAACTTTTAGCTATCCAAATGGTATAGATATAGATTCAGTGAGCTTGGTAATTGATAAAAGAGAAAAAAATGTAGTCAACATTGCTTTTATATGTGGCACATTTTCAGAGTGGCATGGTTTGGATCTATTGATAGATGCTGTAAATAATAAAAGTGATCAAATGCCATCAATTATAATTCATCTTATAGGACGTTTAAATGAACAATATCTTAAGTCTATTGAAGGGAATAGTTGCTTCGTAGCGCATGGTGTTATGAATAAAGATGGTTATTTGAAAATTATTGAAAAATGCGATGTGGCTTTAGGGTCATTAGCAATGTTTAGACAGAATTTAAATGAGGGGTCAACATTGAAAGTGCGAGAGATGCTGGCTTTAGGAATACCCGTTTATTCTACTCACATAGATACTAGTCTACAAAATAATAGTATTTTCTACCTTAATGATCAGAACTTAGATATAAATAACTTATATAATTTTGCTCTTAGCATGAAAGGTTATGATAGATCAGAGGTTCGTGAAGATACGGCCAAATATATAGATAAAATAAAAATTTTGGAAAAATTAATAAATGATTTTAGTATAACACTGTAGGAATTTACTTCTATATGGAAAATTTAGTTTCTTTAGATGGTTTGGTTCTTTCTCCAGTTATTTTTTTATTTTTCTTAATAATTTCTTTAAAAATTGGTACTTTTTTTAAAGTAAGTTATAAATTAAGCCTGGCGTTATATCTGTGGCATAGCTTATTTACTTTAATATACATTTGGTTTTCACTTAATTTTCCTGCTGACTCTAAAAGATATTTTTTACTTGCAACTGAGCACGAACTGGGAGATTTTAATTTTGGAACTTCATTTATAGTTTATGTTACTTATATTTTAAATAAGTTTTTTTCATTTTCTTATGTTGATCAATTTTTAGTACATAATTTCATGGGCTATTTAGGGCTAATTGCTTTCACTGCAACTATTAGACAAACCATTTTAGATAAATATAAAAAAATTAGAATATTTGGATGGATTTTAGTATTTCTACCATCAGTTAGTTTTTGGACTAGTGCTTTAGGTAAAGACTCTATCTCCTTTATGGCTACAGGTTTAGTCCTTTGGGCAGCTCTAGATTTTAAAAATAGGCTTGGTTTATTTGCATTTGCCGTTATTGCTATGTTGATGGTTCGTCCACATATAGCTGCAGTTATGTTGGCTGCTTATGCTTTATCATTTATTTTTGATAAACGTAGCTCTTTAGTACAACGCTTTATTATAGGTACTCTAGCGTTAGTCGGTAGTGCATTGGTAATTCCTCTTGCAATGCAGTATGCAGGTTTAGGCGATGCTCAAAATGCTGCAGATATTCAAGATTATATTGACCAGAGGCAAGATTCTAATTTAGATGGTGGGAGCAGTCTGGATATTTCATCCATGAGTTTGCCTATGCAGCTTTTCACATATTTATTTAGACCCCTTCCTTTTGAAGCAAAAAGCATTTTTGCATTCATTTCATCAATTGATAATCTTATTTTATTAGCATTAGTTATATTGGGCTCTATTGCAATTTTAAAAAAATCTCAGCCTTCAATAGAATCTAACAGAATTTTTTTATGGATTTATGTTGGTCTTACTTGGCTAATTTTTGCTTCCACTACAGCAAATTTAGGGATTGCTACACGTCAAAAGTGGATGTTTGCACCTATGCTCATTTTTCTACTATTAAGCGTTATTGGAACACGTAAAGTTAATAATGAGAAAGTTACTAATGAGATAGTGAAATGAAATTCCTCATCATCGCTAGTTATCCAGCCTCCATACTCAAGTTTCGCGGTGCATTAATCGAAGCCCTGCAATACGCTGGTTTTGAAATTCATATTGCTGCACCAGAGTTTAATCATTTTCCAGAAGAATTGAATGCTTTAAAGGCATTGGGCTATCGTGTTCATCATTTCTCCATGCAGCGCACAGGCACCAATCCCATTGCAGATGCCAAAACCTTATTTACGCTATATCGTTTAATCAAAAACATTAAACCCAGTTACGTGATGGGCTATACCATTAAACCCGTTATTTATGGGTCGCTGGCTGCGGTAATGGCGCATGTTCCGCATCGCTTTGCATTGGTCACAGGTTTGGGTTATGCCTTTCAGGGTGCGGAAGAAAAAACCTATAAAAAATCTAATTTGCAAAAGCTCGTGCATCAGTTATATGCACTGGCATTGGCATCTACCCAAAAAGTGTTTTTTCAAAACCCTGACGATGAAGCCTTGTTTAGAAAAATGGCCATTTTAAAATCTACTACTCCCAGTAAAGTAGTGAATGGTTCTGGGGTGAATGTGTCTGAATATGCAGTTGCGCCTTTTCGCGTAGTCGATCTTGCACCTTGCCCACGGTTTTTACTCATTGCTCGCTTGCTGGTGGATAAAGGCATTCGGGAGTACGCACAGGCAGCAGCCATTGTTAAAGCCAAATATCCGCAAGCCCAGTTTGATCTGGTCGGCTGGATTGATGATAACCCCAATGCGATAGAGCAACATGAGTTAGACAGTTGGGTGAATAGTGGCTTGTTTAATTTTTGGGGCAAGCTGAGTGATGTAAAGCCTGCCATTGCAGCCTGTGCTGTTTATGTGTTGCCGTCTTATCGGGAGGGCACACCACGCACGGTATTAGAGGCCATGGCCATGGGACGACCGATTATCACTACCGATGCCCCTGGTTGCCGTGAAACGGTGATTGATGGGTTAAATGGTTATTTGGTGCCTGTTAAAGCAGTTGATGAGTTAGCTCAGGCGATGGAAAAATTTATACTGAAGCCAGAGTTAATACATCAAATGGGTGCGGCATCACGCCAATTGGCGGAAGAAAAATTTGATGTCAATACAGTCAATCAAGTCATGTTACGTGAAATGGGAATTTTATGCTAAAACGCCTCTTAGACATACTCATTGCCTCCACTGCATTGTTACTGTTATCACCGTTATATGCGTTGGTGGCCTATAAAGTCAAAAAGAACTTGGGCTCACCCGTGTTGTTTCGCCAAGTGCGTCCGGGTCTGCACGGTAAACCATTTGAAATGATCAAGTTTCGCACCATGCGCGATGCGGTGGATGCACAAGGCAATAGCCTACCAGACAGCGAGCGCTTAACCCCATTTGGCAAAATGCTACGCGCCACCAGTCTGGATGAAATGCCCGAGCTATGGAACGTGATTAAAGGTGATATGAGCGTGGTTGGGCCACGGCCGCTATTGATGGAATATCTACCGCTGTATAGCCCAGAGCAGGCCAAGCGCCACAATGTACGTCCCGGCATGACAGGTTATGCACAGGTTAATGGCCGCAATGCGATTGGCTGGGATGAAAAGTTTAAATTAGACACGTGGTATGTAGACAATCAATCCACCTTGCTGGATTTTAAAATTATGTTTCAAACCGTGCATAAAGTACTGTCTAAAGATGACATTAGTGCCGAAGGCGA
Source organism: Moraxellaceae bacterium (assembly GCA_004173455.1). Classification (GTDB taxonomy): domain Bacteria; phylum Pseudomonadota; class Gammaproteobacteria; order Pseudomonadales; family Moraxellaceae; genus Alkanindiges. The sequence goes on along the minus strand of SECL01000009.1, from coordinate 25,758 downwards.
AGTAACCATGAGCAAATTTACCGGTTCTAAGTCTGAGCAAAAGCGTGAATAGTGTGAGGTATCTCTCTCAAGCCTTACACATATAAGCAATGACCTATAAGCAATGGCCGATAAAACCGTGACTATTTCAGTAATGCCCCAGTTGACGCATGACGTTATTGAGCTAATCAATAGTGCTAAGCAACGAGCAGCCATCGCCGTCAATGCAGAACTGACCTTAATGTACTGGCAGGTTGGCCAGCGTATTAATTTAGAAATATTAAAAGGTGAGCGGGCAGAATATGGCAAACAAGTCGTTGCCAATTTATCCAAGGCGTTAACTGAACAGCTTGGGAAAGGATGGAGCAAGCGAAATCTTTTTCAAATGCTAAAATTTTCTCAAGTCTTCCCTGATCAACAAATTGTGCAGGCAGCGTCTGCACAATTGAGTTGGAGTCATTTTACCCAGCTTCTCAGCATAGAAGATCCGCTTAAGCGTGATTTTTATTTGACTATGGCCATGCAGGAACGCTGGTCTACCCGAGTCTTAGATGAGCGCATAGGTGCCTTGATGTTTGAGCGTACCGCTATTTCTAAAAAGCCTGAGCAAGTCATTATTCAAGAGCTTGACCAGTTGCGCCATTCTGGTCAGTTAAGTACGGGCTTACTACTTAAAGATCCTTATATTCTTGATTTTCTCAATTTGAATGACCGTTATTTAGAAAAAGATTTAGAAGATGCTATTTTAAGAGACATAGAACAGTTTATTTTAGAGCTAGGCTCAGGGTTTAGTTTTATTGCCAGACAAAAGCGCATCCAGATAGATGAAGATGATTTTTATATTGACCTACTATTTTATAACCGTAAATTAAAACGGTTAGTCGCGATTGATTTAAAAACGGATAAATTTCGACACGCCCATAAAAGTCAAATGGAACTGTATTTACGCTGGTTGGCCAAGTATGAACAAGAAGAAGGTGAAAACCCACCACTGGGTATTATCCTATGCAGTACCAAAAAGCATGAACAAATTGAATTGCTAGAGCTTGAGCAATCCGGTATTCATGTGGCGGAATATTTAACTGTACTACCGCCTAAAGAGCTGTTACAGCATCGTTTACAGCTTGCAATGCAACATGCCAAGCAACGCTTTGTAACCTCATCGAATGAAGAAAATGATGATTAAATTTATTTATTTTAGCCTTGGGCACAAGCATGACTAAAGCAATCTATGCCATTTATGGTGCTTCTGGTTGTGGTCGAAGCCTCATGCCAGTCGCACGTGAGCAGCTACAGCGTAATAACATTCAGGCCAGTATTTATTTTATTGATGACAGTCTACAGCAATCAAAACAAATCAATGGGCATACTGCTTTAAATTATCAGGCTTTTAAAGCATTAAGTGTCCAAGATAAATATGTGCTGATTGCCATTGCCAATAGTAAGGTGCGTGAACAATTAGCCAACATCTTACAAGCTGATGGCATCAAATTATGGTCAGTACAGGCCAATTCCACATTGCTGATGGATGATGTGAGTATTGCATCGGGTGCCGCGTTAAGCCCTTTTGTGACCATTACGTCTAATATTAAAATTGGTCAATGTTTTCATGCCAATTTATACAGCTATGTCGAGCATGACTGCGTTATTGGTGACTTTGTAACCTTTGCACCGGGAGTCAAGTGCAATGGCAATATTATTATTGAAGACCATGCCTATATTGGCTCAGGGGCTGTCATTAAACAGGGTACACCCGATCAGCCATTGATTATTGGTAAGGGCGCGGTAGTGGGCATGGGTGCGGTGGTGACCAAAAGCGTGCCTGCTGGCGTGACGGTGGTGGGTAATCCTGCACGTGTATTAGTAAATAAATAAAGTCTGATAAAAGAGAATATGATCTCATGAGCCATCTTGTTTTATTACCCAATCTTGGTGATATTGAAACTAAAGTGGTACTTAAAAAAATACATGTTAAGAAAAAGCAATTTTTTTAACACGTTTAAGAAAAGAGTTTGAAAATAGATGCGTGCTTTAAGTATTTCACTTAACTGATATGAATTAACCAATGGCCTTTACCTTAGCGCACATGGCAGCCGCACTGCCGTTTTATCGTTGTCAAAAGCGGATTAATTTTGAGGCATTACTCATTGGTACCCTGTTGCCTGATTTACCTTATTTTTTAAATAATGCGCCTATCGTTGGCCAACATTCGCATCAGTGGTCAGGACTGTTGCAGTATTGTTTGCCGTGGGGTGTGGCTGTATTTATCGTATGGTACTGGCTGCTTAAACCTGCCACAGTGGCACTACTGCAACCGTGGGGCAGGGTAGGGTGCTTGGAAAGTGCAGCCGCACAAGCCCCTGACGTACAGTATCCATTCGGACTTTGGTTTGCAGCGCAGCTTAAGTTTTATTGTAGCTTTTGGTGTAAGGTAATTTTAGGGGTGTTGCTGGGTGCCAGTACGCATCTGATCTGGGATGGTATTACTCATCCTGATGGATTCATTGCCCAGCATATTGGCTGGTTACAACAGCCAGTCGGTCTGGCGGTTTTGAACGATATGTCATTGGCGCGTCTTTTGCAGTATGTTAGCTCGCTGATGGGCTTAGCCTATTTAGGATGGTTTATTCACAGACGAATGCCCGTGGCGATGAATTCTTTAAAATTGCCCACAGATCGTCCACTTATTGTATTAAAAAAATGGAACAGTCTATTTATTGTTTTTTTAATGTGCGCTATTTCACTGTTTTGTGGTTGGCAAGCCATGTTAAAATGGCATAACTTGATGATTCATAATAGCTATCCATTTTTGGCCGAGGTGTTGGTCGGTCTGCTACAGGGTGGGATAGGTTTCTTTATTTTTTATGCTGTGTCATACCAGATTTTATATTGGGTTTTAAAGCAAAAACATCGTTATCCTAGTAAATGATACTCATTTATGGGCGGGCTGTTAGTCAGGCAGATTATGCGATACCGCGTGTAGGACGCTGGGAGCAGATTGAGTTTATTCTGCGTCAATCCAGCCAGTAATCCAGATTTTTTTAAAAAGATAGACATTATGCTAAATACTGCGTTTCAACCATGGCCTTGTTTTACCCAGAAAGAAGCGGATGCCGTTGCCAATGTACTGTTGTCCAATAGGGTAAATTACTGGACAGGGCAGGAATGCCGCCAGTTTGAGCAGGAGTTTGCCGCCTGGACAGGGGTGCCGTATGCCATTGCCCTTACCAATGGAACTGTGGCACTGGATCTGGCGCTCAAGGCGCTAGGTATTGGGTCGGGCGATGATGTGATTGTGACCTCGCGTACTTTTCTGGCCTCAGCAAGTTCCATTGTTACGGCAGGCGCCAATCCAGTGTTTGCCGATGTTGAAGCAGATTCACAGAATATTAGCCTGCAAACCATCCAGGATGTCATCACACCCAATACCCGTGCCATTATTTGTGTGCATCTGGCTGGCTGGATGTGTGATATGGATCCCATCATGCAGTTTGCCAGTGAACGTGGTATTTATGTGATTGAGGATTGCGCGCAAGCACATGGGGCGTACTATAAAGGCCGTGCGGCAGGTTCTATTGGTCATATTGGCGCATGGTCATTTTGTCAGGATAAGATCATGACCACGGGTGGTGAGGGTGGTATGGTCACCACCAATGATGAACAGCTCTGGCAAAAGATGTGGTCGTATAAGGATCATGGCAAAAGCTATGAAGCCGTTTATCAGCGCCAGCATGCACCGGGTTTTCGCTGGGTGCATGAGTCGTTTGGTACGAATTGGCGCATGACTGAGTTGCAGGGTGTCATTGGTCGTATCCAGCTGACGTATATGTCCGAGTGGCATCAAAAGCGTACTGCCCATGCACAGGCGATTCTGGGTGCTTGCCAGCAGGCCGGGATTTTTGAGGTGCCGATGCCCTCTAGTGATTTTCAGCATGCCTATTATAAAGCCTATGCCTTTATCCAACCTGAGCAACTGGCGGCTGGCTGGACACGCGACAAGGTCATTGAAGCTATTAATGCGCTGGGTGTGCCGTGCATGAGTGGATCATGTTCTGAGGTGTATTTAGAAAAAGCTTTCGACCATACGTCGTGGCGACCCGAAAAGCGACTACCGGTAGCCAAGCAACTGGGCGAAACCAGCGTCATGTTTTTGGTACATCCTAGCCTGAGTCAGGATGATATTGCAAAAACCCTGCACGCCATCACCACCGTGGCCGAGCAGGCGCGAAAGCCATCAGGTGAAACTTCCGCGAGTGAATAATTCCATGCCTGCCAACACATTGATACGTGGAACATTAAAGAGCTTGTCACGTCTGCCGCGCTGGCAAAAGCAGCTGATCATTATGAGCAGTGATTTGCTGGTCATGGTCGCCAGCTTGCACTTTTTTATGGCGGCGCGCCTGATGTCGCTGGACTATATCCTGCCCTTGCACAGCCAGCTGATTATTTTTGCCCTGACATTTATCTTTTTGCGCTTAAGCGGCCTGTATCAGGAAGTGCTGCATGCCTTTAATGAGCAGTCGTTTAAAACGGTCTTGCTGGGCATTATTCTGTTAATCATTGTCATTTTCAGCATTAATTCAACCGTACTACATATCCCGCGTTCCGTACCATTGCCGTATGGGTTTGTGTTATTTATCTGGATATTGGGCAGCCGTCTGGTGGCTCGTTTTATGCTGCGACATCGCCAGATTATTTTAACCCCCACCAAAAATATCCTGATTTATGGGGCAGGGGCAGCCGGTAATGCCTTATTCAATTCCTTAAAAAATCACCCCTATAAGCGGGTCATGGGCTTTGTAGATGATAACCCGCTCTTAATCGGCGGACGCATTGCGGGCGTGCGGATTTATGGCAGTGATGATTTGGCAAAACTAGTACAGCGCTGTCATATCAAAAAAGTATTGCTGGCCATGCCATCCATTAGCCGCAGCCGTCGTCGCGAGATCATTGAAACGCTTGAGCCGCTAATGCTGAAAGTGCAGTCAGTGCCTTCCATCAATGAGCTGATCAATGGTGAGCTAAAGATTTCAGATATTCAGGAAGTGGATATTATGGATCTGCTGGGTCGTGATCCGGTGCCGCCCATTCCCCAGTTTCTAAATGCCAATATTGAACAAAAAGTGGTCATGGTGACGGGTGCAGGTGGTTCGATCGGCAGTGAACTATGTCGCCAGATTATTAAACTTAAACCCAAATTGCTGATTTTACTTGAGCTTTCGGAATATGCGCTGTATGCGATTGAGCAGGAATTAAAAGCTACTGCACCGGATTTATGTATTATTCCCTCGCTGGGCAGTGTGCTGCATCAATCCAAGCTTGAGCAAATTATGCTTAAGTATCAGGTGGATACCGTTTATCATGCCGCCGCGTATAAGCATGTGCCATTGGTTGAGGTCAATCCGTTTGTGGGCTTGATGAACAACAGTGTGGGTACCTATCGTTGTGCGCAGGCTGCACAGCGCTCAGGGGTGGACACTTTTGTGCTGATTTCAACTGACAAGGCGGTGCGTCCTACCAATGTGATGGGCGCTTCCAAGCGGATTGCTGAGCTGGCCTGTCAGGCACTGGCTGCCCAGCCGGATTGCACCACTCAGTTTAGTCTGGTGCGTTTTGGCAATGTACTGGGTTCATCAGGCTCGGTGGTGCCATTATTTCGCAAGCAAATTGCCGAAGGCTTGCCCATTACCGTGACGCATCCTGACGTAACTCGTTACTTTATGACCATTCCTGAGGCCGCGCAGCTGGTGATTCAAGCCGGCGCTATGGGTAAGGGAGGCGATGTATTTTTGCTGGATATGGGTGAGCCAGTTAAAATTGTGGATCTGGCCAAGCGCATGATTTTTTTAAGTGGTTTGACACCGCGTGAGCCGGATGCTGATCATGGCGATATTGACATTGTGTTTTCTGGTTTGCGCCATGGTGAAAAGCTATATGAGGAGCTGTTGCTGGATGATGCCAATGGCGAGCGTACCGAGCATCGCTTGATTGTGCGCGCTGTTGAAAAGCAGTATGAGCTGGCTGAAATTGAAAGCCTGCTGCAGTTGATTACCGACAATGCACGCGAGATGCAGGGGCTGGATGAAATCCTGACCCAGCTTGAGCATTATGTCGATGGGTATCAGCGTAGTCAGGTGCTTTCTCAGCCTGAGCAGTATGTCATTAATCCACCTAAGTCGACCTGATCACTGGCGGTGGTGAAGTTTAAAAAAGCTCGAGTGATTCGGGCTTTTTTGTGTTTTTAATAATCATAACTAAAGACAATGAATAAAATTGAAATGCTACAGCTCGAAAGAGCATTAAGACAACGGTATGCTAACTGGAAAAAGATTGCAAAATCTTCTGTGGATCGCTTGGAACCTGATGAAGTGCTTAATGCAGTTTTTCTTTACATTGTGCAGGATTGGTCTAAAAAAAATCCACCATTTGATCCTCATAACCCTGACCATTGGTTGCTGCTTCAAAAAATCTTCTGGAATAGACTGGTTAAGCATCCTGAAAAGAATTTGAAGTTTGCTGAGCGTCTGGATCATTTACCGCAAGGATATGATTATGATGAAGGAACCCACCCGCTGCTTAACCAGCTGAGTGTGCCGGATAACACAGAACCTTTAGCCCACCTTGAGCAGCAAGAAAACGCATTAGCAGAATTTGAGCATTTGACTAAAAATATAAATGATCTGGGTTACGCTAAACTACAGGCATTTATTATTCTTTTTATAGCATTGGATATGAACACTAAAATTCAACAGGCCAGTACATTGCTAATGTCCTATTCTTGGTTGTACCGCTGCTATCAGCGTGCTAAGGAACTACATAGCAGGCAAGCTTCACTTTTTGATAGCATTGAAGCACCGCCAATAGCCAGTAAGCTAAAAACGTGGCGGCCTTTCAAAATAGTAAAGTCTGCTTTTAATGCTAAATCAGGACAAGAACAGCAACTGGATTTGTTCTCTAATCAAACCTGATAGGTTCGTTCAATAATGGTGCGGGCATTCACTTCGACCGGCAAGCTGCCATAGTTGTGCATCCCTTGCTGTCCCAGCCGTGACAGGCAAAATGCGCTTGCCACATAATCTGGCGCATGTTGCAGCAATAACGCTGCCTGCAACAGCACCGCCAGTTGATCCACGACATGACGGGCGCGGAACTCTAGATTGTCCAGATTTTGAAATTCGGCCTGCAAACAGGCAACGGCCTGATCAAACAATGTGTGTTTGCCTAGCGCCAGACTGACTTCCTTAAAATAAGCCTCGACGGTGGCCGGCGTCTTGGTCATGGCGCGCAATACGTCCAGACATTGCACATTGCCAGAGCCTTCCCAGATGGTATTAATCACGGCTTCACGATACAACCGAGGCATTGGACCATCTTCCATCACGCCACTACCGCCAATCACTTCCATGGCTTCATAGCTATGGTTAGGGGTGCGTTTGCAAATCCAGTATTTGCCAATGGCCGTGGCAATGCGCGCCAATAATGCTTCATGACGGCTTGCATCAGTATCGTGATTTTTCTCATCCAAAGCCCGCGCCATACGCATGCTGAGTGCTAGCGCCCCTTCATATTCTAGTGTCAGGTCAGCCAGTAGGTTTTGCATCAGCGGTTGGTCAATCAGTTTTTTGCCAAAAGCTTCACGCTGCTGGCAATGATGAATTGCCTGAATCAACCCCATACGCATAATGCCGGTTGAACCGGTCATGCAGTCAAAGCGGGTGAGACTCACCATTTCAATGATGGTCGCCACACCACGACCTTCCTCGCCCACCAGCCAGCCAAACGCGCCACGAAATTCCACTTCACTAGAGGCATTCGACACATTGCCCATTTTATTTTTCAGGCGAATCACCTGTAAGGTATTTTTACTGCCATCCGGTTTCCAGCGCGGAACCAAAAAGCAGGAAACGCCTGCATTTGTTTTGGCCAGTACCAAAAATAGGTCACACATGGGGGCGGACAAAAACCATTTATGCCCCGTAATTTCAAAGCATTTTAGTTCATTATTATGGTTGTCTGTATCCATTGGCGTGGCAAACGTGGTATTGGCACGCACATCGGAACCACCCTGTTTTTCCGTCATACCCATGCCAACTGTCAGGCCGTTTTTCTGGCCAGCAGGCAGATTACGCAGGTCATAAACACTGCTTAGAATTTTGTCTTCAAATAGCGCCGCCAGCTTGGGTGTGGTGCGAATGCTGGGAATACAGGCAAAGGTCATGGTGGTGGGGCAAATATGACCCGCTTCAACCTGACCCTGCATTAACAATTTGGCAGCGCGGGCTACATGCGCACCCGATACCGGATTCACCCACGGCAGCGAATGCAACTGGTTGGCAAAGGCCGAACGCATGAGATCATGATAAGCAGGGTGATAATGCACCACATCCACTCGGTTACCAAAACGGTCATGGGTATCTAGCTCAGGCTTGTATTTATTGGCTAGATAACCCAACTGCAAATAATCCCGAGAACCGGTCAGTGTGCCAAACTGGTTTAAATCATCTATTGCCCAGCCTGCACCTTCGCGCTGTACCGCTTCCTGCAAGGCCAGATCACTGGTAAAAAGATTAATATCACCCAGCTCGGAAGACACATTAAACACCGGATGGGTTTCTGCCGTATCAGCAGATTGCGGATCGACCGTATAGGATTGAGTCGCTGTCAGCATGGGGCACTCCATTTTTAGGGATATTCAACGTGAGTAAGATTAAGGCAATTACAGGTGAAACCCAGTGGCAAAAACTGACAGTGACTTAGGGGTCACTGTCTCCCTGCAATGTGGATTTGTACTCATCACATAATTTACAGTTCAGTAGATAGCCCAGTCGGCTTTGTCTCCCCTCTATTGTAATCACCCATGGGCGACTGCTCCACGGCGGATTGTGCCGCACATGCTGGTTGTGACCACAGGCCAGTTCGGCCACCCAGTGCTGCTCCTCATCCAGATGAAAGCCAATAATGGGCTGCTGCATTGTGAATCCTGCCTAAAAATAAGCCTATAAAGCATGTCATAAATAGCCGACTCAGCACAGCCACTGTACAGAAAAACTCAGCGTTATAAGCTGTTGTTATTCAAAATAAAGCCATAACTGTTTCGATTAATCTTAATCTGTAAAACAAGATGATTTTATGGGGGTATTAATATGAATTATCTTCAAATACATTCAATAACTTGCAATTAAAAGCCGATTAGATTCATCAAATTGATTCTTTTGGTAAAAACTTACCAGTCTGTCGATGTTTTTCGGCATAATTTTGCCCAACAACCGTTGAGTCTTTACCATGCTCCAATTCTTTGCCCGCTGGCGTGACCTCAAGCGGGTGCCATCCGCAGGGCTATTGCTGTTGCAGCTTACCATGCTGTTGATCCTGCCATTTACCACTGGAAGCCTCAATAAGAATGCCACGGTATGGGGGCTGGGCACGCTGGTACTGTTGATGCTTGCGGTGATTATTCGGCGCAGTCCGATTTATAGCTGGATCGGGCTACTTCTGGTCAGTATTTCGCTGGTGTTATCCATTAACCTCATGCTCGGACATAGCTCAATTCAGTTGCAGATTGGGTCTAATTTGGTAGAAGCCGCAACCTATATTTATGCCGCCGCAGGCTTGCTGATGTATATGTTTGCCGACCGTTACCTGACCCGCGATGAGCTGTTTGCGGCAGCGGCAGTCTTTACGTTATTTGCGTGGGCTTTTGCGTTTTTATACAATGCCTGCCAGATCCTCTATCCTGACAGTTTTAGCATGCCCGGTGTGCCACTACGCCGCTCTTGGGTAGAAATCCTGTTTTTGAGTTTTAGCGTGCAATCCAATACCGGATTGAGTGACATCGTACCGGTTACGCCACAGGCGCGGGTGCTGGTGGCGCTACAAATGTTTATTGGGGTGATGTATTTAGCGCTGGTGGTGTCGCGTCTGATTAACCTGAACTATGTCAAGCATTTACCTAGAGAAGATCACGACACCTGAGCAGGATTTTAGTTAAGGTTCCTGCCGTGGCACTGCATTCATCTGGTGTCTTACCCGGCTAATATGATCATAAATCACCTTGCGCATCCGGTTGGTGGCACCCAAAGGCCGATGCTCAGGCAGGGCATGCCATGGTGAAAATGACAGGTTTTCACACATTTGATTTTGTTCAGGCGTATCAAAAGTTTGTTGCGCAAACTCTAAAGTGGCGACTTTATAAAAGGGTGCTTCGCTTTCTTTCCACTCCGTCATGGAGTCCTCTACCGACATCGCGGCTGAGGTACGTGGTTGAACCAAAAACTCCATACAGGCACTGCCATTGCTCAGCGTATTTTTTAATGCGCCGCGCAAATAATTGTCATCTGGGTGCTTGGGAATAGCATCTTGCTGAGCTGTACACGGCCGCACTGAATATTTTACCGCCTGACGGTCGGCGCCTGTGCCCAGTTGATAAGGCACCATCGACCAGTAGCGCGCTTGTAGCGGATTGGCAATGCGTGAGCGCGTGGTCTGAAAGGCAATCTTGCTGCCCTTAAAGCCCAGTGAAAAAGGGATCTGAAGCTTTTTGAAAAAACCACCATTAATGTCTTTCATTAATGCCAGATAGCGGTCGGGTTCATTGGCAAAAAACACTGGATGATTAATCAGAATAAAATCCTGTGTGCTGGCCTGCGGCTCATCTTCCAGCAACTTTTGTCCCGGTACATTCATCACTTTAATGGCCATGCCGCGTGCATCGCGCTTGATGTCGGCATTATCCGGTTTGGGCGAGCCGTTGGAAAAGCGAATCCATGCCGGATAGCGTTGTCCCGCTTTAAACATGCCCTGACTCAACTGAGCAGGCAAATGATCCAGCACCCGAAACTGTGCTTTGACGCAGCCATGCGCTTTGGGATGCACATCACGGTGCGCCAGCCCTTGGCCATCGCGTTTACGAATCAGTTTTTCCAGTTCTACACCAATTTGCCGGGCATACAAGGCTTCATTCGGATACAGTTTTTCGCCCAGTTGTGAATCTGCCACCGGATAGGGCAGTGCTGGCGTAGGCGTGAGCATTGCAGCTTGGCTATTTGCTGTTTGTGGTCTGGTTTTGGTGTTGGCATGACTTAGGCTACTGATGGCTACACTACAAAATGGTAAGGACAGCATGAGTGCTGAATAAAACCGGACTTCCATGCGTATTGGCATTTTTCTTCTCCATAAGGCTTTAATGATATGCCCTAACTTATGAGGTTATAGGGACATTTATTTTGGTACTATACGTAAAAAATTATTAAAAAAACTGAGCAAATTTAAAAACTTACAGAATAACAGCAAGCAACAACAAAAAGTATTTTTAGGTATTTATAAAAAATAACGTAAATTTAAGACAAGGGTGTTAGGTGAAAATTACTTCAATCACGTTGTTATTTCCAAAAAAACAGTCATAGAAAATTGATGCTAAAAAACTAATAGCAAAACGCCATAACAAAAAAAATGGCAGGTGAGTAGATTGTCTATGTGATTCAGTCATCATTTCACAAGATGTGACAACACACTGCCAAGCTATTAATCCAGTAAGGCTTCAATGTCTGCAACCGAAGCAGCACCGGGTATGAGTTGATTGGTAGATAACATGAGCGTTGGTGTCCCATTCACTCCTAGTGCTTGACCAAGCTGCATATTCGCCTCGATCGGGCTGTCACAATCACCGGCATTGTTTGGCTCAATCTGTTGGGTTAGATAGTCACGCCAAGCAGTTGCGCGATCTGGTGAACACCATATTTTTCGGCTAATGTCGGCTGCATTTGGATGAAGTTGTGTTAGAGGAAAAGGAAAAATATGTAGGGTAACATCGTTGAGTTGTGCCAGCTCGGATTCCAGTCGCTGGCAGTGCGGGCAGTCAGGATCGCTAAACACGGCAAGCTGGCGTGAGCCATTTCCCTGTTTAAACGTGATGGCGTGCTCAAAAGGCAGTTCGGTAAAGTCCATGGCTGATGACATCTATTTGCAAAAATGAAGCATCAAGTAATACGGATAGCAGCCGAATTTGTCAAAAAAATAGGGTAATCGTTTGTTGTGAATTGTACTGGCATCGATTCAAGCGAACTTGAAAAATGCTTAAATCGACGCCAGTGCCTGATCGACAGCGTGACTTATTTCAGTAAAGGTTTCAAAAACTGCCCAGTAAATGATTTCTTCACTTTGGCCACCTCTTCCGGTGTTCCTTCAGCAATAATCATCCCACCGCCAGAACCGCCTTCTGGGCCTAAATCCACTACCCAATCCGCAGTTTTCACCACGTCCAGATTATGCTCAATCACCACAATACTGTTGCCCTTATCACGCAGGTGATGCAGGATTTCCAGCAGCTTGGCAATATCATGGAAGTGCAGGCCAGTAGTCGGTTCATCCAGAATATACAAGGTTTTGCCCGTATCGCGTTTGGCCAGTTCGCGCGCCAGTTTGACCCGTTGCGCTTCACCACCTGACAAGGTAGTCGCCGCCTGGCCCAGACGGATATAACCCAAGCCCACATGAATCAGGGTTTCCAGCTTACGGTAAATGGACGGAATAGCCGAAAAAAACTCGGCAGCATCTTCGACGGTCATTTGCAGCACATCGGAAATGTTCTTGCCCTTGTAGTTGACTTCCAGCGTTTCGCGGTTGTAGCGCTTGCCATGGCACACATCGCATGGCACATACATATCCGGCAAAAAGTGCATGGCCACCTTGATCATGCCATCGCCTTCACAGGCTTCACAGCGGCCACCTTTGACATTAAAACTAAAGCGGCCAGCAGCATAACCGCGTGACTTGGCTTCTACGGTTTGGGCAAACAATTCACGCATGGGCGTAAACAAACCAGTGTAAGTGGCAGGATTGGAACGCGGTGTACGTCCAATCGGGCTTTGATCAATATCGACCACTTTATCCAGATGTTGCAGGCCATCAATACTGTCAAATTTTTCCGGAGTTAAGGTGCTGGCTCCATTCAATTGCGTGGCCGCCAGTGGCAACAGCGTACGGTTAATCAAGGTTGATTTGCCCGAACCCGACACGCCAGTAATGCAGGTAAATAGCCCTAGCGGAATGGTCAGATTAACCTTTTTCAGGTTATGGCCACAAGCACCATTAAGATGCAGCATTTTGTCCGCTTGTGCGGCAATGCGCTGCTCAGGCACGGCAATTTTTAAACGGCCTGAAAGATATTGGCCAGTTAGCGAATCCTGATGCGCCTTAATATCCTCAAAAGTTCCTTCGGCAATAATTTCACCGCCATGCACACCGGCGCCCGGCCCAATATCAATAATATGATCAGCCGCGCGAATGGCATCTTCATCATGCTCAACCACCAGCACGGTATTGCCCAGATCACGTAGGCGAATCAGGGTTTTGAGCAGACGATCATTATCGCGCTGATGCAGGCCAATCGAGGGTTCATCCAGCACATACATGACCCCCATCAAGCCTGCGCCAATTTGCGAGGCCAGACGAATCCGCTGGGCTTCACCGCCAGATAATGTATCGGCCGAACGCGACAGGCTTAAGTAATTCAGGCCAACACTGACCAGAAAATGCAGGCGCTCACGGATTTCCTTAAAAATCTTGTCGGCAATTTCACCTTTGGCGCCTTCCAGCTTAAGTTGTTGGTAGTAGCGTTCAGCATCGCCAATCGCCATGGTGGTCACTTCCGGCAAGGTGCAATTCACCACTTTCACATTGCGCGCCAGTTCATTCAGACGTGAGCCGCCACAGGCGTCACAAGCGGCATTGGACAAATACTGCGCCAGATCGTCGCGTACCAGATTGCTTTCGGTTTCGCGATAGCGCCGATCCAGATACGGCAATACCCCTTCAAACACCATCACGCGGTGCTGTTTGCGGCCGCGCTCATCCACATAGGAAAAATCAATCTTTTCCTTGCCTGAACCATTGAGGACAATGGCTTGCTGGTTAGACGGCAAGCTTTGCCATGCCGCATCCAGATCAATGCCATAATGTCCCGCTATCTTGGTAATAAAGCCAAAATAATACGGCCGCTGGCGATCCCAACCTTTAATCGCGCCCTGATTGAGTGACAGCTCCGCATTGGGAATCAGTTTATCGCTACTAAAATGGCTGCGCACGCCCAGTCCATCACACACCGGACAAGCGCCATACGGATTGTTAAATGAAAACAGACGCGGCTCCAGTTCTGCTACCGCGCGATCACATTTGGGGCAGCTATGCTTGGCCGAAAACACCTGATCGGCATGACTACCATCCAGCCAGCTCAAGGTCGCAATATCGCCGCCTAGCCTTAAGGCGGTTTCAAAGGATTCAGCCAGCCGGTTACCCAAGTCTTCACGCACCTTAAAGCGATCCACAATCACTTCAATGGTGTGTTTTTTCTTTTTGTCCAGCGTGGGCGGTTCATCCAGTTCAATAATTTCGCCATCCACGCGCGCGCGCACAAAACCCTGACTCTGCATCTGCTCAAACAGGTGGGTATATTCGCCCTTGCGTTCACGCACCACCGGCCCCAGCAACATCAGCGCAGTGCCTTCGGGTAAGGCTTTAACACTATCCACCATCTCACTCACGGTTTGCGCCACCATGGGCAGGTCATGCTCAGGGCAGTAAGGCGTTCCAACGCGGGCATACAGCAGGCGCAGATAGTCATAAATTTCAGTAATGGTGCCAACCGTGGAGCGCGGATTATGGCTGGTGGATTTTTGTTCTATGGCAATCGCCGGTGACAGGCCTTCAATACTGTCTACTTCCGGTTTTTCCATTTGCGACAAAAATTGGCGTGCATAGGCCGAAAGGCTTTCCACATAGCGACGTTGTCCCTCGGCATACAGCGTATCAAACGCTAGCGATGATTTACCTGAGCCGGATAATCCGGTAATGACCACAAACTTGTCGCGGGGAATATCCAGCGAGATATTTTTTAGATTATGGGTTCTTGCACCACGAATACGAATTTCATTTTGGCTCATGTAAATCTCAGCTGTGTGTGGATGAACAAAGGTAACGCACGATCAAATAAATACGGCAATGGCAGCGCTGTAGCCTGTAGACCTAAGCAGTCCGGCCACGCAATGTCAGTTGAATGACTCGTTTAAAATGATAATATTTAAGCCTAAATATGGTGATATTTTCTGTAATTTCAAGTTGTCATCACGTGCCTGTTACCAAAAAATTGCAACGACCCCGCATGGTATAGGCGATGGCATAAACGTGTGAAAAGTTATTGCACACTGTTCATTTTGCAACCGTAGCGTCCATGCAACAATCTGGTACATCGCCAAAATAAGCGTATACTGCTTAGCGTTTTCTTGCATCACCCGCTAGGGTTCAAAAACAGGGTTCAAAATTTTGATGAATGCCACTGAACGCCGCTCTACGTTTGCTTTAGGTAGTATCTTTGCCCTGCGTATGCTGGGCTTGTTTATGATCGTGCCGGTCTTTGCCATTGCAGGTCAGCAATATAGTGGGGCAACGCCTGCATTGCTGGGATTAGCAGTTGGAGTCTATGGCTTGAGTCAGGCCATTTTACAAATTCCATTTAGCCTGTGGGCCGATTATGTATCGCGCCGTAGCCTAATTATTTTTGGCCTGATCCTGTTTGCGCTGGGTAATGCCATTGCGGCGATGTCCACCGATATCTGGCACGTCATTCTTGGCCGTGCCCTTGCAGGCAGTGGCGCAATTTCTGCCGTGGTGATGGCACTGCTGGCCGATGTGACCCGTGAGGAGCAGCGTAGCAAAGCCATGGCCATTATGGGCATGAGTATTGGTGCTTCATTCATGCTGGCTTTTATTATTGGGCCTTTGTTAACCACGCATATTGGCTTGTCGGGTTTGTTCTGGTTTTCCAGTATTGCCGGTATTTTGGCAATTTTCCTGCTGCTACTGGTGCCGCATGTGTCAATTCAGCACAAGCAGGCCAATGGTCATTATCGCGAAAAATTTAAACTGGTATTAAATAATGCCAACTTAAATCGCCTGCATATTTCCATTTTTATGCTGCATTTAATTATGACGGCGCTGTTTGTATTTATTCCAAGCCAGTTAGTCGAGTGGGCAGGAATACCGGTTAATCATCATGGCTGGGTATATTTGCCACTGCTATTAATTAGCTGTTTTTTTGCCTTTCCCAGTATTATTGTGGCCGAAAAAAAACAGCAAATGCGCTATATTTTTATGGCAGCCATATTTTCCATTACCGCCGCATTAATTGTTTTAAGCCTGTTTTACACCACGCCATGGGGATTAATTTTAGGCCTTGCGCTGTTTTTTATTGCCTTTAATGTCATCGAAGCACTGTTACCCTCTTGGTTGTCCAAAATTGCCTTACCGTCAGTCAAAGCCACCGCCATGGGGATCAACGCCTCCAGCCAGTTTCTAGGTGCATTTTTTGGCGGGGTGCTGGGTGGTCAGTTACTCTCTAACAGTAATACAGCGCTGGCTTGGGGTGTTTTGGTGGGGTTAGCTATTATCTGGCTGGGGGTGAGCTGGTTTTTAGAGTCACCGCGCTACCTGTCGACCCTCACCGTTGACTTGCCGTTTGACCGGCAAAACCTAAACCAATGGAGTCAGCAAATTCTTGCGGTTGAAGGCGTTGAGGAAGTGGCTATTTTAAAGCAGCAAGGCATTGCTTACATCAAAATTGACCCGAAAGACTTGAGTGAGGATGCGCGACAAAGACTGTCGCTGCTTGTACAACAGCCTGTAGCCTTTTCATAAAGACTAGTTTACAGTCAGCATATCAAAAAATTAAACCTGAGGAATAATCCATGCGTGGCGTAAATAAAGTCATTCTTGTTGGCACTCTGGGCCGTGATCCTGAAACCAAAAGCTTTCCTAATGGCGGCTCACTGACCCAGTTTTCCATTGCAACCAGTGAAAGCTGGACTGATAAAAATAGCGGTGAGCGTCAAGAGATTACTGAATGGCACCGCATTGTCTTAAACAACCGTCTGGGTGAAGTGGCGCAGCAGTACCTGAAAAAAGGCAGCAAGGTTTATATTGAGGGTAGCCTGCGTACTCGTAAGTGGACGGATAAAGACGGTCAGGAGCGCTTTACCACTGAAATCCGTGGCGATTCCATGCAAATGCTGGATGGTCCACGTGGCGGTCAGGGCGAAGCGGGTCAGAATATGGATTATGCACCTTATAGTGCGCGTTCAGGCAATAATCAGTCCGGTAATCAATATTCTGGTAATAATTCACCGAGTGATAATCAGTATTCCTCTAATACGGCGAAAAATACTCCAGCAAATGGTAGTCCGTCATATAATACCGATCTGGATGATGATTTACCGTTCTAATGTTTATGCTGATAAACATGCAAGAATAAGGTGACACACTCCTACGATTATAATATGATCAGCGCATATTGTTTAATATAACAATGGTTATTTATATTTGTGGGAGTGGTAATAAGCATGAAACCTGATATTAGCAATTTATCCGTTGCAGAACTGGAAAAACTGACCGATGAAGCTGGTGCATTAATCGAATCAAAAAAAGAACAAGAGCTGGATACAGCATATGACAAAATCACAGAGATTGCTGCGTCTGTGGGTGTCACGCTGGATGAGCTAGTTGGCCGTGGTAACAAGACCAGCAAGACAACCACACGTAAACCAGTTGCACCGCGTTATCGTAATCCCGAAAACCAGCAGGAAACCTGGACTGGTCGTGGCAAACAACCACGCTGGCTGGCTGGCAAACTGGCCGGTGGTGCCAAACTGGAAGATTTTTTAATTTAAATTTCTCCTGTTAAAAAAACGCAAGCCAGTACAGTGCTTTGGTACAACTGGCTTAAAGCGTGATGAAAACTTAAAATAAAACACTTTTCGTTTGCAGCAGTTTTGCGCATAATGAACCATCATGCAGGCACATGGCCACTGGTTAAAACAAATGATGGTACTTTAACAAATGACAGTAAAACAGCCGGGGAAGGGCTGGTGGGTCTTTGCAGTTTTTCTATTGCTTTTATTCATTGTGTTGCAGTTACCAGCAGCGTGGATCATTGCGCGTGTTTCCCCCAATAATCCCTATATCGACAGTATCAGTGGCAGTATCTGGCAAGGACAGGCAGATTGGCATATTGAGCAGGTACAAGGCGTGATGTCATGGAAACTACGTCCTTTATCATTGTTGCTGTTCAGAGTGGGTGCCGATGTCGAACTCAGAACGGGCGATACCCGGCTGGATGGCAAACTGGCCATGAGTCTGAACCAGCGTCGCCTTGAGCAATTAAATGGACAAATCAGCACCCAGACCCTAAGCAGCCTGTTTCCATGGCAATGGCCTAATAATCCCATCCAAGTACGTGACCTCAAAGTGATTTATCACAAGCAGCAGGGCTGGCAGGATGCCGAGGGACAAATGAACTGGGCGGGCGGCTTGCTGGGCTATCCTTTTGAAGGTCATATTGAGCGTGCCAACTTACCACCCTTAGTGGCGCACTTAAATACCGCGCAAAACCGGCTACAACTCAACATGACCACTGTCCAAAATGAACGCATGGGTGATATTTATTTGTCCAAGGATCAAATGCTGGAAGTTCAGTTAACCCAGCGCCTGTTGCTCACGGTTGCAGGCTACCGTGGTCAGGCCGGACTGGATACCGCTGTGGTGTCTACCCGTCAGCCCCTATCGAGTTTGCGAGCGCCATAATGCGGCAGTATTTTTCACTCAAAACGCTGGATATGACAGCGCCGTGGCTCTTGTTCGTGTTGGTAGTCTGGCTATGCTGGAAACTGGCGGCACTGATCTGGCTGGTACTGGCACCGCCACAGCCACCGGCGGCTCGTGATATTCCCCTTAGCTATAACCAGTCGCTGCAAGTTCCCAATATCAGTGGTTTTTCATTGTTCAAGGCCAATCCGGTGGACTTGCCTTCTGGACAAAGCAATGGCGAGGCACAAATTCCGCTCAAGCTAGAAGGTATATTTCTGGGTCGTCCTGCATCTAATTCCGCTGCTGTGATTCGTGCAAATAACCTGTCCAACCGCTATCGTATTGGCCAGCAAATTGAGGGTACGAATCAACGGCTGATTGCAGTCGCGTGGGATCATGTCACCTTGGGTTACAGTGATAGTCGTACAGCCACGCTGTATTTTGGTGATGAGGGGGCAATGGCATCTGGGCCAGCCAATGTCATGCCGATGGCCGCTTTGAATAATGCCAATAGCGAGTCACAGCAGGCACAAAATAAACTGGGTGATGCGATTCGCCAGCTGCAAAGCAACCCCAGCGGTTATTTAAGCCAAATGGGTATTCAACCCAGCGCACAGGGCTATGAAATTTCAGCCAATGCTCCAGCTGAAATCCGCAATAAACTGGGTTTACGCCCCGGTGACCGGATTGTCTCACTCAACGGCCGTCCGCTGGGTCAGATCCAGAATGATATTCAGGCGCTGCAACAGATTCAACAGCAGCGTAGCGCACAGATTGAAATTCGGCGTGGTGAGCAAACCATGACCATTCAACAAAGTTTTTAATGCTGGGATAGGTCAGTACCACGTATTGGTATCAACCTAACCGGGCTTGTCAGAATTTGAAAAGGATGTAGGCAACACATGGCAAATCTTGCGCATAAACGCTCTGCTTATGGTGTGTTCGTGGCGTTACCGTTACTGGCCGCGCTGGCATTTCCAGCCAATGCCCAGACTTGGAAAATCAATCTGCGCGATGCTGACCTGACTGCTTTTGTCAATGAAGTGGCAGATATTACCGGCAAAAATTTTGCAGTTGATCCGCGCGTGAAAGGCACAGTCACTGTCATTTCCAACAAGGAACTGACCCGTGATCAGGTGTATGACCTGTTTCTGGGCGTACTCAATGTCAATGGCGTGGTGGCAGTGCCTTCGGGCAACACCATTAAGCTTGTGCCTGACACCAGCGCGCGGAGCAGTGGAACGCCATTTGACAGCCGTAACCGCGTGCGTGGTGAGTTTGTCGTTACCCGGGTGATCTGGCTACAAAACACCAATCCCAATGACCTGATTCCGGCTATTCGACCGCTGATGCCGCAGTATGCCCATCTGGCTGCTATTCCGGGCACCAATGCCTTGATTGTGTCTGACCGCGCTGAAAACATTGAACAAATTGAAAAACTGGTGCGCACGCTGGATGGCACGGGTGAAGACGATATTGAGGCGATTACGCTGCGCAACAGTCAGGCCGAAGAAATTATTGGTCTAGTCGATGCCATGAGTTCAAATGGCACGTCAAAAGATGTGCGTGGCTCGCGGGTGCGCCTCATTGCTGATGCCCGTAGCAATCGTCTGTTGATCAAAGGCGATCCCCAGAGTCGCAAGCGAATTCGTGATCTGGTGCAAATGCTGGATGTGGCACCGGCCGATCGTTTGGGTGGCCTGCGGGTATTCCGTCTAAAAAATGCCAGTGCCAAGAATCTGGCGCAAATGCTGCAAGGGCTGGTAACGGGTCAAAATACCAGTTCTGGCAGTAATAGCAGCAGTAACAGCTCATTTAGCAACAGCAGTAATAACACCAGTTCAGGGACAACCAGCACGACTGGTAGCAGCAATTCACTCGGTAATGACGCCACTGTCAACCTGACGGGCAATAGTAATAATACGAATAGCAATGACAGTAAGCTCAGTGCGTTCAATGCGGGCGGGCTGAGTATTATTGCTGATGAAACACAAAATGCCTTGGTAGTCAAAGCTGAACCGGCGCTAATGCGAGAAATTGAATCGGCCATTAATCAGCTGGACTCGCGCCGTTCGCAAGTGCTGATTGAAGCCGCCATTGTCGAAGTTTCCGGCTCTACCGGCGAACAACTGGGTATTCAGTGGGCGCTGGGTGATTTGACTAGCGGTGTAGGGCTGATTAACTTTAGCAATGTGGGTGCCAGTTTGGCGCAGCTAGGCGCTGGTATTGCCGCGGGCGGTACAGCAGCTGCTAGTGTGGCAAGTAATCTTTCCGGGGCAGCGCTTGCATTGGGCGATGTTCGTAAAAAAAATGGCCAAACCAATTTTTATGGAGCGCTGATTCAGGCGCTGGACAGCAATACCAAGGCCAACTTATTGTCGGTGCCGTCAGTACTGACACTGGACAATGAAGAAGCACATATTGTCGTCGGCCAAAACGTCCCCTTTATTACTGGTTCTGCCACGCTCACCAGTGGTGGCACAGCTTCACCCTATCAAACGGTTGAACGCAAGGATGTGGGTTTAACCTTAAAGGTGATTCCACATATTGGTGATGGTGGCACAATTCGTCTGGAAGTCGAACAAGAGGTTTCAGCCGTCGTGCCAACCAGTAACGCGGTGAGTAAAACGGATATTACCACCACCAAGCGCCTGATCAAAACCGCGATTCTGGCGGAAGACCAGCAAACTATTGTGCTGGGTGGCCTGATTCAGGACGATACAACAGGCAGTACCCAAGCAGTGCCGGGGCTGAGTAAAATTCCGGTATTGGGTCGTCTATTCCGCTCTGATAGTGGTTCCCATGAAAAGCGCAATTTGCTGGTGTTTCTGCATCCCACCATTGTGCGTGATGGCCAGTCCGTGAATGACCTGACCCAAAAACGCTATGGGCAGGTGCGTGGTCTGCAACTGATTTTAGACCCCAATGGCAATATCACCCGTTTACCTGAGCAAATTGACCGGATTTATGGCGATAGCACTACCGATGCCAGCACCAATCCGAGCATGAATACCATTGATAAAACCCCGGTGGCAATTCAGCGTGCAGTTACAACACCAGTTATAAATCCGCCTGTTGTTGTGGTTCGACCTATGGTAGATGTAAAGCCGGTAACGCCTGCCACCCGCACAACACGTGATGGAAATACCGTCATTCAGACCACGATTCGCTCAGAATAGTGTCTATTAGACATTTATGTGATGGCAAAATGAGCCAAGTATGAAATAGTTGCATCTTTTCGTTTTACAGCCTTGAGGAAACACTATGGCCTGGAAAATTAAAGCCATTGCTGGCCCGTTTGTTGGACAGGAAATCATCATTGATCAGGACAGGATTATTGGCCGTGATCAAAGTGTGGATATTGTACTTCAGGGCGGCCATGTGTCACGCCGTCACGCCGAATTGTCTGTGCGTGATCACCACTTATGGATTAAAGACCTTAATTCTTCCAATGGAACGTTAGTCAATGGAACACGTATTGACGAGCAGCAACTGCACGAAAACGATGAGTTGCAGATTGATGTGGTGCGGTTTTTAGTGTTAAACACCCTGCATGATGCTTTGCGTGAAAAAACCACCGAATCGGTGATATTAACGGATGAAGGACGCCCTGCGCAGATTTCCATTCCAAAACCAGCACCCATGCCATCAGTCATCCCATCAGTACAGGCACAAAGTGAACCAGCCCCTGTTCAGGCCAGCTCTTCACCGCAGCCAGCTACCAAATCGGGTATTAAAAATACGCTACCCGCAGCGTTGGCCATGGCGATTCTAATTTTACTGGTGCTTATTTCAATCTGGTATTTTGTTGGCTAAAGCCAGTCCTGCTGAGTTAAGGCCTGTTCGTCAATCGATAGCAGGTTTTTGACCCCCCTTAAGTCAACGCTTAAAATAATGCCAAGGTGTGCCATGAAACTTGCTGAACTTCGTGATTTACGCGCCGTATTTTTTGATCTGGATGGCACGCTGGTTGATTCAGCGATTGATATTTACTATGCCATGAATGCGGCACTGGCCATGCTGGGTCGTCCAGCGGTGACCGAGACACAAGTACGTTGCTGGGTAGGTCGCGGTGCGCCGCAACTGGCTTATTGCGTCATCAAATATCAGCACGAGCAAGGGATTACTGCGACAGTCCACGGCTCACGGCTAGAAAAGCATACTCATGATTCATTGCAGGAACAGCAGCACCAGTTATTGGACGTGTTTTTAAAGCATTACGAAAAACATGTGTGTGTGGAAAGCCGGATTTACGACGGCGTAGAAGCGTTTATTCAAGCCTGCCAGACGCAAAACCTGAAACTGGCCTGTATCACCAATAAGCCTTACCAGCCTGCCCATGACTTGTTACAGGCACTGGATTTACTGGCGCCATTTCAGTTGTTGCTGGGCGGGGATAGTGTGACTCACAAAAAACCGCATCCGATGAGCCTGCAACATGCCCTGCAATATTTTGAGCTTAAACCGCATCAGGCTATCATGATTGGCGATTCACGCAATGATGTAGAAGCGGCGCATGCAGCCGGAATGCAATGTATTGCACTCACTTATGGCTATAATCATGGCGAACCAGTGGCCAACTGCAATCCTGATCTGGTACTTGATTCGCTGCAACAATTGCTTTAGCGTTATACATTACCTGTAACACTGTCTTCGAGTTTTCTATGTGCTTTTATAGCTCAATGTCTGTCTATTGCTGCTCGCGCTGGCGTCACTCATAACAATAATTTTCCGGACTTATTGAATGCCGGTTATCTTTTGCCTGATTTTTCTTTTAATAACATTGAAATATAGGCACGTCAGTTAAATAAATAGTGCAAGTTTGATGAGAACAGTATGATTGATCAACAACAGTTTGAGCAGCTCAAAGCCGCTGGCTATAACTATATTCCCGTTTTTCGCCGTCATTTAGCCGATACAGACACGCCCTTATCGGTTTTTGCCCGTTTACGTCAGCACCAGTTGGCGTATCTGTTTGAGTCGGTCGAAGGAGGCGAACAATGGGCACGGTTTTCCATGATTGGCGTGGGGCAGGACGCCGTATTACAGTGTAACAATGGCGTAATGCAGATCCGGCAACATGGTCAGTTGCAAGAATTTGCCTGCCATGATCCTTTTGGTTATATCGAGCAGTTTCAAAGCCAGTTTAAAGTGCCCGACGCTGATTTAATCCCTGAGCTACCAGTATTTACTGGCGGGTTGGTGGGTTATTTTGGCTATGATGCGGTACGTTATATTGAGCCACGCCTAAAAAATCCGCCTGCCAACGATGTGCTGGGTATGCCTGATATTTGGCTAATGCTGTCTAAAACCGTGGTGGTGTTTGATAACTTAAATGACACGCTGTTTTTGATCACGCATGCCGACACCCAAGACAGTAATGCCTTTGCCCAAGCTTGCCAGCGATTGGATGAATTAGAGCAACAATTGGCTGCGCCAGTGCAGCTTCAGGCAAAACCACATACTGCGCCCGTTTTTACCTCTCTCACCGGCCAGGACAATTACCTCAGCACGGTAGCGGTGGTAAAAGAATACATCCGCGCCGGTGATGTGATGCAAGTGGTGCCGGGTCATCGGATGGTTTCAGATTTTGATGGTGATCCGCTGTCGGTATATCGGGCTTTACGGCATCTAAATCCATCGCCGTATCTATTTATGGTGCAAGGTGAGACCCTAAATGACCAAAATCCTTTTTATTTAATTGGCTCCTCACCTGAAATCCTGTCACGACTGGAAAATGGGATGGCCACGGTGCGTCCACTGGCGGGTACACGCCCACGCGGAAAGACACCCGCAGAAGACCTTGCGCTCGAGCAGGATTTGCTGAGTGACACCAAGGAAATTGCCGAGCATTTGATGCTGATTGATCTGGGTCGTAATGATATTGGGCGGGTTAGCAAAATCGGCAAGGTGCGTGTGACCGAACGCATGGTGATTGAACGGTACTCGCATGTCATGCATATCGTGTCCAATGTTGAGGGTGAAGTGCGCGATGACGTCAGTGCCATGGACGTGTTTAAAGCCACTTTTCCAGCAGGGACATTATCCGGCGCACCAAAAATACGTGCCATGGAAATTATTGATGAAGTAGAGCCGGTTAAGCGTGGCGTATTTGGCGGCGCTGTTGGCTATCTGGGATGGCATGGCGAAATGGATACGGCCATTGCCATTCGAACTGCAGTCATTCGTAATCAGCAAGTGCAAGTACAGGCAGGAGCAGGGCTGGTTGCAGACTCAATACCGCAAGCAGAATGGGATGAAACCATGATAAAAGCTCGCGCAGTGATCAAAGCGGTTGAATTATCGGCAAACGGACTAGTTATTTAAGCTTTTTTTGCAAAAAACTCAAAAAAGCACTTGTGTCACCCTTTGTTTTTGTTAAACTGCTGTCCGCTTCACTTGATGCGCTAAAACGTAACGCCGACATAGCTCAGTTGGTAGAGCAACTGACTTGTAATCAGTAGGTCCCCAGTTCGAATCCGGGTGTCGGCACCAGTTTTAAGAAAGCTAAATTCAAGTAAGTGCTGTGTGAAATACCACACAACGGTGGGGTTGGGGAGCGGTCAAACCCAACAGACTGTAACTCTGTCGCGAAAGCTTCGAAGGTTCGAATCCTTCTCCCACCACCATATTTTGTAATTCACCCTTAAGTGCGGGAGTAGCTCAGTTGGTAGAGCGTCAGCCTTCCAAGCTGAATGTCGCGAGTTCGACCCTCGTCTCCCGCTCCAAGTGAATACAGATATTTTTCAGCTCTTATAGCTCAGTGGTAGAGCACTCCCTTGGTAAGGGAGAGGTCTCCAGTTCAAATCTGGATAAGAGCTCCAAATTTTGTGGCATGTACCACCGGGCAGGCATTAAAGCCTGCCTAAATTATTGTGTTGGTGTTCAGTGCGTGCTTTAATGGACGGCTGAATAAATCAGGTCATCAGACCAAGCGTCGTAGACTAAGTTTACTTATCTTAGACAGGCTTACGGGTCGTAGACTGTATTTAATAATAGTGTGCGGATGTCAAAGGCATTCGACGTGGACGAGGAATGACATCATGGCAAAGGCCAAGTTTGAACGTAACAAGCCGCACGTAAACGTCGGCACCATTGGTCACGTTGACCATGGTAAAACCACACTGACTGCTGCAATCAGCTTAAACT
>SECL01000074.1 GCA_004173455.1 Moraxellaceae bacterium | reverse complement strand
AAATTGACCAATTATCCAAAAGAAATGGAGAAAAAAGTTAGCAAGATTGCTGTGTTAACCTCCGGCGGCGACTCTCCGGGCATGAACGCAGCAATCAGGGCTGTTGTAAGAACCGGTAACTATTATGGCTTGGAAGTATTCGGTATCATGAGGGGTTACCAGGGTTTGCTGGAAGACGATATTTACCGCATGGACAACCGCGCAGTTGCCAACATCATTCAGCGCGGCGGCACGATCCTCAAAACGGCACGTTGCAAAGATTTCCGCACACCGGAGGGCCGTAAAAAAGCCTATGAAAACCTGAAGGCCCGCGACATTGATGGCCTTGTTATTATTGGCGGAGACGGTTCATTTCGTGGCGCTGTTGAATTCAGCACCGAGTACGATATTCCCTGCATCGGCCTGGCCGGTACTATTGACAAAGACATTTTCGGTACAGACTTTACTATCGGCTTTGATACTGCAGTTAACACGGCTGTGGAAGCGATTGACAAGATTCGTGATACAGCAGATGCGCATGATCGGCTCTTTATCATTGAAGTAATGGGAAGAGATGCCGGTTACATTGCATTGCACAGTGGTATTGCCACCGGTGCTGAAAATATTCTGGTTCCAGAGCAGAAAACAGATATTGATGCAATCATCAGCTCCTTGCAGGAAAAAGAAAGACGCCGCAAATTGGTTAACCTGATCATTGTTGCAGAAGGAAATGAGTTTGGCGGTGCAGATAAAGTGGCTGCGGCGATCCAGGCACGCATTCCGAATATGGAAACCAGGGTAACCATCCTGGGGCATATTCAGCGTGGCGGCGCCCCTACCTGTCTCGACCGGTTAATTGCCAGCCGCATGGGTTATCATGCTGTGGAGTGTTTAATCGAAGGTCGGCACAATGTTTTCGTTGGCATCATGAACAACAAAATGAACTATATCCCCCTGGAAAAGGTTGGAAAGAAAAAAGGTACAATAAACGAAGAATGGATGAGAATCGTCAAAATCCTCGCCTCCTAAAAAATCAATTATGTCAAAGAATGTAGATAAGTATTTCCATCGCCAGATGGACAAGA
>SECL01000073.1 GCA_004173455.1 Moraxellaceae bacterium | reverse complement strand
TCTTGTCCATCTGGCGATGGAAATACTTATCTACATTCTTTGACATAATTGATTTTTTAGGAGGCGAGGATTTTGACGATTCTCATCCATTCTTCGTTTATTGTACCTTTTTTCTTTCCGACCTTTTCTAGGGGGATATAGTTCATTTTGTTGTTCATGATGCCAACGAAAACATTGTGCCGACCTTCGATTAAACACTCCACAGCATGATAGCCCATGCGGCTGGCAATTAACCGGTCGAGACAGGTAGGGGCACCGCCACGCTGAATATGCCCCAGGATGGTCACCCTGGTTTCCATATTCGGTATGCGTGCCTGGATCGCTGCAGCCACTTTATCTGCACCGCCAAACTCATTTCCTTCGGCAACAATAATCAGGTTAACCAACTTGCGGCGTCTTTCTTTTTCCTGCAAAGAGCTGATGATTGCATCAATATCTGTTTTTTGCTCGGGAACCAGAATATTTTCAGCACCAGTGGCAATACCACTGTGCAATGCAATGTAACCGGCATCTCTTCCCATTACTTCAATGATGAAGAGCCGGTCGTGCGCATCGGCTGTATCACGAATCTTGTCAATCGCTTCTACAGCCGTGTTTACCGCCGTGTCAAAACCGATGGTAAAGTCTGTACCAAAAATGTCTTTGTCAATGGTGCCGGCCAGGCCTATGCACGGAATGTCATATTCGGTGCTGAATTCTACAGCGCCGCGAAAGGAACCGTCTCCACCAATAATAACAAGGCCATCAATATCGCGGGCCTTCAGGTTTTCATAGGCTTTTTTACGGCCCTCCGGTGTGCGGAAATCTTTGCACCTTGCTGTTTTAAGGATCGTGCCGCCGCGCTGGATAATGTTGGCCACTGCACGGTTGTCCATGCGGTAAATATCATCTTCCAACAAACCCTGGTAACCCCTCATGATACCGAACACCTCCAAGCCATAATAATTACCGGTTCTTACAACAGCCCTGATTGCTGCGTTCATGCCCGGAGAGTCGCCGCCGGAGGTTAACACAGCAATCTTGCTAACTTTTTTCTCCATTTCTTTTGGATAATTGGTCAATTT
>SECL01000008.1 GCA_004173455.1 Moraxellaceae bacterium | reverse complement strand
CGAGCCGTCACTTCAAACACAAAATACTCAAGTAACTTTTTCTGTACTTTTTTGCTTAACTTACAATTCGTTATATTCATTTTTGTAGACTAACATAAAGCTAATCTACTACAGCCCCTTAAGTTTTTATAAAGCAAAAAATTAACTAACCTTTAAGAACTAATTAAAGATTTTAAGGAAGTTTTGTAGTCGTAATATAATATTTACAAATAATTCTTATAACACAACTACTTAAGAAACAATTTTTATGTCATTTATTTAGCAAGTATAAAACAGTATAATGTCGGCTTTCTTAATTTTAGTAGCGCATTAGGATAGACAATGACTGCACGTATTCAACAAGGCAAATTAAGCATTGCCAAAGAACTGTACGATTTTATTGAAAACGAAGCCTTGGCAGGTACAGGCGTCGACAGCGCAACCTACTGGAAAAATTTTGAACAGGTTGTCAGTGACCTAACGCCAAAAAACAAACAATTACTGGCCAAGCGTGAAGCCCTGCAAGCCCAGATTG
Organism: Moraxellaceae bacterium; assembly: GCA_004173455.1. Classification (GTDB taxonomy): domain Bacteria; phylum Pseudomonadota; class Gammaproteobacteria; order Pseudomonadales; family Moraxellaceae; genus Alkanindiges. The sequence continues at coordinate 98,894 of SECL01000008.1, read as the reverse complement.
ACGAATGGCATCGTGCCAATCCTGCGGCCAATGGCAAATTAGATCAGGACAAATATCAGGCATTTTTGCGTGAAATTGGTTACATCGTGCCAGAAAGCGAAGATTTCCAAATCACCACTGAAAATGTGGATGAAGAAATTGCCACGCTGGCTGGCGCGCAACTGGTTGTGCCTGTTCGCAATGCGCGTTATGCCCTGAATGCGGCCAATGCGCGCTGGGGTTCGCTGTACGATGCGCTGTATGGTACTGATGTCATTTCTGAAGAAGACGGTGCTGAAAAAGGCAAAGGTTATAATCCGGTTCGTGGTAATCAGGTCATTGCATTTGCTAAAAACTTTTTGGACAAAACCTTTGCTTTAGAGTCTGGCTCACATGCTGATGCTACCAAATACGCGATTGACGGCAACAAGCTGGTTGTTAGCTTAAAAGACGGCAGCAACACTGGCCTAAAAAATACGGCGCAACTGGTGGGTTACAACGGCGATGCTGCTCAACCCAATGAAGTATTGCTCAAAAACAACGGCCTGCATGTTGTTATTCAGATTGATGCCAACAGCCCGATTGGCCAGACTGATGCTGCTGGTGTAAAAGACCTGCTGGTTGAAGCTGCGGTCACCACCATTCAGGATCTTGAAGATTCGGTTGCCGCGGTTGATGCCGAAGAAAAAGTAGAAGGCTACCGCAACTGGCTAGGCCTGATTAAAGGTGATTTGCAAGAGTCTTTCCAAAAAGGCGGCAAAACAGTAACCCGTCAAATGAATCCTGACCTGACGTTTAAAGATTTAAGCGGTGGTGAGCTGAAACTGCATGGCCGTTCACTGATGCTGCTGCGCAACGTAGGTCACTTAATGACCAATCCAGCTATTTTGGTGGGTGATGCTCAGGAAGAAATTTTTGAAGGCATCATGGATGCATTAGTCACTTCATTGCTGACTATTCAGGATATTAAAGGTACCAACAGTCTGCGTAACTCACGCACAGGTTCCATGTATATTGTTAAACCAAAAATGCATGGCCCAGAAGAAGTGAAGTTTGCGGTTGAGCTGTTTGAGCGTGCTGAGCAAGCCGCTGGCCTGCCACCAAAATCCCTAAAAATCGGAATTATGGATGAAGAGCGCCGTACTTCAGTCAACTTAAAAGAATGTATCCGCGCAGCCAGCGACCGCACCATCTTTATCAATACTGGCTTTATGGATCGTACTGGTGACGAAATCCATACTTCTATGGAAGCGGGTCCAGTCGTGCGTAAGGACGAAGTAAAAACCCAAAAATGGCTTGCTGCTTACGAAAACCGCAATGTTGCAATTGGTTTGGCGTGTGGGCTGCAAGGCAAGGCGCAAATTGGTAAAGGCATGTGGCCAAAACCAGACATGATGAAAGACATGCTGGCCACCAAAACCGCCCATCCTAATGCAGGGGCTTCCTGTGCATGGGTGCCATCTCCAACAGGTGCAGCATTACACGCATTGCATTACCATGAAGTGAATGTTAAGGCGCGTCAGGATGAATTAAAGGCGCAACCTGCTGCTTCACTGGAAGACCTGCTGACGCCGCCATTGGCTGCTGACACCAACTGGACTAAAGACGAAATCAACAATGAGCTGGAAAATAACTGTCAGGGTATTTTAGGTTATGTGGTTCGCTGGGTAGATTTGGGTGTGGGTTGCTCTAAAGTCCCTGATATTAACAACGTTGGTCTGATGGAAGATCGTGCCACCTTGCGTATTTCTAGCCAGCACGTTGCTAACTGGCTGCGTCACAATATTGTGAGCAAAGCGCAGGTGCAAGAAGTGCTTGAGCGTATGGCGGTGATTGTTGACCAGCAAAATGCTAATGATTCCCTGTATCAGCCTATGGCGCCTAACTTTGCAGATAGTATTGCATTTCAGGCTGCCAGTGACTTGATTTTCAAGGGAACGATACAGCCTAGTGGTTATACTGAGCCATTGCTGCATGCTGCACGCTTAAAGTTAAAAGCAGCACAATAAGGTTTAGGCTTTGAAAAAACCGCTCTGAATCAGGGCGGTTTTTTTATCAAATAATTTATGCCATGTAAAAGTGATTAGTTTTGTACAATGTTTCAACAGCAACACCCAAAAAGCTGCATCGTTTTTAAGACAGATTTTATTTTAATGTTATGATTATTTTGCAAGTCTGGTGGAGTAAACGTGGGTGAAGGATAAACAATCCAGCAATTTTCGCAGTGGCTTTCGTAGTGATTTCCGTAATATTGGCTTGGTCGGGCGCACTGGAAAGGCCGCGGTTGTCGACACCCTGTGCCTACTATACGAGCATTTGATTGCCAAGGGTCTGCATCCCATTTTTGATGAGGAAACCGCCACGCTGGTGCCCATGAAAGCGGTGCAAGTGGTTTCGCGTGCCTTACTAGGTGAAGCCTGTGATCTGGTGATTGTAGTAGGCGGCGATGGCTCGCTACTGCATGCTGCCCGTGATCTGGTGCGCTATAAGACTCCGGTTATTGGTATTAACCGTGGACGCTTGGGATTTTTAACCGACATTTCTCCGCATGAGGTGTTGTACAAGCTCGATCAGGTACTGGCTGGGCAGTATCATATTGACCGTCGCTTTCTGCTACAGCTCGAAGTGCGTTCTGGTACTCAGATCAAATATGAAGCCATTGCGCTCAATGACATTGTGCTGCATGCGGGCAAATCGGTACACATGATTGACTTTGAACTGAGCATAGATGGGCATTATGTCTATCGCCAGCACAGTGATGGTCTGATTATTTCCACGCCTACTGGTTCAACGGCCTATGCGCTGTCTGCTGGTGGCCCGATTATGTATCCCACCATGGATGCTGTGGTCATTGTGCCGATGCATCCGCATACCTTGTCCAGTCGGCCCATTGTGGTGGGTGGTGAAAGCGAGATCAAGATTTACATTCGTGATAATCGCGTGCTTCCTATGGTGAGTGCCGACGGTCAAACCAGTGTGTCATTGCAAATTGGTGACTGGTTGCATATCCGTAAGCATCCTTTCAAACTCAGCCTGCTGCATCCACCCGGTTATGATTTTTATGCCGCTTGCCGTACCAAACTGGGCTGGAATCAGGATTTTGATAAATTCAAAGAGGATTAAGCGTTCGTCAAATCCCTTTGTAAAAGACAAGTTGTAACGAGAAATGAGCTATGAATATTGATCAAATAATGGCTGCTTTGACGCCAGAAATTGTCCAACGCTTTAAGACAGCTATTGAAATCGGAAAATGGCCAGATGGGCGTCCTGTGACAGCCGCGCAACGTGAAACCTGCATGCAGGCGGTGGTGGCGTGGGAACATCAGCATTTGCCGGAAGAGCAGCGCACTGGCTATATTGATCGCGGCAGCAAGAAAAAAGACGAAAGCTGTGATTCGCATAACCATGATTCATCAGATGATAATCCTAATGAAGAGCGGCCTTTGCGTTTGGTGTAGCCCTGATATGTTGCTTAAATATTGGATACAATACCTGTAATAAGTGCAAAAACCCTGTGAAAGACCAGTTGAAATTCAAGGCCATCACCCCGATGTTATTACCGTTATTTTTCTAAAAATTAAGAGAACATCTATGCTATTTCATATTCCCAAATTGCCATCGGAAATGCAGATTACCCATTTAAATGGCAAGCTGGAAGATCAGCAACTCAAACTGGCAGACTCATTGATGGGCTGGAGCGAGCAGCGCGAGCTGAAAAAGCGGATTGAGCGTGATCAGAAACAGCGTAAAAAAGACAATCAGCGTATTTTTGTACTGGATTTTAAAGGTGACATTCAGGCCAGTAGTGTTGAACATTTGCGTGAAGAAATTACCCTGATTTTATCCACGGCCAAGGCAGGTCGTGACCGTGTTATTATGCGTCTAGAAAGTCCAGGTGGTATGGTGCATGGCTATGGTTTGGCCGCTGCTCAACTGGCACGCCTGCGTGACGCCGGATTTAACCTGACCATTTGCGTGGACAAGGTGGCCGCTAGCGGGGGTTATATGATGGCTTGTCTGGCGCATGAAATTATTGCAGCACCCTTTGCAGTTGTAGGTTCTATTGGTGTCGTGGCGCAAATGCCCAACTTCCATAAGTTGTTAAAGCAGCACAATATTGATTTTGATGTCTACACCGCTGGCGAATATAAGCGTACGGTGACGGTATTTGGCGAAAATACCGATGAAGACCGTGCCAAGTTTGAATCCGAATTGCAGCAGACCCATGTGTTATTCAAGCATTTTGTGGAGAAGTATCGGCCGCAGTTGAAGGTAGCCGAAGTTGCCACAGGTGAACACTGGTATGGTGAAGATGCGATAAAACTCAATCTGGTAGACAAGCTGGAAACCTCGGATGCTTATTTGCTGTCCTTGTTACCCAAGCATGATGTGTATGTACTGCATTCCCGCAAGAAACCTACTTTGGGTGAAAAATTAGGCTTGCAGGCTGCACAGTTAAGTAGTGAGCTTGCGCCAGTATTGACCAATGTATTGCGTGAAAGTTTGATGAAACTGAGTAGCAAGGTTGTGATGCTAAAAGACAGTCGTTTTGTCTAAGATAGCGCATAAATCCAGTGACGCTTTAAATCATTAAAAGCATGGATAAAAAACGCCCGATTCATTTGGGCGTTTTTTTTATAGAAATTAAAACTATTTTTGGATTTTCCTGAGTTAATAGATTTTAATTTCTCAAGTTAATTGGTTAGCCTGCTGAGCAAAGCTTGTCCAACGGCATGCGTACTTTTAGGATTCTGCCCAGTAATGAGCAAGCCGTCTTCCACTACATTTTCGGTAAAGGGAATCAATGCCTTTTGGTAATGAGCACCGCGCTTGGATAGTTCATCCTGCAAACTAAATGGCACCGCATGATCACGTTTGGCCAGTTGTTCTTCTTTCCATGAAAAGCCGGTAAGTTTTTTATCTTTAATTAAATGTTCACCATTGGATAGTTTGACATTCAGTAAACCACTAGGCCCATGACAAACGGCTGCAACGATTTTATTGTTTTCATAAAATGCAGCAATCAGATGGGCAAGGGCTTCACTGCTGCCAAAGTCAAACATGACCCCATGACCACCAGTCAGGTAAATCGCATCATACTGGTCGGCATCAATCTCAGCCACACTGGGCGTATTTTTAAGCTGGTCCATAAAAGCTCGGTCTTCATAGCGTTTATTGACTGCATCTTTTAAGCCTGTCATTTGAATCAGTTCAGGCATCAGCAGGCTTTCGGGATCAATGGGGACATAACCACCTGTTGGACTGGCAATCTTCATCGACAATCCCGCTTTGTGCATGACATCCCAAAAATGAGTCAGTTCACTCAGCCACAAGCCAGTACGGTAGCCCACTTTTTCAAATTCTGCGGTGTTGGTTACCACAATCAGCACTTTTTTAGGGGTAGTCATACAGGCACTCTTTTTACTAAAATGTGTCGGTAGTGTAGAGGTTTTGGAAGCTAGAAGTTTGATAGTTAACTAATTTTAACAGCACGCCCAACAAAGCATTGTGCTTAAATACCAAATGCTACAGTACTTCCAATTATATATTGAAGCTGTGACTACTCCTTCTATTGCTGTCGCTGTTGCCAGAGTTGTTGTGCCAGCACAAGCGCGCTATCCATTGAATCTGCTTTTTGTAGGCTGTACAGCGCCAGCGCCAATGTACCGGTGATGGCTTGATACCCATAAGCATGTTCTGCCTTGCCTTGCCACACCGCTATAAAATGATCCAAGTCAAAAGCTTGCTCGGGATCAGAGCGCTCAAGATTGAGCATAGGCCATTCCAGCTCGTAGCCAATACCATTTTGGATGCCTACCACCAGCGTGCGTGCATCGGGATTGCGCTCAAACTCACCGCCTTCGCCTTTAATCACTGCCGTGTTCTGATAGCCAAGCCGCATGGCTGCCTGCTGGTGTGAGTTCCGATAGGCTGGATGAAAAATGGCTTGCAGGGTAACCGGTGCATTGAGTGGATTGATCAATCGAGCCAGCGTGTGAACGGGGGAGCGCAGACCCATCAGGTTACGCATATCAATGATCTCACCCAGTTTTGGCGCAAATGCAGCCAGTGGCATATAGGCAAAATTATGCTGGGCGAGAGCCTGTTCAACCTGCTGGCGAGTATGGCAAATTTGGTGACCCAGTCGGGGTAGCATGTGTTCTGTATATAGGCGATTGATGGTGTGGCCGGCAGCACCATGCATAAAAATCCGGTAGCCATGCTTGGCTAAGGTCAGGGCGGCCAGCAAAAACCACGGATAATGCTTACGCTTGCCAGCATAGCTTGACCAGTCCAGATCTACCGCTATAGCAGGAAGCTGGATACGGTCTTTGGTGGCCTGTACAAAACCAGCCAACTCATCGACCGATTCTTCCTTGACGCGCAGCAGCATTAAAAATGCCCCGAGTTGCACATCTTCTACCTCATCATCCAGAATCATGCCAAACGCATGCAGGGCTTCGTCATAAGTGAGCGAGCGGCTACCACGTTTGCCCTTACCCAGAATACGCACATACGGGGCAAACGGATGTTCATTATCTTGATAAATATTGGCCTGCGGACGGGGACGGGAAGTGGTCATGATGTAGTATCTTTATGAAATGAGCGAAGACTGGCCAGAAGAATAGCAAAATGTGCGCCATAACAGCGTCGTGGTCGTGCACCAAAGTGTTCAATTGTTTTGGTATTAATCAGTATTAATACTGCAAAAACTGTCCCGTATAATGGCATAATTACTGCCGCTGTTTTTAGATCAATTTTGAAAGGATTTTTGTATGTTGGCACATGATGCTGATTTAGAATTGTTTCGCGACAATTTTCGCCGCTTTCTGGCTGAAAACATCAAGCCCCATTATGAGCAATGGGAAAAAGAAGGCATTATGCCGCGTTCCGTTTGGAACCAGTTGGGCGAAAATGGCTTTTTGTGTGTTGATATGCCGGAAGAATACGGCGGCTATGGTGTACCAACCAATTATTCCCTGATGCTGGTTGAAGAAGCGGCGCGTGCGGGTTACGGATCATTGTCTACTGCGATTTCCGTGCATTCTGAAATTGCTGCGCCATACATTTTGCACATTGCCAACGAAGCACAAAAACAGCAGTGGATTCCAAAAATGGTATCTGGTGAAGTGGTTGGCGCGATTGGTATGACTGAGCCGGGCGCTGGTTCTGACTTACAATCGCTGCGTAGTAGTGCCATTTTGCAGGGTGACCATTATGTGCTCAATGGTTCTAAAACCTTTATTTCCAATGGCCAACATGCTGATCTGGTGATTATTGCTGCCAAGACTGATCCGGCTGCGCGTGCCAAGGGCGTATCGCTATTGCTGGTAGATACGCATCTGGAAGGCTTCAAGAAAGGCACTAACCTTGACAAAATTGGCCTGCATTCTCAGGATACGTCTGAGCTGTTCTATGACAATGTCAAAGTTCCTGCTGATCAATTGCTGGGTAACGCAGGTCAGGGCTTTGCCTACATGATGCAAGAGCTGCCTCGTGAGCGTCTGGGCATTGCTGTGACTGCGCTGGGTGCGATTCTGGGTGCGATTGATGTGACTGTACAATATGTCAATGAGCGTCAGGCATTTGGCCAACCGATTGCCAAATTCCAGAATACCCGTTTTACGCTGGCACAAGCCAAGATCGAAGCATTGGCAACACAAGCATTTGTGAATCAGTGTATTGAAAAATATATGGCTGGTGAGCTGGATGTACCAACCGCAGCAGCGGCTAAAGCTTACACCACTGACATGCAGTGCAAGGTTGCTGATAACTTGCTGCAATTGTTTGGTGGCTATGGCTACATGACTGAATACCCAATTTCACGTTTCTATGTAGATGCCCGTATTCAGCGCATTTACGGTGGCACCAACGAAATCATGAAAGAAATCGTTGCCCGTGAGATTCTGGGTCGCTAATTAGTGTTATCGCAATAATAATTTTTCATAAAAAAGAGCCTGTATCAAGGCTCTTTTTTTATGGGCGATGGTTAATGATCTAAAACTTAAATCGAGACACACAAGTCGACAGGGTATTATTGACCGTATTGGTAATCAGTGTGGCGCGTGCATTGGGGTCAATAGCGGCCTGAGCCAGCTCAACCATCGTTACATTTTTGGACGCTTCGGTACTCACACAGCCACAAATCTGGTTTTCAACATCCTGTTTTTTCTCAGCAGTTAATACACTGGTCAGCACTTTGTATTCAGTACGGTTATTCAGCTGGGTGCGGCAGGTTTGATCGACAGCAGATTGAAATACCGCCATACCAATGTTGTTGGCTGTGGTGGCAGTCGGGTTCATGCTGCCATCGGTAGCGCACGCAGACAATAAAACAGCAGGAAGCAGGCAAATCAGCTTTTTCATGGATTTATTCCGTTATTAAAAAATACTAAAAATCATCATTCAGATTAGCCATCAAACGCGGAAATCTTCACCCAGATAAACCCGTTTAACGGTTTCATTGGCCAGAATTTCTTGTGGTGTACCTTCAGCAATGACTGAACCTTCACTAACAATATATGCCTTTTCGCAAATTGCCAGCGTTTCACGCACATTATGGTCGGTAATGAGGACACCAATGCCGCGCGCTTTCAAGCGTTCAATAATATGTTTGATGTCACCCACAGAAATGGGGTCTACACCAGCAAAGGGTTCATCCAGCAGCATAAACTTAGGCTCAGCAGCCAAAGCACGTGCAATTTCGGCACGTCGACGCTCCCCACCAGAGACACTCATACCCAGTGAATTGCGAATATGCTGAATGTTAAATTCATCCAGTAATTCTTCAAGGCGTGCTTGCCGCTGGGTTTTATTCAGGTCGTTGCGGGTTTCCAAAATGGCCATAATATTTTGCGCAATGGTGAGCTTGCGGAAAATTGATGCTTCCTGAGGCAAATAGCCAATGCCACGCCGTGCACGCTGATGCATGGCCAGTTCTGACAAATCCTGCTTATCCAGAAAAATTGCACCTTTGTCCATCTTGACCAAACCCACCAGCATGTAAAAACTGGTGGTTTTGCCAGCCCCATTCGGCCCTAAAAGACCAACAATCTGTCCGCTTTGCAGGCTAAAGGAAACGTCTTTTACTACCAGCCTTTTGTTATAGCTTTTGGCAAGGTGCTTAATAGTCAGCGTTTGGGCAGAAGGAGAGGGGGCATTGGCGTTAGTATCGACACGAGAAGTCGGTGCAGGTGCAGTCACAGGCATTTGAAAGCGATCCTTTCTTATTTGCTTTTTGCTTTGGTTTGATTCTGCGTGGCAGAAGGCGGAATAATAATCTGGATGCGTCCCTGATTACCGCCAGAGGCTTCTACGTCACCCGCACTAATACTGTAGCGCAGGGTATTGCCGCGAAAGCTGGCACCATCCTGAAACAGATAAGCTTTGCCAGTCATGCTCATGATGCCAGTTTCAGCGTTATACACAATGGTTTGACCTTCACCACGGGCAATGCCTTTATCGCTACTAATTTGTTGCTGAAACTTGGCAGGGCGACCCTTGGCGGTAATTTGCTCAATCTGACGATTTTTGTTCAAATTGGCGACCAGTGAATCGGCCTGAATTTTGATGGTACCTTGCTGGATAACGACATTGCCGGTATAGGTGGTAATACCGGTTTTTTCATTATAAGTGGCACGGTCTGCTTCTAGGGTAATGGCTTGGCTACTATCACTGGGCAAGGCAAGTGCTGGCATTGAGGTGATGAATAAACTCGCAGCACTGCACATCACAGCCAGACTGGTACGCTGTATCGCCCGCATAAACGGGACATTGACGCTGGCTAAACGATAACTATGAGCCGGAAGCAGGTGCATATTGTCCTCGGATACGGAATAAATTGTATTGACCCTGATCAAGATTAGCATTTAAACCCTGACTGCTAAATTGTCCTTGATTGGTTTGAATTAAAACAGGCTGATCTGTTTCAATCCGGTTTTGTTTTGGATAACCGATTAACTGATTTGTGGTAAAAGTAATGGCGGTTTGTCCATTTTCGGCTAGACGTTGGGCATGGACATTGCCAGTTAAAATCACTTTTTCATTGTCATTATAACCAATAGCCTTGTCTGCACCAAAAACAGCAGCAGGCTGACCGTGTTCATACCAAGTACTTTGCAAGCGTTCTAACTCAGAGCGATTGTCCTGTTCCCAGCGTTGCAGCTTGCTGGCCGTGGTGGTGGCTTCCAGTTGACCGGTTGCATCAGTTTTAATCAAATGAATGTCGGTTGCGTTATAAGACAAATCCTGATTTTTGTCGGTGTTCAGATGCGCAGATTTACCACTGTAAAAGTAGAATAGTCCACTGAGCACCGCAATACCCAGCGCAATCATATAAAGCAGTCGCGTATCCATAATTTTAAAACCCCACTAGCAAAAATACGGGTTTAACCGGTTAATGATGCGACAAAAATTCTTGCAACAACTCGTGATAAACACCTTTGGCATGCAATAACACATCACAAAACTCACGGACAGCGCCACGACCCCCACAGGCCTGTGTAATGAGGCTGGCACGTTTGCGCACTTCGTCATGCGCATTGGGGACGGTAATGGCTAGTCCAGCAATTTGCATAGCCGCAAGATCAGGCCAGTCATCGCCCATATAGGCACAATCTTCTGGTGCAATCTGTAAGGTTTGGCACACTTCACGCAGGGCAATACCTTTGTCTTCACGCCCCTGAACCACCAGATCGACGCCAAGACTTTGCATGCGGTTATTGACAATATTACTGCTACGACCGGTAATAATCGCCACCTTGATGCCTGCTCGTTGTACCAGCTTCATGCCTAGGCCATCACGGATATCAAATGACTTGATCTCTTCACCGCTATTGGTAAAGCTTAAAAATCCGTCACTTAAAATCCCATCAACATCTAGCACCAGTGCTTTGATATGGCTGGCTCGTTCTCTTACACTAAACGATGCCATTAGTTGACTCCTGCGCTGATAATGTCATGCATGGTAATCACTCCAATCAGTTCTTCATCGTTATTCACTACCAGAAACTGATTGATTTTTTTATGGTTCATCAGTTCCAGTGCCTCAACCGCCCGCACATCGGCAGTAATGGTTAACGGTGTTTTGGTCATGATCTGTTCAATCGACATATTACCTTCAATGGAAGTCATTTTTTCAAAGGTACGCCGTAAGTCACCATCGGTAAACACACCCAGCACATGGTTTTTTTCATCAACCACTGCTGCCAGACCCAGACGTTTACTGGTCATTTCCAGTAGCGCTTCATGCAGCGAGGTATTTGGCATAATCTTGGGCAATTCGCGGCCTTTATGCATGATATCACTTACATGCAATAACAGGCGCTTGCCTAGGGCACCGGCAGGATGCGAACGGGCAAAATCATCAGCCGTAAAGCCGCGTGCTTCCAGCAAGGCAACCGCCAGTGCATCACCCAGTGCCAGTGTTGCCGTGGTACTGGACGTTGGTGCCAGACCCAGTGGGCAAGCTTCTTTGGCCTCGCCCAGAATCAGGGCAACTTCAGCCAGTTGGGGCATCGGGCCATGATCATCACGGCTAATGGTGATTAAGGGAATGGCATTGCGCTTGACCAGCGGCATCAGCATCATGATTTCATCGCTTTTGCCCGAGTTGGAAATGGCCACCAGCACATCGCCGGGCACCAGCATGCCCAGATCACCATGACCAGCTTCACCGGGATGCATAAAAAATGACGGCGTGCCAGTAGACGCCAGCGTTGCAGCAATCTTGCGGCCAATGTGTCCTGACTTACCCATACCCGTAATGACCACACGGCCAGTGCAGGCCAAAATCAGATTACAGGCTTTGACAAAACGTGCATCAATATGGCTGGCTAGCACGCTCAGTGCCTGTTGCTCAGTCTGAAGGGTGGCAAGGGCACTGTTTAAAAAATCTTGGGAATCAAAATGAGACTGGCTGGACGACACGTATACACCTTTGCTTGATCTATTTATTTCAATATCACTTATATAAGGGTCAATTATTACAAAGCAAACTAAATAACACAAAGCAATATTTATGTTTAATGGTTGTTAAAAAAAAGCCATCAGGTATGATTTGCTGTTTTCCATTGTCGATCCATAACATTTACTGTGAGTTTATCAATGAAGTCGTTTGTACTGTACAACTCCGAATTACGCCGTAAGGTTGAATTTGCACCTCTGGTTTCTGGGCAAATTGGACTCTATGTCTGTGGAATGACAGTCTACGATTATTGCCATATTGGGCATGCGCGGGTCATGGTGGCATTTGACTATGTGGTGCGCTTTTTGCGCTCACAAGGCTGGCAGGTCAATTATGTGCGTAATATTACGGATATTGACGACAAGATTATCAAGCGGGCGAGTGACAATAATGAAAGCATTGGTGAGCTGACCACGCGCTTTATTAATGCCATGAATGAAGATGCGGCGCGTCTGGGTTGCTTAGCCCCAGATCAGGCACCACGGGCAACCGAATACATTGACCAGATGCAGGGCATGATTGGCAGCCTGATTCACAAAGGCCACGCTTATAATGCTGACAACGGTGATGTCTACTATGCAGTAGAAAGCTTTGCACCATATGGTCGCCTGTCTGGTCGCAAGCTGGAAGATATGCAGGCGGGTGCCAGTGAACGTGTCGATGTTGAAACCGACAAGAAAAATCCGTTTGATTTTGTGCTGTGGAAAGCGGCCAAAGCCAATGAACCCGCGTGGCAATCTCCGTGGGGCAATGGCCGTCCCGGTTGGCATATTGAATGCTCGGCCATGTCGACCTGCTGCCTGGGCAATACCTTTGATATTCATGGTGGTGGCGGTGATTTGCTGTTTCCGCACCATGAAAACGAAATTGCGCAAAGTGAAGCTGCAACCGGTGAAACCTATGCCAACAATTGGATGCATGTCGGTTTTGTTAATGTCGATGGCGAGAAAATGTCCAAGTCGCTGGGTAACTTTTTTACCATTCGTGATGTCATGCAAAAATTCACCCCGGAAGTGATTCGCTGTTTTATTGTGTCCAGCCACTATCGTAGCCCGATTAATTTTTCGGATATGGCATTAAAAGAAGCCAGACAATCATTATCGCGGTTTTATCTGGCGCTTAAAGAAGTCGACAATAACATCGTTGCCCAGCAAGTCATGGCACAGGCCAATTTAGAACAAATACAAGCGCATCCTTGGACAGAGCGATTTAATCAAGCCATGTCGGATGACTTTAATACGCCAGAAGCCTTAGCAGTGTTGTTTGAGCTGGTGCGTGAAATTAACCGCGCCCTAAAACATGAACAGTTTAAAAACGATACGATTTTAGCCGAACAGCATCGGGAAGCCGGGTTACTAGGTGCAGTGCTTAAATATCTCGGCGGTATCTTGGGCTTGCTGCAACAACAGCCAGAGGTCTTTTTAAAATCTAGTGCCGATGAAGAAAACAGTGATGGTCTGTCAGAAACTGAGGTGCTGGCTGCTATTGAGGCACGTAAGCAGGCCAAAGCCAACAAAGACTTTAGCGAGGCAGACCGGATTCGACAGGAGTTGCTGGAAAAAGGTATTATTCTGGAAGATAGCAAGGCTGGAACCACGTGGCGACGTGCGGATTAAAGCGGGCAGGGCGAAAAATTATTCAATCAATAAACCAGTTGTGCAAAAAAAGTTGACAGCGGTTTATTTTTGAATAAAATGCCAAGCACCAAGTCGTTAAGCAGCTTAGCTGACTTAAGACATGTAGATGAATATGCGGGAATAGCTCAGTTGGTAGAGCACAACCTTGCCAAGGTTGGGGTCGGGAGTTCGAGTCTCCTTTCCCGCTCCATTTTTAGGATCAGCCCCAAAACTGATCCTTTTTTTTATCTGTTGAAAAGTATAAGAAAATATGTATGTTATGGATTTATCTTTGAAAATCATGGAAAACAATTTTAATGAATGAATTATATGAACTGCAAACTATTTTAAGAGTTGATAAGTTTTAAGAGTTGATAAGTCTGAACCAAAAACGATAGTCAAATTTATTGTGCTTCGTAATATAAGAAATGACACCTATACAGTGATATGTGGAAATTTCTTCTATGAACATACAACAAATGAAGAGTACATAAATTTTGATAAACAAACTGTAGAAATACTATTTGGTTTCCCTCCAAATGAAAGAAAAGAATGGTTTGAGAGCGTTAATGATGCTATTGAACATCATATAATGACATTTAATTAATTTGCAATTATTCTGGTTTTTACATTTTCAATAGGTATATAGGCTGCAAAATGCACATAAAGGATGTTTTTATCCTAAATCTAGTTTGTGTAAATTTGACGCTTTATAAATTTTATAACAATAGCCTTCTTTCATCAGTCTGGTTTCGACAAGCTCAACCCACGCTGCCTGCGGTCATTGAGCTTGTCGAAATGGTTGAAGGCAAGTTGGCGCTACTTATGGAAGAAGTCTAACATTGCTGTAAATATTACTTAATTCATGTCATCCCCTCATATCAGTTTTTATGATATACAGGCTTAATAGTTATTTTTTATGAAACAATAAATGTGAGTATAATAGAAGATTACCTTAAAGTTTAATTTTATAATTGCTTGAAATTTAAGACAAAATTTTAATAAATTTCTATCTGTCATTAAAAATTAATTTAGTTGAAAAATAAAGGTTTAGGAACAATTGTGTAAAAATATAAAAGAAAAATATTTCAGTTTTATGGCAAATCAACGATTATTACGCGGATTTCACTCCAAAGCAGAAGTTGCGAATGCCTCATTCAAAAATTCATGCCCCGGCGCATTGGCTATTTAAGCCGTTTATTGCGCTTATCGTTTTAAGTGGTTTGATTTATGTCGCTATTCAGCTCAATGCTGATCTGGCCTCTCAAAACCAAATTCCCATGATTTCATTTGTTATGCTTGGCCTTGCGCTGATGGTGGCGCTGGGCTTTGAGTTCGTCAATGGTTTCCATGATACCGCCAATGCTGTGGCGACTGTCATTTATACCAATGCCATGCCGCCTCATCCTGCGGTGATCTGGTCTGGTTTTTTTAATTTTCTGGGTGTTTTATTGTCGAGTGGAGCAGTTGCCTACGGTATTTTGGCCTTGCTGCCCGTAGAGCTGATTCTTAACGTCGGCACCAATGCCGGTTTTGCCATGATTTTTGCTTTGCTGATTGCGGCCATTATCTGGAATATGGGCACTTGGTATTTTGGTATTCCTGCATCCAGTTCCCATACCCTGATTGGTTCGATTGTGGGTGTTGGCTTGATGAATCAGTTGTTGGCACCACCCAATATTGCGACCAGTAGTCTGGATTGGACTCAGGTGGCTAAAGTCGGTACGGCATTAATTGTTTCGCCGATTATTGGTTTTACTGTGGCTGCCGTGGTCTTGCTGATCTTGCGCAAGGTGCTTAAAAACAAGCCTGATTTATTTACGCCGCCGGAAAGTGATGCACCACCACCGTTCTGGATTCGGGTGTTGCTGATTTTGACCTGTACCGGTGTGAGTTTTGCGCATGGTTCCAACGATGGGCAAAAAGGCATGGGTCTGATTATGCTGATCCTGATTGGTATTGTGCCGTTGTCTTATTCTTTAAACCGCACAATGGATGAAACCCAAGCGCAAACTTTTGCTGCAATTTCGGAGAAGTCTTCAAGCCTGCTGGCAGATACGCGTTATATCAGTATGCAGGATGATCATGCCCGCGATGTGGTGACATTATATTTGCAGCATCATCGATCAACGCCAGAGCTATTGCAGGCCATTAGCGTGCTGGCGCATGAGGTGGGTTCAGATGTAGCGCGCTTTGGTTCCTTAAACAATGTGCCGCATGAAGAAACCCGTAACCTGCGTAATGACATGTATCTCAATGCCACCGCGCTCAAGCAGCTTTCTAAAGAAGGTGGGTTGAAGCATATGAAGGATGTCGATCAGCAAATGCTGAAGGCATACCGTGAGCAACTGGATAAAGCCACTCAGTTTATTCCGATCTGGGTTAAGGTGGCGGTTGCCATTGCGTTGGGTATGGGCACCATGGTGGGCTGGAAGCGGGTGGTACGCACGGTGGGTGAGCGGATTGGCAAGCAGCATCTAACCTATGCACAGGGTGCTTCAGCAGAAGCCGTAGCCATGACGACCATTAGTGTAGCGGATATGTTTGGTATGCCGGTCAGTACCACGCAAGTGGTGTCTAGTGCGGTCGCAGGAACCATGGTTGCCAACAAGGCCGGTTTGCAAGTAAAAACCATTAAGATGATTTTATCGGCATGGCTATTAACCCTACCGGCTTCCATTATCTTGTCGGGCTGTTTGTACTGGTTATTCCGCCAATTTGTATAAAGTAATCATCACGTAATCAGGCCGTCTTAAAACCCCTTAAACATTTAAGGGGTTTTTTTATGTCCTCAAACCTGGACTATCAAAAATTTTGTTCAGGCTTTGGTGAGGTGGTTTGTCATATTAGTGTCATGTTTAACTTTCACAATACCCGCAAGCAAACAAGACCCTAACCTTAGGTGGGTCAAATTTGTGACAACTTAAAAGCAAAAAATAGAGGGTCGTTATGCGCCTTAAGTCACGCACATTAAATGTAACATTACTTGCCGTAGCTACCTTGGGTGTGACCGTTTCAGCAAACGCTGCACGGAACAATATTCAAATTGCCGGTTCATCCACCGTATTGCCTTTTGCAAGTATTGTGGCAGAAGAGTTTGGTAATACTTATCCGCAGTTTAAAGCACCCGTGGTCGGCTCAGGTGGCTCGGGCGCTGGTTTAAAGCAGTTTTGTCAGGGTGTTGGCGAAAATACCATTGATATTGCCAATGCGTCACGTCCTATCAAGCCGGCTGAAATCGAAGCTTGTAAAAAAGTGGGTGTAAACAAGATTATTGAAGTCAAAGTAGGTTATGACGGCATTGTATTTGCCTCAAATGCTGGCAAAAAGCCGTTTGCATTAAAACCATCGCATATTTATGCCGCACTGGCTGCTCAGATTCCTTCAAAAAGCAACAAGCTGATGCCAAATCCGTTTACACGCTGGAACCAGATTGACAAATCACTGCCGGATCAGGAAATCATGCTGGTGATTCCAGCGTCCAACCACGGCACTCGTGAAGTGTTTGAAGAAAAAGTGGTGCATCCGGGCTGTAATGTGTATGAATACAACCGTGGCCTGTCCGAAGATGAAAACAAAAAAGTATGCACCAGCTTTCGTAAAGATGGCCGTGTGATTGAGGTGTCTGGTGATTACACCGAAACATTGGCACGCCTCAAAACCTCTCCCAATGCAGTCGGCGTATTTGGCTTGAGCTTTTATGACCAGAACCGTGATCGTCTGCGTGTAGCGACTGTCAATGGAGTAACCCCAAGTGAAGCCACGATTGCAAGCGGCAAATATCCGGTATCCCGTCCGTTGTACTTTTATGTCAAAGGCGAACACATTGGGGTGATTCCGGGCTTGCAGGAATATGCTGAATTTTTTGTGAATGAAAAAATGTCAGGCGCGGGCAGCCAGTTGCAAGAAGAAGGCTTAATTCCATTGCCTAAGGCAGAACGTGCCAAAGTTCTTGCTACGATCAAGGCACGTAAAACACTTAAATAATCAGTAGGCTGGAGATGAAAAATTCATTTCCAGCTTTTGTTTTTTTTGCTGTCGCAAGGCAGACCCAATGTTAATGAGGTTTTAACATTGCTGGAGAAACTATGAATTTAATGCTGATTGGCATTTTGCTGGCTCTAACGGCAGTCGCGTATCAGGTGGGACTGTTACGCAGTAAATCCATTGCGGCCAAAGGGGAAAAGTCGGGCATATTACATTCAAGACCGGGCTATTACGGCACGCTGGTCGCATTGTGGTGTGGCCTGCCAGCGTTATTGGTGCTGATGATCTGGAGTCTGGTTGAACCTGACCTGATTCGTCATATCGTATTGAATGGCTTACCTGCCAATATTGCAAGCTCGCTCAATGAAGCGCAACTGGATGTACTGATTGACCGCTTAAGCAATATTGCGTCAGGTTATGGGGTCAAGGACACGCCAGCCCCGTATGAAATCACACTGGCACAACAACTAAAACAAGTGTCTTTGGTGAATCTATTTGCAAAAATCGCCGTGGTTTTTTCGCTGGCCATTGCAGGGCTGGCGTATGCACGCCGCAAAATTTCTGCTCAGCTTCGCGCGCGCAATAGTGTCGAAAAAGCCATTAAAGTGGCATTGGCATTGTGTTCGGCCATTGCGATTTTAACTACGCTGGGCATCGTATTGTCGATGCTGGGTGAGGCGCTGCGGTTCTTTAAATTTGTTAGTCCGGCAGACTTTTTCTTTGGCACCACATGGAATCCCGGTTTTAGCTCTACAGGCGGCAGTCAGGGTGAATATGGCTTGCTGCCGCTGCTGTGGGGCACGCTGATGGTCAGTTGTATTGCCCTGCTAGTGGCAGTTCCCATTGGCTTAATGGCCGCGATTTATATGGCTGAATACGCCACGCCGCGTTTTCGTTCGCTGGCCAAACCGGTATTGGAGATTTTGGCGGGGATTCCAACCATCGTATATGGCGTGTTTGCCATGATGGTGATTGGCCCATTTTTTTCCATGCTCGGTGCGCTGGTCGGCGTGCATATCAATGCCACCAGTGCGCTGACGGCTGGTTTTGTGATGGGCATTATGATTATTCCATTTGTGTCGTCGTTATCCGATGACATTATCATTCAGGTGCCACGATCCTTACGTGATGGCTCTTTGGGACTGGGCGCGACCAAATCGGAAACCATCAGGAAGGTGGTACTGCCTGCTGCATTGCCGGGCATCATGGGGGCATTCCTGCTGGCCGCTAGCCGTGCTATTGGTGAAACCATGATTGTAGTGCTGGCTGCGGGCAATAGCCCACAATTGCATGCCAATCCATTTGAAGCGGTATCGACAGTCACCGTCACTATTGTTAACCAGCTCACTGGTGATACCGATTTTGCCAGCCCTCAGTCGCTGGTTGCGTTTGCCCTGGGTCTAACCCTGTTTGTCATTACATTGGGTTTAAATGTCATTGCACTTTATATCGTGCGTAAATACCGTGAGCAATACGAGTGAATACATCAGATACTTTTTCCGGTAGTTCCGGCGGCAGTAAAGGCGTGTCCAGTGCAGAAGAACAGCGTCTACAACAGCAACAGCTTCGCCGCCGCCGGATTGCAAATTCCTTGGGTCGTCGTCATCGGGGTGAGAAAATCTTTCGCCTGATGGGGATTAGTGCCGTGATGGCAGGTTTGTTTTTCGTTGCCCTGCTATTTACCAGTATTTTGGCGCGTGGTTTGCCAGCTTTTTGGCAAAGTACCATTCATACCAGCGTGTTTTTTGACCCTGCCTTAATTGATGTTCCTACCAAACCACAAAAAAAGACCGGTGAAAGTCCCGCTGCTTTTCAGGAGCGAGAATTTGCATGGCAGACTGAACTGGGTATGGTCAACTGGAACCGCATTCTTGAAAACAGTATTGTCGCCAAAAAACCGCAACTTGAACAATCACGCCGTGACATTCGCAAGTTGTTTAACAGTGACGAACGTTATCATTTGCGGGACATGGTAGTGGCTGATCCTAGTCTGATTGGCAAAACTGTAGAACTCAAGTTTTTAACTGATGCCAATGTCGATGTGTGGCTCACTGGCAAGATTGACCGTGACCTGCCAGACGACCAGCAGCAGCTTGACCCGGAGGTGCGTCGTATTGCTGATCAGTTAAAGCAAGATGGCATCATCACTCGTGAATTTAGTACTGCGCTGTTTTTAAATGCAGATTCACGCAGCGCTCCGGCATCCAGTGGTTTAGCGGGTGCATTCATTGGCTCGCTGTATATGATGCTGATCGTGATTGCCATTTCCATTCCAATCGGGGTAGCCAGTGCCATTTATCTGGAGGAATTTGCACCCAAGAACTACATCACTGATCTGATTGAAGTCAATATTAACAATCTGGCTGCCGTTCCCTCCATTGTGTTTGGTTTGCTGGGTGCGGCCATTTTTATCAACTGGTTTCACTTTCCCATTTCTGCGCCATTAGTTGGTGGTCTGGTGCTCAGTTTAATGACGCTGCCTACGGTGATTATTGCAACCCGTGCGTCATTAAAAGCGGTACCGCCTTCGATCCGTCAGGCAGCACTGGGGCTGGGTGCTTCCAAAATGCAAAGTGTGTTTCATCATGTGCTACCGCTGGCCATACCGGGTATATTAACTGGTGCCATTATTGGGGTTGCGCATGCCCTTGGTGAAACTGCACCGCTGTTACTAATTGGCATGAAAGCATTTGTGTCCGATATTCCATCTACCCCCCTAGATCAAGCCACCGCTTTGCCTGTACAGATTTATTTATGGCAAGGTAATGAATTAAGAAACTTTTTTGAACCCAGAACGGCCGCAGCCATTATTGTACTGCTGGTTATGCTCATAGGCCTGAATGGCTTTGCAATCTGGTTACGCAAAAAATTTGAAACGAGATGGTAATACGAAATGATAAAAACCAATTCAATGGATAACGCCACCTATTCGGCCAAGAATGCAAGCAGTGCAGGTTATAGTGAACCATCCAGCACCCCACAAATCCATATTTCGGTATCTGAACAAGCCTCAAAGCCTCAATCAGGCCAGCCGGAAGTCAAGATTTCTACACAGGATGTCCATGTGTATTATGGGCAAACTGAAGCGATTAAAGGCATTGACTTAAACATCTACAAAAATGAAGTCATTGCTTTTATTGGGCCATCCGGTTGTGGCAAATCGACATTCTTACGCACCTTAAACCGCATGAATGACACCATTGATAGCTGCCGTGTGACTGGTACCGTCAAAATGGATGATCAGGATATTTACGATCCGTCACTAGACGTGGTGTTACTGCGTGCGCAGGTCGGCATGGTGTTCCAAAAGCCCAACCCGTTTCCAAAGTCCATTTTTGATAATGTGGCGTATGGTCCTAAATTGCATGGACTGGCCAAGGATCGCTATGAGCTGGATGAAATTGTTGAAAACAGCTTGCGTCGTGCTGGGTTGTGGGAAGAAGTAAAAGACCGCTTGACCCAGCCGGGTACAGGGTTATCGGGTGGCCAGCAGCAACGTTTATGCATTGCTCGTACCATTGCCGTGAGTCCAGAAGTGATTTTGATGGATGAACCATGCTCTGCACTGGATCCGATTGCGACCGCGAAAGTGGAAGAGTTGATTAGTGAATTGTCTAGTCAATATACCATTGCGATTGTCACGCACTCCATGCAGCAGGCCGCACGGGTTTCACATCGTACTGCATACTTCCATCTGGGTGAACTGATTGAAGTCAATGCCACTGAAAAAGTATTTACCCAGCCCGATCATCAGCTGACAGAAGCATATATTACTGGCCGTTTTGGTTAAAATTAAGATTGCAATGTAATTACATTAGCATTGCGATTTGGTATTTACCGTCTTGCTGCATAAGCCTTAAAGTCATGAGCATTAAAAGAGCTGGTGAGTGTCAGCTCTTTTAGCATTTCTCTGGCCATTTGCTGGTCTGCATCTAGCCAATCCATGCGTAGATGCGGTGGAATGACAACCACTGTCCGTTTTTCATCATTTGGCGCATGAAACTGTTTCATGAGCGGATGCTGATCTGCATTAATGGTCAGCATGGTCATGGAACGTATCAGTTGATTGTCCTGCTGAGCCAGCTCATACAGCGTCGCAATCGTAAATGGCTGTTGGTCTTCACGTTCAATTGCCCAGCGTTCGGCTTTACCGTCGATATAGCGCGGTTCATAAATACTTTCTACTGCCACCAGCGCAAACTGTTGATGCTGCCATGCCTGCCGGAAACTGGGTTTGTCGGCAACAGTTTCTAGCCGCGCATTATAGGTATGCCGACTGATTTTGCTATCCTTTGCCCATTTGGGAATTAAGCCAAAGACTGCCTCACGCCATTCCATGTGATTTTTATACTTCACCAGAATAGGGCTGTTATAACCGGGATAGACTTCGTTCTTATAGTCAAAAGTCGGCGGAAATAAATCCAGAGTTGGCGCAAGTTCGGGGCGTAGCGGTTTAAAATTGGCACACATGGCAAATAAATGCTGAGTAGGATTTTTAAGTGTGCCATAGCTTACATAGGACTACTATTTGATTTTGGTTCAGAGCTGGTTGTGAGGTTAGGTTTGAACTGCTGAAAAAGCCACCAACCCTGTAAAAACTTTTTGTTTTGCCTTTGCAGCTCATGTGACATGGTGTATTATCTGCCCGCAATGCAATTGATCTACTTGATAAAATTTAGTGTTTTGTTTTTAAAGTGATCTTTGCAGTGACATATGGGCCTATAGCTCAGTTGGTTAGAGCAGCGGACTCATAATCCTGATTATGATGTTATTTTTTGGCAATAATAAACAATAAAACGCAATAAATAAAAGTAGCTGAAACCCTTGCCTCACATGACTTCTAGTGCAATTACAATAGCTCGCAATAATAGACCATAGCCCACAATAATTACTATGCCTACATGTTGCCTACACAAACTATTTTTTACCTGCTTGTCTACACGTCGCCTACATAATTTAGGCGCTCACTGGGGTGGATGTACTGTGCATCTGGTTTTTATCAAAGTAAGCCAGTGCATCGGCTTTCTTGTAAAAAACGTCACGTCCTTTATCTGGTTTTGAAAAAGGAATGCCGCCGCCAGTACACCGCTTGAGCTGAAACCAGGGCAAGGACTTTTTAAATACGATAGCCAGGGTTTCTGGTGAAAACATGGCATCAGCTGGAGCTGCCCAGAACTTAATGGCTTCAGCTGCTTTTTGCTCAGGTGTCATTTTATCCAATTTAGTCAGACGTTTTTTGGCTGTTGCTCCCATGGTTATTTATCCTCCAGATACTGGGTTTGGCCTTCCTCAATCACTAGGCACTTATGGGTGATATAACGCGGAATATCTTTAGGTTCGGCCGGGTCAATTTCCTCAAAACGCGCACCGGAATCACCAGACATTTGCATAACTGCTGTCTGGATGCTCAAAGGCGTATCATAGGTGTCAGACTCATACCGGTTTTCTGAAAGCACTAGCATGTCATCAGGCAGATCTGCAATGAGCTGCTTCAGCTGGCCAATTGTAAAATATTTATATTTCATTGGCTGGCCACCTCATTAACTACCTTTTTAAGAATGACCTTAGACACGTCCACGCCGATATTCCAGTTAGTAAAAATCTGGACATCATCAAAACCGAAAGTGTCTTTTAGGAGCTGGGTCAGCTGCTGGCCATCTAAGGTGATTTGTTCAGTTCGGACAATTTCCACCTGTTTACTGGCTTTGATCTGTTCTACTAAACTTAAAGTGGTAGGCACAGAAGTAATAATTTCAGGTGATTTTTGAATAATTTCCTCCTGATCTTGTATATTTTTAGGCGTTTCCTGAATAATTGCCGCAACTGGTGTACACGGTGTGGTCAGCGGATCTGGCAGTGGATTCTGGCCAAGTTCATCACTGGTCGACTTGCCAAATACTTCAGTGATGGGTGTATCCAGTTTTGGATCTACCTGCTTCACTGATTTTGCTTTGCTAATTGGTGCGCCTGGCACATACCGGCGCTGGCCATCCTCACAGGTTTTAAGCTCAACAGGAAACCATGTTTTCCGGACATAGCTCATACTGCCACCCATTTCCTTGCGGCTACACTCGGCGAGTGTCATTAGTTCTTCAGCTGTTAGGCCAGCCGGATTATCTTCAAACGCTTTTTTAATTCGTCGAAGTACAGGAACAGGTTCAACTGCGTTTTGTTCTGGTGTACTGGCCAATGGTTCTACTTCAGCTGGAACTGACTCACTGGCCAGTGATACCACGTCAGCAGGTCGGTTTTCTTCAGCTGGCTTTATAACCTCAACAACAGGCGCTTTGGCCATTAACACCGGTGCAGCTTCAGGCTCTGGTTTCTTGGCGCTACGATCCTCAGGCAAAAACCAATCTTCGCCCAGCTGCACTGCTTTGATTGCATCCAAAGCCTGTCTGGTTGTATTGACGCTTAAACGTGCCAGACCAGTCAGCTGGCTGATGTGCAGGCCAGCAGGATTTTCTTTAAGTACCTTCATAACGCTTATGACAGCATTATCAAGTGAAAAATCTCGTGGTGGATATTTCTTATTCATCATTTAACATCCTTCAATAGGGTAGGATGCCCCGCCACAGCAGGGCGGGTATATCAAAATGGGATATCATCATCCAGGTTGGGCTGGCCAGCTGGAGCAGGGTTCTTAGTCGGGTACTTGATCAGCTTGTCATGTTGCGCTGCGAGCTGGTTTTTAATGATACGGAAATCATGCTCGGTATAGCCTTCCTCACCATGGCCAACATTGAAAACATAGTTTTTAATATCGGTAAGATCGTGAATGGTCTTGGTGGCCAGAATGTCCTTAAGCACAGACTGAAGTGGTTTGATTCCCCTTTGCTGGCCATGCTGCTGGTTAGCCTGAGCTGGTTTTGTTTGCATCAGCTGATCATGGCGTGATTTCAAAGCTATCTTGATTTCGCCTATATCAGACTCGCTGTATTGCCGGGCAGCCACATAATCACGGATCATGACCAGCGTATCTATATTCCGGGCCTTGTTAATATCATTCAGAATATGAGGGACAGTCTTTAACTGCGCTTCAGTCTGCTGATTAGTTTGCGGCTGTTGCTGCTGGCCAGCTGCCTGCTTAGGTTTAGCTTGGGCATTACCGGGAGCATGCACGGTGGCGTCCGGATCGTTGTCACCCTCGGTAGGAATAGCAAAGGTCTGGAAACAGGCGTACTTATAGGCAATAGACATGGCCTTGTTGGTTGCCTTGTCGCCCGAGTCCATTGCCTCACCAAATACACAGGCCACGTGCTTAGATCCATCCTCACTGCTGATAAAATCAAACTCCATTTTGACCAGGACAAAATACAGGGTCTTATTGCCGCTAGGCCGCTGTGTTTCAGTACGCTCAACACAGCGTGGAATAATCACCAGCTGATGTTCGGCCAGTAGGGGAGCTATGGCATTGTAAACATCATCAATGCCACGGAAAGCATAGCCATTGCCAAAACCTGAAGCCTGACGATCCTTTGAAATACCCGTACTGGCCAGTGCGCGCTGTACGGCATTAATCGCATGGTAAACTTTCATCATTCACCATCCTTTGCTTTAAGCAGCTCGGCACGGCGCTGGTTATAAATTGTTTCCATGCTCGACATGACCTGAATGTCCAGCCCCATGATCTCAGGAACAAGTGCGCTTAGCTCTGGAATGGTTTGGCTGGCCTTGATATGCTCTGCCAATGATGGTGGTTCAGGTTCAGAATCTGCTAGCTCTTTATGACGGTTTACAATCGCATCACTAACGATTTTGTAATCAGCAGCACTAAGACCAATGGTATAGCGTGTGAAAATAGTCGTGACTTCACCAACTGTTTTGGCATTGGTAATCTGGCCAACCAGTTTATCAACGCGACTTAACTCAGTTGAGCTGGCAGGTTGTTCCGTGACTGCATCAGAATCCAAATCCGCTGGCTGAGGCTCCTCAAACTCAACAGCAGGTGGTGTAACAAATTCGGCTGTATCATTGGTAGGCTCAGCAGGCGCGATATCCGCTACCGGTTCAACGCTATTTTGCTTTTTACGCTGGCGCGGTTTCTTCTCCGGAGCCGGTGGATTTTCATCCTCCATTACTGGTGTCGGTTCGTCCATATTCATGTCAGCCAGTGGATCTTCTGGATCAGGTACCGGCCCAGTAGGCGCTGGTTCAGTAGCTGCTGGCTCAGTAGGCACCACCTCATCCAGTGAGCCGCCACTGGCCAGAATCAGAGCCTTGGCATGAGCTTCAGCATTCTCTGGAGAGAGGTGAATAACACCGTATTTTAGGTTAGCCTGGTTATAATTCGTATTATGCCAATAAACTTCCCGATACAATCTAATGTCAGCCAGGTTAGGAATATAGTATCTTCCACTCGCTGGAGGCGCTTCAGTTTCCGGCGCCTCAATTTCAACATTACCAATTTTGATCATCTTTGGTGCAATGCGGAATTCAAAAGCATTTTTTAGGAATCCCACAGCAGTACAGGTTAGGGCGCTTTGCCACTGGCCATTGTGCAAACACTGAACATCAGATCCGTTTGCCAGGGCGATTAAGGCATCTTGGCCATTAATTAGCTTTTTCATGTTATACGCCCCCACGGATCAGGACGTTAAACAGCACAAACAGGCCAGTGCTAAAGCCAACAAAGAAGATAAAGCAGCCAAAGCCGATGCACACCGCAAACACAGTACGGGCACCTGAGCGGTGAGTTTTAGCCTTAACGATCGGGGTTGCATGCCGTAGTGGGCCAGTGGCACCGCGTTTGACATATTGGGGAATTGAATTCATACTTTTATTACTCCAGCGATGTTGGGGTCATGCTTCTGGCTGTTACCGCAGCGCAGGGGCTTCTTTTTGCCTGTTTGTTGGCTTGTTAAATCCATTATTAGGCAAACCTAATTAAAAGTAAATAGGTTTGCCTAATATATTTCTTATTTTTCTGCTATATTAAAAAAAGAAACCCGACACAGGGTCGGGTATAGGGGAAAGGTTATGAGCGGAATTAGCAAAGATAAAATTGAAGTTTTTTTGACTGAGTTAACAGATCTAACCTTAAAACATGGAATTTATATAACTACTGTATTGGATGATGATGGTGAAACTAAAGATCAGCCCTGTCTGGTGCCAGTCGAAAAAGAAATGAATAGCGCTGGATACCGCCTTCAAAATGAAAACGGCATGATCGCTTTTGACTGGTATTAAACCAGTTTTACGCACAACCCTGAATTAGGGCCAGCTGGCAAACCCAGAGCAGTATCAATTCCTATGTTAGACCTTAAATCATTTAGTAATTTTTCAGGAGATACAAACTCTCCAATTTTCCGCATTGAGGCACTTCTTGAGGTTTCTACAAGTTTAGCCCTGTAAACCTCAAGATCCATTTCTTTTTCAATGGCGAGCAAGCAAACGGCTCTAATGTAAAATCTATTAAACTCTCCATCAGCCATAGTGTGTGCCGCATTAACAGGAACTTTCTTTCTAACGCCACCCCGGGTTATTTCCTGAGTATTTAACTGGCCATATTGATTAATTTGATTGGCCAGCCAAACTTCATTATGAGCTGTTGCAGCCTTGATGAGTAAGTCTGGATAATTTCTTACCCCTTCAGCACTCAACCTTGGACTAAAATAAAGATTGTTCTGATCAATATCTGCATGGATCTCTTGGAGCATAAGCTCTCTAATATCATTATTTAAATCAATAAAATTAAAACTCATCACTATCCCCACCCAGTCAAAGGCCACGCTGGGTTCGCGGCTTATCAAGTTCCATCGAATTCGAGGGTTTTAAGTACGATATTTTTCTAAAAACTCGTCTATCCAGTTTTGGGCTTGCCCCAGATTGCTTATATCCGATAGCTTTAAATTAGTGCCTTCTGCTTCGTTAAAGCCTTCGATAATTGCCTCAAAAATATTTGCTTCATTAATTACCTCTTTGGCCATTTCGCCAGCATCATAGCTTTGCTTATTCTTTTTGAGTGATGCGACTTGCTTGTCAACGCCATCGCCAATTTTAGCAAGTGCTCCTTTAAACTCTTGTTTGTTAATGCTTAGCGCAGTTTTGGTTTTATTGAGGGTTGCAATCATGGTTATAGTTCCTTTTACTTAGAGTTCCTTACCAGTCCAAACTAAGCGACCAATAAAGTTAATTTCATTAAGCTGTTCTTTAGTGATCCACTCATCTGGATATTCATTTTTATCAGGGTTATCACTGGCCAGCCGTATATTTCTTTTATTTTCATCTTCGTTGTAGCCCATAAATATTCGTTTCATGCGGCATCCATAGGCGTAGGTAAATACATAAATTTTACCGCTCTTTATGGCGCTAGGATCGCGATCGGATACATCTATAAATAGAGGTTTATCATGAGGTACAGTAGGCCACATACTATCTTCAACAGAATAAATAATTTTTAAATTCTCGGGTTTGCACTCAATACCCAGCATCTTTAAAACCATTGGTTCCATTTCGACATGATCACTGGGATCTTCTAAAAAATTTTCAAACCCGTCACCACAAGCTGCTTTCACATCACGATAAACAGGAATTTTAACGGTTGGTCTACTGCCATCAGGCTTACTAAACCTGATGTGAGCCATTCTGAAATTTTTATCAATTTGCGTGAATAACTGAGGTTCACTCGAAGATTGGCCAGACTGGTTTTGGGTCATGGTGCCTAAGGTTTGGGATTGGGATAAAGGGCGCATTTCGCCTTGGCCGTTGGCTAACCAAGTTGGATTAACTCCTAAGCATTTAGATGCTTTTAAGAGATTCTCTCCTTCCATTTTTTTCGATTTTCCAGAGAGCCAATCACTCACAGAGGGCGGCTTTACTCCTACAGCGCGAGCGAGATCCACACCCCTTACTTTCTTAGGTGTGGCGGTTTCCATTGCAAATTTTAGACGTTCAGCAAGTGTTTTCATTAGGAAATCCTAACATGAATAAAATTAGGCATTCCTATTGATTAATTATAAGGAATACCTAATAATGGATTAGATTATTAGGAGTACTGCTATGGCAGCCAATCAAATGTCAGATGCCCAATTAATTGAAGTACTGGGTGGGTGTGTAGCTGTTGCCAATCTTTTAGGTATCAGACCGCCATCAGTCAGCGGCTGGAAATCAATCCCGACTGATAAAAAAATCCGATTAGCAGTAATTGCAGAGGATCGGGGTATTTGCACTCGTAAAGAACTTTTTCCCGAGTCCTATCCTGATATTTGGATTGAACTTCGAGAGTCAGCCAGCGTCTAACCAACTGGATGGAATCACCATGGGCAAAGGACGCCGCAACAGGGGAAACAACATGCGCCAAGTCGCGCGGGGCAAGAAAGATGCCTCAATCACCGTACACATGCCACAGGCTGTAAAGGATCGTCTGGTTGGTCTGGCCGATTGCCAGCGGGCAGGCCAGGGAGCCAGTGAGTACACCTTTGAAACTCTAATCATTCCGCACCTTGAGCAAATTGAACACGAGACGAAGATTAGACAAAAGATTTTTGGCTTAACAGGGAACGAATAAAACGATGCGCACTATTCCGACCGCAAACCATACCAGCAAAACAGTGGGCAACAAAAAAGCCCTCACTGAAAACAGCAAGGGCTTTTAGGCATTCGTTATTGCGAGTAACGAACAAATACAGCAAGTCGAAAGGAATTTAACCATGAGTATAGAAGCAAGTCAATTAATAGCGAATCTGGGTGGACGGGCAGCAGCTCACCAGATCCGCAAGCAGGCACCGGTGGGCACTGAATACGTGGCGCAGTACATGCTTGCCCATGAGCGTATCACCCATTACTACGACAGCCGGTTCCGCCTGCATCAGGATGGCCACTGGGCACCTGTCGGTGTGCAGCAATATGCCGGTATTCAAAAAAACAGCCTGTTTACCGTGACCTGTGAACTACGCGACCTGCATCAGGCACTGGAAACGGCACTAACTGCCAATTTTGATAAAACACCGGATTGCCCAAAATGCAGCAACACCAAGGTATTGCTCACCGCATGTCAGGATCGTGTCATGCGACTGGCCGAGAAAAATATCCATAAGTGTAATAGCCGCTGGTGGTGGCGTGCCGGTGCCGTATTTTTCTTTGTTCTAAATATTGTTCAGTTAGGCACTGCCAAAGGATGGTCATTATGAATACTGCACCCATTCCCCAGCTCAAGCTGCTGGAAACCGAGCGTTACCACGACCGTGCCATGAACATGCTCAAAGCCATGTTTGAGCATTGCCGGGAGAATCTGGCCAAGCGTGGCTATGACGTGAAAAATGCCGCAGTACTCCGTAGCGAGTGGCGTGATTCGATGCGTGAGCATTTTGGATTTCCTTACAGTTGGGCAGGCATAGAGAAAGCCAAGATGATTGAGGAAAATCTAAGGGCACTCGGCCTGATTGTGTGCAATTCCTCTTTTGTTAAACCGGTGATTGCACAGCCAGATCCAGAGCCAGCCGCCAAAGAACTCTCCATATCAGACAAATTTTTCTGTATGACATGCAAGAAATTTAAAGGCATCCCGCACTGCTACCGCCGCTACTACGTGGGTGATCAAGTCAATTTCACTCAAAAGGGCTTAGCTGGATCCGTGGCCACCAATCAGGTGGGCAGCATTCAGTCCATTATTGGCCGCATGTTGGAAATCGCTACGGCCACTCGATATGTTCATCAGCACATGGATAGTGTGACCCCGATCTGGGCACCATCACCACTGATGTACTCAACCATGGGTCAATGCTGGTGTGACATCGATCCGGAGTATCTGCCCGGAGGTGCCCAATGTTAAGGCATCCTGTTAAACCTGCAATTAACTACCAGGTGGAACAGTTCCAGTCAGCTGGTGACCAGATCCGTCCAGCCACTAATTCCGGAAAATTGACCGTTGGCCAGCATTCTTGCCGTGACCTTGCACGTCGCCGTAGCGTCAAGGGGCGTGCTGCATGACGACTTACCGCCGCGAGAAACCTTGCCGTAAATGTGGTGGCCATGAGTTTTACACCAGCAATAAGCACTGTGCGGCATGCGTCAAAATTAATAATGACCGGAACAGCCAGCGTTATAGCCGTGATCATCAAAAGGAACTGGCACGTTGGCACCGGGACAACCTCCAGCATATTAAGGATATTGACCAGGAAATACAGTGGTCAGTCCAGAACGGCGGCAGCACTGTATTGTCCCAGTTTGCCAAGGATGGTAACCCATGAACGCGTATTCAAAATTTATGGACATTAGTATGCAAGATTTACCGGAACCACTCACCAGTGCAGACCAGACCAGTTTTCCCTGGTGTAAGTTTGCGCATGTGGAGTATTTGCTAGATCCGGAAATTACTGCATTGTCACTGGAAGCCCAGGGCGCATTAACCCGGCTGATCTGTCATGCAGCACGCCAGTATCCTTTTGCCTCATTACCCAATGATATGCCACACCTGGTTAAAACTGCTGGATTTAAGTTACCTGATCCACTGGCCAAGGGATACGCTAAAGCCTATATGCTGGCCAAGCATGTTGTGCAGTCTGTCTTAGAGTCTGCATTTATCCTGTGCAGTGATGACCGCTACTATTGCCCACTATTGACCAATGAGCTACTGGCCGAACCTAAGCCAGCTACTGTACCTACTGGCCAAAATATTCCTTCAGGTGCACCAGCAAACACTGACCAACATACTACACCACCAACAGTTAAAAGGCGGTCATCCAGTGCTGAGCGTATGCAGCGTAAACGTGACCGCGAGCGTTTGTTAAAACAGCAGCAGGACAGTAATTCAAAAAGTGACGCGTCACATAATAATAGTGACGCGTCACATGTGACACCTGAAAACGTCACATGTGACGGCAGTGACGCCCAATGTGACGGTGTGACGGATGGTGTGACACCTAAAGCGTCACATGTGACAGGTTCAAGCGTCACAAATGAGGGGGGAAAGGGGGGAGATTTAGATTTAGAACAAGATTTAGATTTAGATTCTGCTTCTAAAAAAAATAAAACAAACCCTGACGATGCTGGCCAGCAGGCACAACAGCCCGATTATTTTCAAACTCCGGAGCTAGGCTGGACACCACGTTTAGGCCTGCTTAATGCCAAATTGCAAATGGCTGGCCATAAACCAGTGACGCAGGAAGTTTTACTGCAAACCCTTGTCACATTTAACCCACATTACGATGATCAGCCGGTGATGAGCGATAACAACCGTACTGGCAAACTGGTGAACTGGATTGGTGATAAGCAGCAGAAAGCAGCACGACAGCCACAATATAAACAATCATCTTTTAAACCAGATCCTAATAACACCTATTTTGGTATTTCTAAAGACGATGTGCAGAAATATGCCAAGGTGGGTGAAACTGAGTTCGATTGTGCCAAGCGGCTGGCCAACGAGCGTAAACAGGGCAATAACCAGTCCTCAACTTCTGTTGAAAAAAAGACATTGCCATCAACAGGTGGTGTTTGGTCTACGGGTGATAAGCACACCTTAAAACAGATCCAGCAGCTGGATAGCTCTTTTACGCCAGAGCGCATTGATGCAATGGCCAAAGAGCGCAGCGCAGACCGTGACGTGGTGATGGCCACCATTTATCACACACTCGCCACTGAACAGAAAAAACAGGATATAGCCGCCTCACGGGCCAAGTCAGGTGCAGCATGAGACAAATCAGCGACGCATTAGCAGGATCTGCCCTGATGCTTGCACGGATGGAACTGGCAGCACGGGAAGCGCGAGAAATGTTTAAACAGCGCTGTGCTGAAGAAAATTTAAGTGACTATCACATTTACGAACTACAACAAACCGCCATCGTTGCCGTTAAAAGCCAGTTACGGGGTATAGGGGTAAAAGATTGACCAGCATGTCTATGGAGGAGTACCGGCGACGCTTTGGCCAGCCAGTTAAAGCGGGTACAGCAGTTAAGCCAGCCAAACCATCCAAGTACAAAAACCAGAAAATAGAAATTGATGGCCATACCTTTGATTCAAAAAAAGAGGGTAAGCACTATCAGGGTCTAAAACTACTGGAGCGTACTGGCCAGATTCAAGATTTGCAGCTTCAAGTGGTATTTGTTTTGGTGGATTCAGTGGTACTTGATGGCCGGAAAAAACCAGCCATGCGTTATATCGCTGATTTTGTTTATTTTAAGGATGGACTAAAAATCGTTGAGGATGTGAAAAGTAAGGCCACGCGACGTTTGCCAGCGTACAGGCAAAAGAAACATTTAATGGCATCGGTGCACGGTATTGAGATCAGGGAAGTTTAACTACTTTGGGGGTGGTTGTTATGGGGACGGATAAGCGGTTACACGTGTTGCAGGCAGTCAACTGGAAGCGGTTTAGTGCAGCGGACTGGGTTATTCAGTATGGGGTGTGGCTTAATACACCGACTTATGGTCAGGCTGGTGCAGGGGGTGGTGACAGTTCACCATTGGCCGTAATGATTGATAAGGCCGATACAAAGAAAGTTAGGCAGGCCACACCAATCCGTCCAGATCTGCAAATTAATGATATTGAGGCTAGGGCAGTCAGTAAGGTATTGCATGAAATGCTGGCCAGAATTGATCTGGAAGAAAGCCGTTGTGCTTGGTATTTAATCCTACGCTATGAGCATGAGTGGACTGATAAGGCGCTATCAATAATGGAACAATGCACGCTTGCAGCAGCTCGGAAAAAGCAGAAAAAGGCGCTGGAGTACTTTAAAAAGCGCACTGGGTGCCTTTAGTAAAATAAAGTTTGCTTTTTGTTAATTTAGGGTGTAGTTTTATGTAAAACTGGCATTTTGTGTAAATCAAGGCCAGCACGCTTAATAGCCCGGTTCCCTCTAAAGGTCGGGCTTTTTTTATACCTTTAGAAAAATTTGATTATTGGGACAAAGCATTTTTGATTGCTCATTGACAATAATGAGCAATCAAAAATGCGGCCGATTCAAGCAAAAAACTTAAAAACGCGTGAAATAGAAGTTTTGACCAGAAAAACGGAAGTTGTTCCTTGGACAACAGCCAAAGGATATTCAATGGTTAATCACAAGGGAATATTTAGTGCTGTTAATAATAAAGGCGAATTTGCAAAAGACCCTATTTCAAAAGAAACCCTTGAGGTGGGTAATCTGATTGCTGGGCGTAAAGTTTTATTTGGTGATGAGCTTTATATGATCACTCAAGAATAGAGTGTCAAAGCTCTTAGCTACTTAATATTTATCAAAAACCCACTCCGGTGGGTTTTTTTACGTCTATAGAAAAGGACTTTTATATGTCACTACTTGAGCAGATCCGGCAGGCCAAGGCTGAACTTGATCATTTGGGTTCATGTTCCCGCGCCAGCAAGACACCAGAGCAGCTGGCCGAGATGGACAATAAATTTTATGCAGCGATGGATCTATTACAACAATTACGACGAAAGCTGGCCAGTCAAAAAGTCGGATAAATAGTTTGTGCTTGGGTGAGCGTATTGCACCAGCCGGCTACTGTTTGAAACGGGCAGTAGTCGGCATTTTTTATTTACTTAATAATTTTTCCAACTCTTGGCAGGCCAGCACACCATATTTTTCTCTTAGCTGCTTATTGTTGAGCACATGCAGGCAAACAGACTGGCTAAAGTCACCAGCTGCTGCACGTAGCGTAAGCCGATCGCGCTGATCTTTTTTGCGTTGTGCTGGTGGCTTGCCAGTTTTATCCAGCTTGCGCGGCCGGCCAACCGGATTTTTAAAGAGATCCGCTGTGTATTTATCCTTTTCCATATTTTGCTTCTTGCTGTATAGAGCATAAATTTTAACCTAATTAAGTGTGACTGTCACAAATAATTATTGACTGGCCAACAAGGCATTGCGGTGAACCATGAAATATTGTTTTGGGGTTTTCTTTTTTGCAGGTAATTTAATATTATTAATTGCATTTATATTAATATTGTTCTTTATACATTGAATTTGCCAAATTTTATTAGTCAACTATTTTTTTAATAAATTAATTAATTGTTTGATTTGGCTTTTTGATAAGCATATCGTGAATACTCAACAACAAAACGGAAGGAAATAAAATGTCATCAAATTTTCAATATCATTTATCTTTAGAGCAAGCAATGAAAGCTGCCGAACAATTTGTAGAGTGGAGAGAATTCACAAGAAATTCAAAATCACTTGCAGCCTATACGCCATTATCACAAGATTTATATAATGCGCTTTGTATATTTGATATAGATACTCGTTTTGGTCTTGGTAATATAGATAGTATTTTTATTTATCGAAATCAAAAAATAAATTTTAAGGATATACCGCATGAAAACATACATCGTGAAGATATTACTTTGATTGGGAATTGGTTCTTTAATATGGTAAATAAAATTAAAAATTACCATACATAGTAGGTGACTTAATTAATAAGGGCTGGCCAATAGGTTGGCCTTTTCTTTTATAGGTGTTCCAATGACTGACCTAGTTAGACCATTTCCGCCTGCTGATTTTTTAGATGAAACCAAAGCGTATTTACTTGATGGCATTGAACCGCCGGTTAAATTAATTCCGGCACGTGAGTTGCTAGCATGGGTAAAGCGCACATTCCTTAAAATTGGTAGTCCACTGTACAACCCGGAGCATGAGCATATTTCCCTACTGGTAGAGTCCATTGAGGAGGATAGTGGGTTTTTAACTTTTGCCTGGGCATCCGCACCGGCTAAAAATAAAAACAGCCTAGTACTTGGCCAGTGTGAGCGTGTGGCGTTCCGTGCTGGTGGCTGGCAGAAAGCACGCCAGGAACAGCAGATGCGTGAATGGTTCGGATTTACACCAACCTATTTAATTACGCTGGATGCCAGTTATTGTGAAACCGCTACCGATCGGGAGTTTTGCGCATTGGTTGACCATGAGCTATGCCATATTGGTGTTGAGCGCGATGAAGATGGTGAAATGATCTATAGCAACAATACAGGCCTGCCTAAGCATCGTTTGGTCAATCATGACGTTGAGGAGTTTTTCGACACCGTTAGGCGCTGGGGTGCAAGCAACGACACCAAGCGGCTGGCCAACATTGCCAATACTGCACCGTTTGTACCGGATGCTGAAGTGGAGCGAGGCTGCGGGGCAGTCGTTATCAAGTGAGCTTAGGCTCATTTTTTTTGCCTTGTAGGTCTTACCTAGACTTACAAAGGGGGAGTGATGGCAGTTTTAAAAGAGCCAGTAAAAATATTTATTGTTCAAGCTCTTGCCTGCCGTGACCGACCTCAGGAAGTGGTAGACGCGGTAAGACAGGAATTTGGTGTTGATATTCCATTGCAGCAATGTGCTGCCTATGACCCAATAAGGCCTACGTGCCGCAAATTAAGTGCTGACCTAAAAAAGCTTTTCTTTGAAACACGAGAGAAGTTTGACGCAGGTTTGGTGGATATTCCGATTGCCAATAAGCATTACCGGCTTAAGCAGTACCAGAAGCAACTGGAGCGCAACAGTAGAAATACCACAATGTCGCTCAAGATTTTGGAACAGGCCGCCAAGGATGTTGGTGGCCAGTATACCAACCGTACAGAATTAACAGGGGCAGGTGGTGCAAATTTAGTTCCTTCTGGTTTAGGACATTTTTATGGGCAGTCTGGCGACAGCAACACTGAACCCGATTCTTAGGGATTTTTGGCAGGCTCCAGCACGCAATAAGGTCTTGTATGGTGGGCGTGCATCATCAAAATCATGGGATGCGGCAGGCTTTGCCATATTCCTGGCTGATAACTACAAACTACGTTTTTTATGTGCACGTCAGTTCCAAAATAAAATTGAGGAGTCTGTTTACTCCCTGCTGAAGATCCAGATTGAACGGTTTGGCCTACAACACCGTTTTAAGATTATGGATAATAAAATCATAAACCGTTACACCGGTACTGAATTTTTGTTCTATGGGTTGTGGCGGCATATTGACGAAATCAAGTCGCTAGAAAGCATTGATGTGTGTTGGCTGGAGGAAGCCCACAACATTACGCAGTCACAGTGGGAGATTTTAGAGCCGACTGTGCGTAAAGAGCATTCACAGTTTTGGATTATCTTCAATCCCAAGCTGGCTACTGATTTTGTATATAAGCGGTTTGTGCTGAATCCACCACCTAAGACAGTGGTACGCCAGATCAATTATACCGATAACCCGTTCCTGTCCCAAACCATGCGGGATGTGATCGAAGCGGCGAAACTAGAGGATTTTGAGGAATACCAGCATATTTACCTTGGCGTGCCGCGGGATGATGACGATAACGTCATTATCAAGCGTAGCTGGGTGCAGGCCGCCATTGAGGCACATGTTGCATTGGGCTTTGATGCCAAAGGTGCTAAACGCCTTGGCTTTGATATTGCCGATAGTGGCGCGGACAAGTGTTCTAACGTGTTTGCCCATGGCTCCATCATTCGCTGGACAGACGAGTGGAAAGCAGGCGAGGACGAGTTGCTGCTCAGTTGTACCCGCACCTACGTCGTGGCCACTGAGCACGGCGCACAAATCATCTATGACTCTATTGGTGTAGGTGCATCAGCGGGTGCCAAGTTCAATGAACTAAACGCAACTCAGGGCAAGCGGATCAGCCACACCAAGTTTAATGCTGGTGCTGCTGTCTGGAAGCCTGATGCAAAGTATGGAAAAACGGATACCTTAAATAGGGATATGTTTTCCAATATCAAGGCGCAGGCGTGGTGGCTTCTGGCAGATCGGTTCCGTAACACCTATAACGCAATCCGGAACGGCCAGAAATTCAATCCTTCTGACCTGATCAGTATTGCCAGTGATTGCCCAAATCTTGACAAAATGATGGACGAGCTATCCACCCCTAAACGGGATTATGCCCAAGATGGTCGTGTCAAGGTTGAGAGTAAAAAGGATCTGGCCAAGCGGGATGTGCCAAGCCCAAATATTGCGGATGCTGTGGTTATGGCGTTCACACCTACCATTAAGGCTGCTATGGTCATTAGCAGTGATTCATTGAGTCAGATATGAAAATTCGTGAAAAATTCCTGAGCATCGCCATGCGTATGCTCGGTGTTCTGACGCCTGTAGAACCGGCGGCACCGAAAAGGCGTGGTCTGAAAATCAACAATGCGTTGCTGGCCAGACTGGGTGCTGATGAACAGCCAACACAAACTATCACCAAGTTTGCATTACCGGCATTGCCAGCTGGTGTAATTCCTACTGATGTTACTAACTCACTGGCCATGGATAGCGCCATGCCCATGAACTATGCCAATCTTGCTGGCGCGAGCATGGATTTTCCGGGCTATCCGATTCTGTCTGAGTTATCCCAGCGTAGCGAGTACCGTAGCCCAACTACCACACTGGCCACAGAAATGACCCGTAAATGGGTTAGCTTTAAAAGTATTGGTGATGAAGACCGGAGCGAGCAGATCAAGCTGATCGAACAGGCTTTTGATACCTTTAAGGTTCGTGACGTTCTCAAACAGGCCATTGAGCACGACGGCTATTTTGGCCGTGGCATGGTTTACATTGACCTTGGCAAGCCGCAGGATAACAACCTACCTTTAGTCATTAGTTCGGCCACTATTAAAAAGGATAGCCTGAAAGGCTTTAAGGCCATTGAGCCGATCTGGACTAGCCCAGCGGATTACAACAGCATAGACCCGACCGATAAGTATTTTTACCGGCCGCGTTCTTGGTATGTCATGGGCAAGCCGATTCACACTAGCCGTGTACTATTGTTTATCAGTCATCCAGTTGCTGACATGCTCAAGCCTTCCTATAATTTCAGTGGCCTGAGTATGACACAGATGTTAATGCCAGCTGTTGATAACTGGTTACGCACCCGTGATGCAATCAGTGACATGGTGCATTCATTCTCCGTTAGTGGCCTAAAAACCAATATGGCCACACTTCTGGCTGGTGATGGTGAGGAAGGCAACGGCGATGCCACTGGCCTATTGAACCGGGCAACCCTGTTTAACCGGATGCGTGATAATCGCAACCTGATGATGTTAAACGAGGATGAGGAGTTTTTTCAGTTCAATACGCCATTATCCGGCCTATCTGATCTGCAAGCTCAAGCCCAGGAACAAATGGCTGCACCTTGCCATATTCCATTGGTCAAACTGTTTGGGATTACACCGAATGGCCTTAATGCTTCTAGTGATGGCGAAATCAGAGTTTTCTATGATTATGTGTTATCGACACAGCAAGTATTATTAACCGATCCACTGGTGGTCATAACCCTGATTGTTCAGTTGCACCTGTTTGGCAAGATTTATCCGGATATTATTTTTGAGTATCTACCACTGGAGCAAATGACCGAAGAACAGATTGCCAACATTAACAAAATCAACGCCGAGGCCGCTGCTGCGCTGATTGATGCAGGTGTAATTTGTTCCCAGGAAGAGCGTCAGCGTTTGGCCAGTAGTCCATTAAGTGGCTATAACGGCTTGGATGCTGAGGACGTGCCGGAACAACTGGACAATGACCCTGCCATGGATGGAGGTGGAGAGTGGAGCGAGGGAAAGCACCCACGGGCTGACAATGGCCAGTTTGGCAGTGGTGGTTCTGGCCAGCCATCAGCTCATAAAGGTAAGGCAGATCTGACAGATATTTTTGATATTGCAACGTCAAGGGCAGATGGCAATAAATCATTTGCCAATATTGCACCAGTTTCTCCAGAGGTGACTCAAAAAATCTCTGCTGAGGTAGGTGTGGACGTTACGGGCTGGGTGCACGGCATTGATGAATCGGCCATTCGGCATATTCTGAAAAAGCACGGTAATGCTGTGACGGAAGCAAAGCGCGGTCAGGTTGCTGTCACTAAAACCGATATTGAAAAAATCGGCGATATTGTTAATGCACCTGATTCGGTGGAATACGGCGGAATTAATGACCGGGGCAACGAAACAGTAATCCTGAAGAAAAATTTAGGAAATCATACTGTTTGTATTCAGGAACTGCGTACAGGCAATAAAAAGCTGTCAGTGGTGAGTATGTGGATAAAAAAAACCACATGAACTCATAGTAGCGCCTGACTCCCGACCATTGGTCTGCGTCCGCTGAACGTCCGAAACGTTCTACTTCCAGTTCACGTGGTATGTCTTAATTATAGATCAATGTTTAATCACTGGCAAATTTATGGGTGTTATGAAAGGTAAACGGCCAGCCACAATCAAGGCTACTACACCCAACCTTGGTGTTGAGGTGGCCTACCGTAAAGCGTTACGCCATCTGCTGGCCGAGATGCATAGTGATGTGCTGGCCGAGGTTGTTGTGCTTTATGGCCAGCATCGACCCGGCATTGCCCAGGATGCTAATTTGCCGGTCATGCTTCAGCGCTTATTTCAGCGCCTGACTAGCAGCTGGTATAGGCGCCTAAATGACCTTGGCCCACAAGTAGCCAGAATCTTTGCCAAGGGTGCCACCCAACATACTGAACGCGCCATGATGCAGGCTTTAAAAAAAGTAGGCTTCACGGTTAGCTTTAATATGACTGAGCGCAGCGAGCAGGCTTATCAGGCTGTCATTGGCGCCAATGTCGGCTTAATCAGTAATCTTGGCGTTGATTATTTTCAGGGCGTACAGCAAGCGGTCTGGCAGTCGGTACAGTCTGGCCATGATATGGGCACGCTGTCCAAAACCCTGCAAGAACGGTTTGAGATGTCCAGGCGTCGGGCAGATCTGATTGCCCGTGACCAGAACAGCAAGGCCAAGGCAGCTATTGAAAAAGAGCGCCGGCTGGAATTGGGTATGACCCGCGCAATCTGGCAACACTCCCACGCTGGCCGCAATCCCCGTATTTCCCATGTGCATGCTGATGGTAAGGAATATGACATTGAACAGGGCATGTATATCGATGGGAAGTGGATTCAACCCGGAGAGGAAATTAACTGCAAGTGCACGTCACGGGCATTAATACCAGGATTCAACGCATAGCACCTTCGGGTGCTTTTTTATTGGGTAAACCATGAGCAAATTATTACCAGTATTGGCATTTGACCGCGCTTCAGTACGCAGTTATGACGATAACGGCCACATGCATGTAGAAACTTCACCAGTCACCAAGGCTACAGTAAATCCGTATTACGGCCGGGAAATTCCCAATAGTGCAGCGCTGGATCTTGATCTTAACAAGGTGTATTACCTGTTACGTGATCCGCTGGAGCTGGAACGGGCAGTTAGTACCTTTGCCAACCTTCCCATCCTGATCCGCCATCAGCCCACCTTTGCTGATAATTATGCCAGTGAGCTGGTGATGGGCAGTACCGGTAGCAATGCGGTTTGGGAAGCACCGTATATCAAGGTTGACCTGGCTTTCTGGAGTGAACAGGCCATTGTTGGCATTGAGTCAAAGGAACAAACCGAGTTGTCCAGCTCGTATCACTACGATGCTGATATGACACCTGGCGAGTATGAAGGCATGCGCTATGACGGCGTTATGCGAAACATTAGGGGCAATCATGTTGCACTGGTCGATATAGGTCGGGCAGGCAGTGATGTGGTTGTCCAGGATAGAAACCCATTCATTGAGGTAAAACCCATGACTAAGCAACAAAAATTGGCAGCAGCCCGTGCACGTGCCAAGCAGGCATTGACTGCAAAGCTTGCTGCTGATGCCAAGCCAGAGGACATTGAGGCCATTTTGGCCACACTGGCACAAGACGCGGCCGATGCTGAAGCTGAAGAAAAAGCAGCTGAGGATGAGGACGATCCGGAAAAGAAAGCAGCTGAGGATGAGGATGAGGACGATCCGGACGACGATGGCAAGAAAAAGCCAGCTGAAGATGAAGGCGATTCGGACGACGACAAACCCACCAAGGCGGCCATGGATGCAGCCATTAAGGTGGCTGAAGATCGTGCCACCACCAATGCAGTGCAACGTGTAGAAGCGCTGTATAAGGCTCGTGAAGCGGTTAAGCCATTAGTAGGTACTGTTGCACTAGATAGTGCCGATCAGGTCTATAAATTCGCGCTGGATCAGTCTGGTATTAGTACCGTCGGTGTGCATGCCTCTGCCTATCCGGCAATGGTCAGCATGCTGCTAACCCAGCAAAGTAAGCCAGCATCCAGCCACATGGCCATGGATGCTCAATCCGTTCAACAGGTAAACGCCAAAATCCCAGGACTTGGCCGTTTCAAGAACACATAAGGTGTAAGCATTATGGGCTTTCAAAATAAAGTGAATTTACAACAAGCGCCGGCAATTGCCGGCGATTTTGCATCTGCAAACCCGGTTATTTCCCGGCTTGCAGGTGAGGGGGCGCTGGTAGCTGGTGCTGATGGCGTAACGGTCGGGCTGTTTGCCTGGGTGAGTGGCAAGCTGGTTAGCAATGCCGGATCTGGTGCACCAGCTGGTTTTATCCACCGGGAAAATCAGGCAGCCATTACCACTTGGCTGGCTGACAGCTCCAACCTGATCCCTAAAGGCCGGCCAGTTACCGTGCACGTGGCTGGTGACTTCTGGGCAAAAACCCTAACCAACGCCACCACTGGCCAAAAGGTTTTTGCCTCAACCACTACCGGTGAAATCAAAACTGATGCGGCTGGCGCTACTGTTACAGGCTATGTGGAAACCGCATGGAAAGTGGCCAGCGATGCATCAGCCGGCGAACTAATCAAAATTACCACTTGGGGTGTGTAAATGGATGAACTACAAATTTTAGCCATGCAGGCCGGTATTTACTTGCCACAGGGCGTGCAGATTGCTAATGCGGCTTTGGCCATGGATGCCCAGTCTGTGGCAGTCACCGGCGCGAATGCGGGCATTCCTGCATATCTGGCCAACTACATGGATCCGAAAGTCATTGAGGTGCTGGTTGCTCCAATGAAAGCGGCCGAGATCCTGGGCGAGTCCAAAAAGGGCGACTGGACGACCCAGACTGCAACCTTCCCAGTTGTTGAGGCCACTGGTGAAACCTCCAGCTATGGCGATTTCAATGAAAACGGCAGTTCAGGCGTAAATGCTAACTTCCCACAGCGCCAGTCTTACCATTACCAGACGTTCACACGCTGGGGTGATCAGCAGCTGGAAACTGCTGGCTTGGCCGGTATTGACTGGGCAACCCGTACCAATGTGGCTTCTGTTCTGACCTTGAACAAGTTTCAGAATAAAACATATTTCTACGGTATTGCTGGTCTGCAAAACTATGGCTTGCTGAATGATCCGGCACTGTCTGCACCGATTACACCAACAGCAGCCTGGTCGCTGGACTCTACGGATGCCCTAACGGTTTACAACGACGTTAGCCGTTTGTTCCGTAAAGTGCTGGGTCAGTGTAACGGCACCATTGACCAAAACGTCAAAATGACCCTGGTGTTATCACCGACTGCATCATTGGCCTTTAACAAGACCAATATGTACAACGTCAACGTAACCGATCAGTTGAAGAAGAATTATCCGAACCTGCGGTTTGAAACTGCACCGGAATATAGTACCGATGCTGGTGAGCTGGTGCAGCTGATCATTGATGAAATCGACGGTCAGGAAACTGCAACTTGTGCATTTACTGAAAAGTTACGTGCACACCGTATTGTGGTGGAAACCTCCAGCTACAAGCAGAAAAAATCACAGGGCACTTTTGGTACCGTGATTTTCCGTCCATTCGCTATTGCCCAGATGTTAGGAGTCTGATTCATGGCTGGTAAAGTAATAGTAGGCTGCAAACTTCCGCACGGTATTCGTGCGGAGCTGGATGGCCAGGTGGTTGAGTTCAAGGGAACCAATAGCAGTAATATTATTGGTGGACATGGCATTACCGAAAATGTAGATAAAGATTTTTGGGATGCCTGGCTTGCCAAGAATCAGGGTCTTGCCTTTGTACGCAATGGTTTCCTGTTTGCGGAAACCAAGGCAGCCAGCACTAAGGCTAAGGCCAAAGAGCAGGAAGCAGAAAAAACAGGCTTTGAGCCTGTAGATCCTGAAGAACTTCCTAAAGGTTTAGAGCAGCTGGACGGTAAGTAATTATGGCCGTGACCTTTAACCCTGAATTATTTAAGCAGCGGTATCCAGAATTTGCTGGCGTATCTGGTGAATTGCTTGGGCTGTATTTTGATGAATCTACCCTGATTGTCAGCAATACAGACCGCAGCCGCGTCAAGGATGAGAAAGAGCGCCGGATTCTGCTGTGGTTGCTGGTGGCTCACAAAGCCCAGCTGGCCAGCAATAAGCAGGGGGGATTGGTCGGCCGCATTGCTTCAGCATCGGAGGGTTCTGTATCAGTGTCAACTGATATGGGGCCTGTCACCAACACTCAGGCATGGTACATACAAACGCAGTACGGGGCAGAATACTGGAACGCAACCGCCAAGTATCGCACCATGCAATACATCACCAGGTGAATTATGGCCAAGGTTACTGGTGGCAATCTGGCACCAGCTATTCTGGATGCCATTGCCGCCAAAATACAACAAGCCGGCATATTACGTGTCGGCTTTTTAGAATCTGAAACGTATCCGGATGGCCTGCCTGTTGCACAGGTGGCCTTTTGGAATGAGTACGGCGCTGAAGTGGATGTGCCGGCTCACCAAACTACCGTTTACCGATCCATTAAGGCAAACGGTGATTTTAATAAAAACGGCCGCTTTGTACGGCGCAAGAATTCCAACTATGCCACGGTACATGATGTGCCGGCGCATAAAATCGTGATTCCGGCACGTCCATTTTTCCGGAAAATGATTGAAACCAATAAGTCCGGCTGGTCATTGGCCTTTGGCAATATGATGAAAGCCAACGATTATGATGTAACACGGGTGTTTAACCTCATGGGTGAGGGCATAAAAGATCAGCTCACACAATCGATTGTTGAATTTTCTGATCCAGCTAACGCCGCGTCGACGGCCAGAAAAAAGGGATTTAATAATCCGCTGATTGACACCGGGGTTATGCAAAAAGCTGTGGGGTATGAGATTAAATGAATTTACACGGTATTGTGCGTGGTGCCATTAATGCGGTTAATCCGGATATTCCGGCCGTGCTCAAACGAAGTACTGGTGAGTATGACACCGCGCCCGATGGTGGCCGTACACCACAGTATGTGACGTGCACCGGTAATATTCAGGTGCAGGGCGTGAACGGTCGGGATCTGGAGCACGTCAATAACATGAATA
Source organism: Moraxellaceae bacterium (assembly GCA_004173455.1). Classification (GTDB taxonomy): domain Bacteria; phylum Pseudomonadota; class Gammaproteobacteria; order Pseudomonadales; family Moraxellaceae; genus Alkanindiges. Next base: position 54,330 of record SECL01000008.1, on the reverse strand, counting down.
TTCAGGGCGTGCTCCGGACGGTATTTTTACCAGGCCAGGCTTTTGGTGTTATCCGGGCCAGCCAGCAGGGTGGCGATTTGCTACATTTTGCAGAGCCATCTGGTGGTAAGACTCAGGCGTGGCGGGTAGTGCATGTTCTTGAAACTTGGCCAGAGTGGAGCAAGGTAATCGTATGCTTACAGTGAGCTTAACCGAGAGTGACATTTTGACCGCTTTACGCGGTTTTATTTTATCTGTCATTCCTGATATTGAAGTAGTGAAAGGTCTGGACAATGGGGTGGCGCCACCAAAAGGGCAGTACATCCTGCTAACGCCTTTATTTGCCTGCCGGCTGGCCACCAATACCACTAACTATTTACAGACGCACCAGGTCATTACCCAGCCGCAAAAATACGCCATGCAGATTGATTGCTACGGTGAAAAGTCCAGTGACCATGCCAGCCTGTTAACCACCCTGCTGCGGGATGAGTATGCATGCAGCCAGTTTCCGGAAAATATTCAGCCGCTGTATGCCGACGATCCCAAACTAATGCCTTTTGTTAATGCTGAACAGCTTTATGAAAAGCGCTGGGTAATTACTGTTTATTTTCAATATAACCCTGTGGTGACTATTTCCTATGAAAACAATCAACCCTAACAGCCTTGTGGCTATAAAACCTGCTGTGCTCTCAGTTGGTGGCCGGGCGTCACCCGGTGTTTATAGTTGCCCTTGTTGTGCTGAGCAGTCTGGTGCTGAGATTAGCTGCGCGGGGGCTACTGATCACATGGGATTTGAGCGACTAGATGGCGACTGGGATGTTTATGTGGATGATGTGCATTATCCAAGTCAATACGATCCAGCAGCAACTATCCGTATCAACTTAAGCAATATTATCGAAGCACAAAATGACGGCTTTGCTGATTTTTGGAACATTGATAATACTGCACCTCATCATATTATGTTTGTGCCTAAAAATACTGAGGGTAACCCCAACAGTTATATTTTGCGGGAAGAAAATACCAATCAGAGTTTTGCTGAACTGGCAGATGGCAGCTTAGTATTTTGTTTGGCTGCTGCTGAAAGCGGTGACTGTATACCTCAAAATCTAGTTATACCGACACACACTTTTCCATTAGCCAATTATCTTATTGATTATCAGGTTAATGGTGGAGCTATTGAACGCTGGGCACTTGATCTTGATAAATTTGCAAATCCTGACTTACCGTCATCGTTGCTATTTAGCATGATTGTATTTGGCAACCCCGGACAGGCAGGTATACAAGTCCCGGATGACACATTCTCATCAGGTGATAGTTTAGGATCATTTCTATTTGACGGGAATACGATCACTGGCACCGAATCTGTTGAGGCTTTGTTGGGTTCTAATCCAACAACCATTAAGTTTTTCTCGGTGATAGATCAGCCCAATGATCCAATTCAAACGCTGTTTGGTACTGACGAGATAACTATTCATTCCTGTGGTCAACAGAATTGGCCATGAGTACATACACGATTAACAATCAAACTATGCCGCCTTCAGGGCGGTTTTTTATGCCTGCAATTTTTTAATAGAGAGATCCAGTATGGATAATACGATCCCGGCCAGCCAACTGGTCAATGTGCAGCCTGCCGTTGTCGGTACTGGTGGCACCGCATTATCACTTAATGCAATTTTCCTAACCCAAAGCCCACTGATCCCAGCCCAACTGGTGGTGGGCTTTTCTACCCTAACAGATGTAAAAGCCCTGTTCGGTGCTGAGTCAGAAGAAGCTGAAGCGGCTGCTATTTATTTTAAAGGTTTTAAAAATAGCAGCATCCAGCCCAGTCTGTTGTATTTTGCCCAGTATAATATGACCGATACCAGCGCGTGGTTGCGGGGTATTACCCTTGGTATGACGCTGGCTCAGCTCAAGGCTCATTCCGGCTCATTGTCCGTTGTAGTTGATGGTACGACCAAGACTGCCGCCAATATTAATTTATCGACTGCCACCAGCTTTGCTAATGCGGCCAGCATTATCCAGACAGCTTTAGGCTTAGGGGTATTGGTGTCCTATGAGCCTACTCTATCTGCCTTTGGGATTGCCTCAGACTCGGAAGGGGATGGGTCTACCATTACCTTTGCGACCGGCACATTGGCCAGCACATTAGGACTTGCTGAAGGACAGGGGCCAACTCTATCACAAGGTGCGCTTGCAACAGATCCGGCCAGCATAATGGATGCCATCATTAGCCAGACCCAGAACTGGGGAACCTTTACCACCTTGTTTGAGCCAGATTGCGATAGCAAGGTTGCTTTTGCAAAATGGGTTAATGAGCAGGATCTCACTTACGCCTATGTGATGTGGGATACCGATATTGCTGCAACCCAGACTGATGGTGAAACGCCGAGCGTTGGTGCTTACCTGACAACGCTAGAGTATGACGGCACTATTCCGATTTATTCTGACTTTCGGATTGCAGCTTTTGTCTGTGGTATGGCGGCCAGCATTAATTTTACGGAAATCAACGGACGTATTACCTTTGCTTATAAAGGCCAGTCTGGATTACAGCCCAGTGTCACCAATGCAACTGTCGCCAAAACCCTGCTGGCCAACGGTTATAACTTTTATGGGGTATACGCCACTAAGACTGAAACTTTTAACCTATTCCAGTCTGGACAGATTACTGGCCAGTGGCGCTGGGCTGATTCATTCATTAACCAGATTTACCTCAACAGCCAGTTACAGGCTGCCATGCTAAATATGCTGATGAATACCAATTCAGTGCCTTATAACCAGGCTGGTTATGATCTGGTACGGTCAGCCTGTCTTGATCCGATCAATGCGGCAAAAAACTTTGGTGCAATTCGTAGTGGTATTCCCATGTCTGAAGCACAGATTGCCCAGATCAATCAGGAAGCCGGCCGCAAGATTGATGATGTCATTACGGAAACTGGCTGGTACTTGCAGATCCTGCCTGCTACTGCACCAGTGCGCGGTGGACGCACATCACCACCTTGTAAGCTGTGGTACACCGACGGCGGTAGCATCCAACAGCTCAACTTAAAATCCATCAGCGTGCAGTAAATCCAAGGCCACCCATGCGGTGGCCTAATTGTTTATCCGCTTACAAAACAAAGGATCTTAAATATGGCCACGATTACCAGTGCCAATAGTGTTTTTACCCTGACTGCCACCGCAGTTTTTCCAGCACCGCAAACCTTGCAGGGCTATGCCGCTGATGATGCCTTTGCCGGTGATGCTATGGATCTAGCCGAGGTGATGATGGGTGTGGATGGCAAGCTGTCAGCAGGCTACACCCCAAACCCCAGCAAGATCAATATTGCACTTCAGGCGGATAGTCCCAGTATCAAGGTATTTGATGCCATTGTAGCTGCCACCAAAACCAGCCGTGATGTGATCTTTCTGGATGCAACCATCACGTTGCCGGCGACAGGTAAAACCTACACCTGCACCCGCGGCGTACTCACCAACTACAACCCCTTTCCAGATGCCAAGAAAACATTGCAACCGCAAAAATACACCATTGTTTTTGAAAGTATCACTCAGGCAATTATGTAATTAACCGCCTTCTTTATGAAGGCTTCTTATTTTTAGGATATGAAATTATGAGCCGCAAAACTTCAACTATTACGATTGATACAGACAATCGGGACAAAGGTAAAACCTTTCTGCTCACTGAAATGCCGGCATATCAGGCTGAAAGCTGGGCAACCCGTGCAATTCTGGCTTTGACGAATGCTGGCCTAGATATACCTGAAGAAGCTATTTCAGCAGGCATGGCTGGAATGGCCAGTATTGGTTTTAGCGCACTGACAAAACTGGATTATCAGGTAGTCAAGCCGCTACTGGACGAAATGCTGGAATGCGCCCAGATCGTAATGCCTTCAATTACTCGGGTAATAATTCATGGTGATGGTGCGGACATTGAAGAGGTTTCCACCTATATCAAATTACGCAAAGCTATTTTTGAGTTACATCTGGGTTTTTCTATGGCCGCGCTCAAATCGACTTCGGGGTCAGCAGCGGCTTAAGGAATCCCCGCAGTCTGGAGTATCTCAATATACCGCCAATTCTTGGAGCTGTTATTTCCAGCAGGCTCGCAACCTTAAATGAATTACAAACAGTTTATAGTGTTGAGGACGTTTATAACTTGCTTGAAATTATTAGCATAGATCGCTATAACGAGGCACTATCTCATGGCAACAATTGATGAATTAGTCATTAAGTTTATGCTTGATGACACAGAGTTCACCAAAGGTAAGGAAAAAGCCAAAAAAGAACTATCTAATTTAAAAAGTGAGTCCACAAAACACACTAAAGAAATGGAAGATGGTTTTAAAAAATTGGCTACTGGTGTTAATGAGTTCAAAAAAGTGGCAAGTGAGGCTTTTGTTTTATTAGCTGGCACTACAGGATTAACAACTTTCATCACCCAGATTGTGCAGGCTGAAGCAGAGTTAGGGCGTCTATCTGCTCATACTGGTCAGGCTACTCAGGATATTCATGCTCTTGGTAATGTTGTTGAGCTGGTAGGTGGTAAAGCTGATGAAGCCGCGCAAGGAGCCTCCCGCTTTGCCAAAGAATTTACTGACCTCAAGTATAAAGGTGAGATGGGTTCTTTAATGGGCTTTTTAAGTCAAATGGCTGTTTTGCCAGTCGATGCAACTAATAAAATGCGTGATTACAACTCAGTATTGCTAGATCTGGCAGAGCAATTTGATAGTGGCCGATTCAGTAAAGATGAGTTTTTTAATCTTGCTACATCAGCTGGACTAGGTGCGGGTGAAGTCGATGCGATTATGAAAGGCCGAGTTGAGCTTCAGAAAATGTTGGATGCTCAACAAAAAAATGCTTTGGTAACTGCAAAACAGGCTGAGAAAGCCCGTGAGCTAATTGCAGCATTTACTGAAATGAAGCAGCAGGCCAAGGCAATGGGCCGCGAGTTTTTTGATTTTATCGTGCCTTACTTGGAAGGATTTTTAGCAACATTACAGCGCCTTGGCCAGTGGTGTAGCCAGAATCAGGACTTTATTGTCGGTGCATTAACAGCGATTGCTGTTGTTGTGACAGCAACTCTTATTCCTGCGTTTGCCGGTATTATGCTGGCTGTTGCGCCTATTTTGATATTAGCTGCTGCTGTCGGCCTACTCTGGGACAGTTACCAAGTATGGAAGCGTGGTGGAAAATCATTTATTGACTGGGATAAATGGGAACCTGAGATTAAGGGTGCCACCAAAGCGGTGAGTGAATTATGGGATGCTATTGTTAAGCTCATTGGGACAAAAGAAAATGCTGACATGCTTAAAAAGACTTTAAGTGCTGTAGGCCGCACCATTGCTCAGGAGTTTTCGGAAGCATTGAATATGATTACCAATGTGGCCACAGCATTGAAATTCTTGGCTGAAGGACACTGGGCAAAAGCAGCTCGTGTTTTAATTTCTACTGAAAGTAATGCCCAGATTGAGGCAATGACTGATGAGCAAGCCGCCAAGCCTATACCTAAAGATAAGTTATCCTGGGATATGGGTGTTTTTGGCAGTCTACGCCGTATTGGGGATGCAGCTTTACAGCCTTTTGGTCTAGGTAATGGAACCAATGATCACAGTGTAGTGCCTAGTGGTGGTTCTCGGAATAATGGAGTTATGAGGCCAGCTACTCCTTATTCTGGTGACATCATTAAAAAGCAACAACACCTTGGTCAGTTAGAAAAAGCATATGGCTTGCCAGCGGGTTTGTTGGATTCTATTTGGGCACAAGAATCACGTAGAGGTCAAAATAAAGGTAAGTCTTCAGCAGGTGCGATGGGCGATTTTCAGTTTATGCCAGCCACCGCGACAAGATTTAATGTAAAAGATAGGATGGACTTTCATCAATCAGCTAATGGGGCAGCTCAATATCTGACTTGGCTTATAAAAAGGTACAAAGGAAATTTATCACATGCCGTAGCAGCTTATAATGCTGGTGAAGGGAATGTAGATAAATATCACGGCATTCCACCATTTAAGGAAACTAGGAACTATGTGCCATCTGTACTCAACCGAATGCAGAAAAGCAAAACTAGTCCTGTCATGCCTTATGGTATCGGAGCAAGGCAACAAATGTCTATTAAGCAAGGTAGTAGAAACCATACATCAGCGTCAACGGTTGAAACGACCATTGGAACAATCAATATTCATACGCAGGCAACGGATGCAGCAGGCATTGCAGCAAGCATTCAGCCGGCGCTTGAAAATTCTCTTGCATTTAATAGCTATGCTGCTGATAAGGGAATGAGTTAGTTATTTTACAAATGACCAGGATAAGCTCTAACATTTAGAACGGTTTTGGTTGATGGGTCATAATCACATTCATATATGTAATTTTGATATGCTCCAAAACCATTCTGAAATTCGAGCTTGTCACCAACATAGGTTAGTGTTCCGTTTTCTTGGTTGAGCCATCTAAAGGCACTAAACTTTGGCTCAATCCAGCTATTTATCCATTTGGCATTATACGTTGAAAGTTTTTCAACAGGTTCAGCACAGCGTACTTCTGAATCATTACTGTATTGTTCGCCCCAACAATGTATATCTTTTTTACATGCAGCACTAACGTTGGAGTGTTGTGCTGCATTGAATGCTCTTTGTTCAGGAGTGTCTTTACAGTTGGCAGCTTTCCATAGCACGCTTGAATTTCCTGTCGGTGAGCAGTCTTCAGCGAGCGAGTGATTCGGATTTATCGTTGTTGGAGTGTTATCTTCAGTAGTTGTATTTTGGGCACTATCATTCTTGTTATGGTTTCCTGCCACAGCTATAGCGATAATGATAAATAGCAAACCCCATATAGTTACAAAAGGCTTTTTCTTATTTGGGGCAGCACATATAGGACAGGCTTTTGCTTTATTACTAAAACGGTGCCCACACTCTTTACAATTGATAAGAGCCATTATTACCTCCTTGTTTATTTTGTTGAAATTTACCAGTAAGCCCTATTTTTGGATAGATCTTTTTATTTGTCGTGACTGTCACAGTTAATTGACCTAAAGCCCATCACTAACCTGGTGGGTTTTTTATTGGGCGGAAATATTTCCATCTTGACTTTTAACCCCTGTAGGGTTTTACGTGCATAAATTTCAAGTGATAGCCTGCTTAAAAGCGGGTTTTTACTTTTTAGGCAATTGGAACCACCCACATTTGGATGTTTTTGAATATGAAATAATCATTTTTAAGCAGGTCGCAGGGTGAACTAATAAATTTTGCGGCTTAAAGTTTACAAATCCAGCGGAAATATTTCCGCCTGATTTTCGGTAAAGCATTGAAATATGCTGAGTCCAGAAAAAACAAACCCCCGAGCTGTGGCGGCTTCGAGGGTTCTGTGTTCCCATTAGTGCAGTAACAGGAAACAACGTATGAACAAGCATACCTCAAATTCTCAATTAAAGGTAGATGGAAAAATGACCCCAGAAGGTGCAAATCGTGTTGGTTTGGTACAAGCCATTTCATATGTGATCTTGGCAGCATCCGCTTTAATCTTAGCAATAGCAGCTTTGATAATGGCAACAAAATGATTGTCATTGTTTGAAAAAACGCCCGCTTATGCGGGTTTTATTTTGCCCAAAATTTGAGTAATCAATATGGCCTTATTACCAATTCCAAAGCTTCCTTTTCCCAATGTGCCGAACATGCCAGGTGTGCCAGCCATTGCCCGGAGCAAGACGGCATCAGCAGTAGTTACGGCAGTTTTAGGAAAGGTACAGGGTGAGATCTGGAGAGCGCTGACCACGGAAAAGCGCTGGGGCATTTTCGGGAGCGATGGAAAGCCGCTAGTCATTGCAGATACCGTCCTTGATCTTGGCTATAAAAATTCATCCAAGGTATCTACCTACCCTGTTCAGGCTGGCCCATTTGCTAGCTACAACAAAGTCATTAACCCTTTTGAAGCAACAGTACGTATGGCGAGGGGCGGGAGTTTAAATGCCTTAGGCGAGGTGGCTAATTTGCTAAAAGGCGGCAGCCTGGGTGGTGGGGGTGAGCGAGAGCGGACAGAGTTTTTGGATGCTATTGATGATATGGCTAACTCACTAGACTTAGTCAATGTTGTAACACCAGAAAAAACATACACCAACTGCAATATCACTGGTTACTCATATCGCCGTGAACAAACCAACGGAGCGTACCTGTTAATTGTTGAAATTACTTTAATCGAGATCCGGGAGGTAGAAGCTCAGTACACCCAGACCGAAAGCTCCTTGCCAGCGCCTGCGATCAACGCTCCACAATCAGTTAATGCAGCCAGTCCTGTCAATGTAGGTAAGGTGCAGGCACAACCTGTTCAAAACCGAGATTTAGTTACCAAAATAAGTGATGCGATTGATCAGTATGGTGTGGGCGGTGCTTTAAAAAATGCAGCCCTCAAGCTAATAGGACAATAGTTATGCAATCAATACCTTTACAGGTGCTGCCATCACAGGTGGTGAGTGTGGTGCTGGCCAAGCAAAATTGTCAAATTACCATCTACCAGAAAACTACCGGTCTTTATTTCGACCTAGTGGTGAATGGCAATCCGGTGGTCAATACCCGGCTGATCCGAAATGCCGTGCCATTGGTACGCTATAAACATCTAGGGTTGTTGGGTGATTTTATGGTGATGGATATGCAGGGTCTGAGCGATCCGGAGTATAGCGGGCTGGGTAGCCGCTATCAGCTCACTTACATTGAGGCTTATGAGCTATGAATAGTTTTAGTCATAAAAAAATTGAAATAGAGTTACGTTTAACCAACACCACCACATTTGCTGGCCAAGGCGATAACAACACCTTGACCTTTCGTAACTTGCGAATAGTTGCGGATATACAATTGGTGGGATCTCTTAGTGAGGGTAGTAAGGCTCGTGTCAAGATTTATGGTATGCGACAGGAAGATATGAATGCCTTGAGCATGCTGACATGGAAAAGCCAGACTGTTTATAAAAATGTCATGATTGTTCGGGCAGGTGATGATGATGGCATGTCTAAAATTTTTGGTGGTCAGATACTCAATGCATGGGCTGACTATTCAGCAACCCCTGAAGTATGCATGGTGATTGATGCTAAGCCAGGATATTTTGAAAGAATTCAGGAGGCCAATGCATCCAGCTATCCTGGTGATGTGGATGTAGCCATTATTATGGCTGACTTGGCCAGCAAGATGGGATATCAGTTTGAGAATAGGGGCGTTAACCTCAAATTATCAACCCCTTATTTTTCTGGCACCTTGATGTGTCAGGCTGAAACACTGGCGCGGCAAGCTGACATTAATGTGCTGGTTGAAGATGACCGGATTGTGATTACTCCCAAAAATATGCCTATTGAGGATGGCCAGATCCCATTAATTAGTGCGGCATCCGGCATGGTCGGGTATCCGGCCTTTTATAAGAATGGCATTAGCGTTAAAACCTTATTTAACCCCGCCATTCGGTTTATGCACAAAATCAAAGTACAGAGTGATATCCCTATCGCTAATGGTGAATGGTTTGTCTATTGCCTGCGTTATCAACTGGAAAGTGAAAAACCTAACGGGGCATGGTTTTGTGAAGTCGATGCTGGCTTATTTGGCCTTGGGAGCAATGTATGAGCAGCGGGACAACTGGACAGCAAGGTTTTGATACTAATTATGATCAAGGGATAGCATTACGGTTTTTCATTCAGCAAATGCTTAATGATGTTCAAACCGTTGCCTTGGTAAAAATCGTGGGCGTTTCTAACAATAGTGGTCTGTCATCTGTCGGTACAGTAGATGTACAGCCTTTAGTCAATCAGATGACAGGTGACCGTCGAGCAGTACCCCATGGCGTAATTCACAAGATTCCTTACTTTCGCCTTCAGGGTGGTAGAAATGCAATTATTCTTGATCCACAGATAGGTGATATTGGCATGTGCGGCTTTTGCAGCCGGGATAGCTCGGCTGTAATTGCTAATAAAGATTTTGGTAATCCTGGCTCTTTTCGCAAGTTTGACTGGGCAGATGGCCTGTATTTTGGGGGCTTCCTAAACGGTACACCGAGCCAATACATCCGCTTTAGCGAGTCCGGCATTGATCTGGTATCACCCACTAAAATTACGCTGGATGCACCAGAGGTGGAAGTAACCGGAAAACTAACAGTGACTGGCGTTATCAAGTCACTAACCGATGTGCTGGCCAAAGCAATCAGTCTGCTTGGCCATAAGCATGGCAGTGTTCAAAGTGGTGACAAGATGACCGGAGATCCACAATGAAAACCTTACTTTTAGACCAGGACAACTGGGATTTGGTGCTGGATACCTCAGGCAATATTGCCTTGGCCAGCGAGCCTTATGCGGTTGCCCAGGATGTGGCCAGCGGCGCCCGGCTGTTTACCGGTGAACTGTGGTATGACACGGCTAAGGGTATCCCGTATTTTAGTCAGGTACTGGGCTATCTACCACCAGCCTCATTACTCAATGAGTATTATAAGAATGCGGCGCTCAGTGTGCCGACCGTTGAGGCAGTCACCATGTACTTAGAGCCACTGGCCAACCGGGAATTATCCGGACAGATCCAATTTACAACCAAACAGGGGGAAACCGGTAGTGTCAACTTCTAGTGTGCCAACAATCCAATTTACCCCGAATGGGGTCGTTTTACCGCAGGAAGCAGAAATTTATGAGGGGGTCTATCAGGATTATAACGCGGCCTTTGGTGGTAACTTAAACCCGGCTGGGGAAACGCCCCAAGGCCAGCTGATCAGCAGTACCACGGCTATTATTGGCGATCATAACGCCCTATGGGCTGAGTTTGTTAACCAGATTGATCCGGACATTGCAGCAGGCTTTATGCAGGACGCTATTGGCCGCATTTATTTTTTAAATCGCCATCCGGCAACGTCTACTGTCGTGTCATGCACCTGCTTTGGTGTACCGGGGACTATTATTCCTGAAGGTGCACTGGCAACTGATGACCAAGACAATCTATACAGTTGTCAGGCGTCAGTGACGATTGCCAGCAATGGGCAGGTAAACGCTAATTTTGCCTGTACCACCACTGGCCCGATAGCATGTCCGGCCGGAGCACTGGCTAGAGTTTATCGGGCGGTGATGGGCTGGGAATCCATTACTAATCTGGCCGCAGGAGTAGTAGGTACGCTGGTAGAAAGCCGGGCTGATTTTGAATACCGACGCAAGCAGTCAGTGGCTATTAATGGCCATGGTTCCCTGCCATCTATTTATGCTTCAGTATTTGACCTTGATAATGTGATTGACGTATATGTCACTGAAAATACCTCCAGTCAGCCCATTACCGTTGGTGTAACCAATTACCAGCTGGCACCACATTCATTGTATGTAGCAGTATTGGGTGGCAATAACAGTGCGATCGGTAAAACGATCTGGCTTAAAAAAGACGTGGGTTGTGACTATAACGGCAATACGGCCATTAACGTGACAGATGACAGCTATAGCTATCCACAGCCCACCTATAGCGTTAAGTTTCAGCGGCCTAGTATTAAGCCGATCCTGTTTAATGTGGCACTGGCCTATAACTCCGCCTTGCCGGCAAATATTACGGAGCTGGTACAGGCCGCAGTGATTAAGGCATTTAACGGGATCGATGGCGGGGCACGTGCCCGGATCGGCGGCACTATCTTTGCCAGTCGCTATTATGCCGGCATCACGGGTATTGATTCACGGGTGCAGATCATTGAGATCCAGATCGGCATTGATACACCGGTGCATAACTCGGTAACGCTGGGCATTAACCAGGCGCCCAGTATCTCGGCTGCAAACATTACCGTTACGATGGTATGAGCTGGAGAGTACTATGGAAAATTACCGGGACACCATTATTAGCCAGTATGCCAATAGTCCCACTATTAACCAGCTGGCTGAATCCTTAAATGGCTATATTGACCCCCGAGCCAATATGCAGGCCTTTTATGATTATGCATGGAATATCGATACAGCTCAGGGCTTTGGCCTTGATATTTGGGGCAAGATTGTTGGTGTATCCCGTATCTTTAAAGTGCCGCAAAGCCTTCAGGATCTGGACAATCCAACAATGGGTGCCGTGACCTTGGATGATGAATCATACCGCACCCTAATCCGGATTAAGGCACTGGCCAATATCTCGGCAGTGAATGCGCGCTCGCTTAATATTCTGTTGCGCCAGCTTTTTAACGATCGTCGCTGCTATGTCATAGATACAGGTAGCATGACCCTGCTTTATGTATTTGAGTTTTATCTTACACCGCTGGAGTATGCCATTTTAACCCAGTCTGGTGCGGCGCCTAAACCAGCTGGCGTCAAGGTATCCATTATGCAGTTTGTAGCCGGGGAAACCTTTGGCTTTGATGAGCTGGAGGACTTCCAGCCATTTGACCAGGGCACGTTCGTTTCTATTATTGACTAAATATTTTTTTATTTTGAAAGCCGCCATTGTTGGCGGTTTTTTATTGGAGCTTATTCATGGCTATAAACAAGCCTTTAGATAATGCCGTACCATTTGCCCAGGATGGCCTTAAAAATACCATTCCAGTTGAATCGGGTAATGGTAATGCTGCCTCAATGACTTTGGGTTTTCCACCCATTACCATGCAGCCTAAAAGCACTGGTGGCCTGCCACCTAGCGGTAAGGATATGAATGCCATTTTAAACCAGCTGAGCCAGCATCAGGTCTGGCTTAATGCCGGTGGCATGTATCCTTTTAGTGCGGATTATGCAGCGCAGATCGGTGGGTACCATACAGGGGCTGTTGTGCAGTCAGATGATGGCCGTTCAGCCTTTATCAGTATTCAGGATAATAATGCCAATAACCCTAATCAGCTACAAACGGGATGGAAGCCCTATGGTGGCCAGATACTCTTAACCACGCTAGCCAATGCCATTTTTCACATTGGATATCGATTTATGACTGGCAATAGTAGCTATAACCCGGCCATAGCTCTGGAGGCATTATTTGGCTACCAGACCACTTGGTATTTATGGCCATACATTCCTGTTGGTGTGGCCAATACAAGTGCTTCGCTTGGAGAGATTGTTATGGTGGGCGGTGCAGGGATTCAGGCAGCAACAACGCGAATCTGGGAGCGCCTGCCCGATGGTGCCAGCGCCCCGACCTATAACCTGACCGCCACTCAGACTACGGTTAATGAAGGTGCGCAAGTGACCTTCAATCTGGCCACTACAGGGGTTGCACAAGGTACACCGGTTGACTGGAATATTACCGGCATTCAGTCTGCTGATATTTCACCCAATGCATTAAGTGGCCAGTTTATTGTTGGTGCGGATGGTACGGCCAGCAAGACGATTACCATTGTTGCTGATGAGGTAACCGAAGGTACTGAAACCCTTAAATTTACTCTGACCTATATTTCTGGCAAATTTGTCAATGTCACCATTTCTGATACCAGTATTCTGCCTGAACAGATTGTCACTATTAGTAGCGATCAACCAGCTGGCCTAAATCTGCGTAGCGCGTTTGTGCAGCTTTATGGCGAACCGACTGCAAATACAAAAGCGGTATTTGTTGTCGAAAGCGGCGTTACTATCGTTGCAGCAACCGCCGAATCTGCCGCGATTTATTGTGGTGTATGGGCGTCCGGTTCTACCCGCGAAATCAGGATCATGAGTAATGCGCTAGTGGCCGGCCGAGGCGGTAAAGGTGGTGATGGCGGTGGCGACGGTAATGTGGGTGATCCGGGTTGGCAAGAATTTCCAGCGCAGGATGGTGAAACTGGTGGCACGGCAATTGAGGCTGAAATTGGCTCACCAGTGACTGTCAATAATTACGGACTGATTGCCGGTGGTGCTGGCGGTGGTGGTGCTGGCGGTGGTGCAGGAAAACCAGATGGCACAGTACGTGGTATGGGTAGTAGCCCGGGCGGTGGCGGCGCACCGTATGGCTTGGCTGGTGTCCCTCGCTACAGCAATTATGACGTGCCTTCAGCAGATCGTGCAAAAGATGCAACATTAAATACTGGTGGGCAGGGCGGTGCTTCTTATACTGAACCCAGCACGGCGATTTGGGCAGCAGGCGGTAATGGTGGCAATATTGGCTTGAACGGTCAAGTGGGCGGTGAAGCGCAATCAGGAAACTCGGTATACATGACACCCGGTCAATCTGGTGGCCTAGCAGGGTTTATCTACCAAGGCCCTGTCACCATTAATAACCTAAGTGATGGCCAGACCAAAGGCCGCACCCCTTAAACCAATAAACCCCGCCCGTGCGGGGTTTATTTTTGGAGCACCCAATGGATTGCTTAAGTGATTTTGCTGAAATTGACGGCTTGGAAGTATTTACCACTGGCGATACCTTTGACATGCCAATCCAGTTTTATAACACTGAAACCAATGAGCCGTTTGAAATACCGGAAGATGCCACATTTACCGCACAGCTCAATAATGAGTATGGCAATTCGATTGCCACACTATCAGCAGCACGTGTTGCTGATCAGGTTGGTTTTAAGGGCTTTATCAATGTAACTTTTCCCGGATCAACGACCAGTTGGCCAGCAGGCACTGCACGGACTGATATTCGTATGTATGCCAGTAGTGCCACTCACACCTCAGACCCGATTGTATTCAAAATTCGACGGAGCCAAACCCCATGACAGTGAAACTAGGAATGCGGGTATTCTGGAACCATGGCCCAATGCCAGTCACCACCCGTAAAACCGCCCGGCTTGCTATGACTGTACCGTTTGGCACGGTAATGAACTTGAGTGGGAATGGTAGTGGCGGTGCGGTTAATAGTGTAAACGGCCAGACAGGTTCCGTGATGCTTAATGCTACAGACGTGGGTGCTGATGTTGCCGGATCTGCACAAGCCGTCAGTGATGTACTACAGCCGCAAATCACAATCAATACCGATGCTGTTGCTATGCTCACTGCGATGTTATCAGCACTGCAAGCAGCTAAAGCTGATGTAACGTATGTAAACCAGCAGATTGCAACTCTTGTAGGCACTGATGCGCAGACACTGGCAGCCATTCAATCAATTAGTGACGCTCTGGCTGAGAATGAGGATTTGCTCGAAGCCTTGGATCAGACTGTTGCAAACCGCGTCCGTTTTGACGTTGCAACACAAGGCTTAACAGCCCTGCAAAAATATAATGCGCGTACCAATATTGGCGCTGAAGAATCTGGTACTGCTGCATTGCTGATTGGCCAGATTACGGCCGCGAGTATTGGCGCTGTGACAGCAAGCCAGCTTGCAGCGGTGGCTTTTAGCGGCAGCTACAATGATTTAAGTGATAAACCTGCTGCCGATGGCGGCGGTATTACAATCACTGATGTTAAAAACGAAAACTTGAAGTTTGTTAAATTAAATCCCTACAACAGTGTCGCACCTACCGCCCCTAGTGCCACAGGCAATCAAGCCACTGCATTAGGATACGGTTCTATCGCAAATGGTGCGGGTACTAGCAGCTTTGGATATGGTGCCAAAGCACAGGCAGAGAATGCTACTGCTATCGGTTTTGGTGCCCAAACAAATAGCATAGCTACAGGATCAATAGCCGTAGGTAAAGGAGCAAGCTCACAAGGATTGTATGAAGTTGTTATGGGATATGAGGCTGGAACAGCATTGGGCTATGGGGTCGCTATAGGTATATCTGCAAGTGCCAGAAATCAAAGTGTAGCTGTTGGTGGTTTTTCTCAAGCACAGTACGCCAACTCAACATCACTGGGTTATGGGGCGCAATGTACGGCAACTAATCAAGTTCAACTTGGTAATAGTTCTACCACTACTTATGCATACGGTGCTGTTCAGAACCGGTCTGACATCCGCGATAAAACTGACATAGCCGCCTGCGACTTAGGGCTTGATTTTATCAATACATTGCAACCGCGAAAATGGGTGTGGGATTACCGTGACGACTATGCCCAGACGTTATTTCCAGTTTTAATTCGCACTGACTTTACTGATGATGAGGCGTATCAATCTGCATTAACACAGCAAGACGCTGACCGCGCAGCATTTTATGCAAACCCGGTAAAAGATGGCTCCAAAGCCCGTCACAGGTATCATTATGGACTGGTCGCGCAAGAGCTTAAAGCCACGCTAGACGCGCTTGGCATTGATTATGCTGCCTATCAGGATCACTCCATTGAGGGTGGACTCGATGTTAAGTCGATTGGCTATAACGAGTTGATAGCGCCGCTGATTAAAGCAGTACAGGAACTATCCGCACGAGTAGTTATGCTGGAAAGTAAAGCATAAAGCCTCACAATCAACTCACCACATGAGCCGAATATTTAATTGATTCGGCTCATTTCTAAAATACTTGTTTTTTATAGGCCTGCATTTGCAGGCTTTTTCATTTTGAAGGGAAGGGAAATCTTATGTCTGAGCCATTTTCTACAATGGGGATCAGCGCAGGTCTAAAAGCCTATGGGGCTGGACTAATTATTGGGCTTTGCATTGTTTTAGTGTATCTCGTGGTGATCATGACCCGAATGCCAAGAACGCGGCAGGAATGGGCGGTGGGGCTAATTACAACAGTAGTATCAAGTTTGGCCGGTGGCTCATTCTTGGTGATCAAGTATCAGCTGCATTCATGGGGAGCGGATTATTTCGGCATGATGGCACTGGGTGGTTTTTACTTTGTGTGTGGCTTGCCCGGCTGGGCGATCGTACGCTGGATATTCAATTTCATCAACAAGCGTGAGGGCGCCGATATTTTTGAAGTCATTAACGAGGTAAGGGACGAAATCAAAAAATAACCGGTGTTTTTATTAAGTGGGCTTGCAGAAATGCGGCCTTTTTTTATGTCTGAAGGAAAGATTATGGATGAAATCTTATCCAGCAAGTTACACAAAATGGATGGCATCTATCTGCACTGGTGTCCCGGCTGTAAACAGGAACACTGGATTTTTGTTGATGAGCCATCTGGCACCGGTGCAAGGTGGAGCTATAACGGCAATCCTGAAATTCCAACATTTAGCCCATCAGTAAATATAGTTGGTCAATGTCATTACTTCATCACCAACGGCCAGATCCAGTTTTGTGGTGATAGCAAACATGAGCTGGCTGGCCAGACTGTGCCACTTCCAAATATGCCGCATTAAGCGGTTTTTTTACGCCTAAAGGAAAATATCATGTTATTGAAAAAAGGTGATACCGGCCTAGCAGTCACACGCCTGCAAACAGCACTGGCCAAGCTAGGTTTATATGTTTATCGGGTTGATGGTGACTTTGGCAAAAAGACTGAAGATGCGCTAAAGGCATATCAGCAAAAGCTGGGCGTAAAACCAGATGGCATTTTAGGCGACTACGTTGCCAGCAAGCTCGGTCTGTTATCAGCAGTACTGGCTACACAGTCAACAAATATTAAACCAGTTATTGTGCTCACTGCTGGCCATAGTTTGGTAGATCCGGGCGCCTGTAATGGTAAATTTACTGAAGCAGGTATTGTTCGTGAAGTCCGAAACGGCGTGACCACCATCCTCAATAGTCGGGGCTACAAGGTCATTAACGATGGCACCGGCAACGACAATCAGGCTTTAAGCAAAGCTGCGGCAATGGTGAAACAGGGTAAAATTGCGATTGAATTTCACTTAAATGCTGCAGTCAGTAAAGCAGCAACTGGCGTAGAAGCATTGGCTCAGTCGAAAGATAAAGCGATTTGCCAGAAGCTATGCAGTGCGCTGGCCGATGTGCTGGATATTCCGGTACGTGGATCTGCTGGCGGCTGGAAAGATGAGGGCAGTGGCCAGCATAGCAAGTTAGCGTACGTGAGTGCTGGCGGCATCATTCTTGAGCTATTTTTCATCAGTAACGATGCAGAGCTGCAAAAATACTTTGAGCGTAAAGACCATGTATTTATGGCCATTGCTGATGTGCTGACTGAAGCCTGATAAAGTTTTAAAAAGCACATTATATCGTCATCTTGATTTTATATATTGTTTCTTGAGTAGGGGAAGTTTATTTTAAAGTTTCCAATAATATAGAAGGTAGAAGAAGATGACGACAATTCAAGACTCAGATGTAATCGTACAGCAGCCTTTTACTGGTGCAGTACAACGAACACAGCATGATAAGAATACAGAATATGTGACGCCTGCTGACTTTGGAGCTCAAGGAGACGGTACAACAGATGATACATTAGCCTTAAGAGCATGGCTTGCAGCGGACTCAGGTATTCATCACCTAGGTGGAAAAGATAAGGTTTATATTGTAGCTCCTACTATTTTGAATGAAGTAATTCTTCCTTTAACGGAAGGAAAAAGTATTTTAGGGGATGGAGCTACAATTAAAATTGCTGATAATAGTTTAGGTTTTGAATGCCTAATAGGTGATGTAACTGGTAGTTATGATTTAACCGGAATGATTATTGATGGAGTTATATTTGACTATAATAAGTCTAATAACACATATTCAGTTACTAACGGTCAAGCCCTTGATCAACGTAGATATACTTTTCGAGCTCTAAAAGGTGAAAATTTTAAACTGGTGAATAATAAAATTATTGGGGCTGTAACTACCAATTCATTTGTTATAAATAACTATCAAACGGTAAAACGTGTAATTATAGAGAATAATATTTGGGTGGATGTTGGAGGAATTGATAAATTTTATGACCATTCAACATTGTATATAGTTGGTGATTATATACAAATTACAAATAATATGGCTTTTGGTGCAAATTTGGGAGCTAATGGAACTGCTTGTTTTGCTGAAGTACATGGTTCTTACATGAATATCACAAATAATCAAGTGTTTAATTTTCAGGGATTTTGTAATTATTGTGGTATTTATCGGGGTGGAGATACAAGATATGGCATTATAGCCAATAATGTTGCTGAGGTTGTCAGATTTGGTATAAGACTTTTTAGTTTGATTTATGGTGTCCATGATAGTGGTTATGGTATAGATGGGCTAAATATATTAGGAAATTATTTTAGAATACATCAAACTGTTTTAGGTGCGGACCCTAATTTAGTTGGAATTGGAATAGGTTTTCAGGCTGGTTCTGATTTGCCGAGTAAAAATATTTCTATAAAGTCAAATACCTTAGCTTTTGATGAGGAAACGACTGCTCCCCAGTACACTGCAAGAATTGTAGGGCTAGGTGTAAATGAATCTAGTTCATATAATCAAGTTTTTGAAAATATTGATATCTCTGAAAATCTTATCGTAAATGCACCTAACGCTGCTATAAATTATGGTGCAGGAGGTGGTATATATAAAAATTGTAGCATTGGAACCAATACAATAATAAATTCTGGTCAATCATTGGCAGCAAATCATACTAGTTTGTCGGATCATTCTGCTATAAGGCTAAGTGCTTATAGTTTCATTGGTACATTGAAAATAGCTGGTCAGAATATAGTTGATACTTTTGATACATCTAGATTACAGACCGCTTTATATCTTAGTTCTAATCTCGATAGTTCAAGTTGTTACATAGATGCGGAAATTTTAATAAACTTGCAAGGGGCGAATAAAAATTCTTTTGTAAGACCAGTTAATAATATTAATAGCCTGACACGGCCTCATTTTAAAATTACTATTAATAAAACACCTGGGATTACATCTCATATTTTCCCAGTTGGTTGTGAAATATTAGATACGACAAGTAATTTAAATTATAAAACGGTTTTGGAGGGTTCAGCTTGGATTACGGAAGGATATTCTAGTAGTAAACCTACAGTATTATCGTTAGTTGGTTCTAGACGTATTAATATGAATCCCACAGCAGGTGGATTTATAGGATGGGTGCAAACTGGTACTACTGCTAGCTCATGGCGAGGCTATGGTCTTATAGAAACGTAAAGCTGTAGTAATTTTAATTCTCATTTATTTGATGATAGATGAGAATTTTTTTAGTCACAAGCACATCCTGATCCTTTATGACAGGTCTTGTCTCGACTAATACATGAGTTGCCACAGGCCTTCCCTTTGCTGCATTGTTTACAACAGGCCTGACTTATCACCTGATTGCCAGTCAAGCTTGGATTCCACTCCCGGAAAGTCTTATGGGGCTGATTTAGAAAGGCACCTACCTCATTTTCTTCTAATACTTCAGACTTATGATCCTTGTCAGCAAAGGCACTTGAAGTAAACAATAAGCTGATCACAATGAGTAAGCGAATAAGCATGATGCTCCCCAGTATTTATTATTTATCCCTTGGCTATTTATACATGCATCATTAAAATCGGCAAGCACTGGAAGACAAGCTGTAAATTAAACTATGCGCATTACAACCTTAATATTAGTTATTTTTGGCTTTTTCTTAGCAACACTTATCCCGATGCTCATCATTGATTATCTACCATGGGAAGCTGGCTATAAAGTAGGGACTGGGGAGTATGTCGGGCATCAATATGCCAGACAGTTGCAGTCGGCGAAGGAGTGCACGCTTGATCCGGATGTTGCTAACGATCAGGACTTTCAGCGAGGATGCAGGGCTTTCTTTGAGTAATTCATAGAAAACTTGCGAAAAATGCCAGCTTGCGCAATTTCGCAAGTTTTTATCAATGTTTTACCTTTATTGATCAATTAAATTAGCAGATCTATTAATAATATTTTTCTCTTGCTGCTGACTGATTACAATATCTTCAATCTGGTTCATAGCGGATCTTAAATCCGCCATACTCACCTGAACATAACCACCAGTGACATCATTAGTGTTTTCATCCGTATGGTTAAGCAGTCGCTTGATAGTATATCTGCCGGCTTGTACCTGACCATTTGCAATAGAACTAAACGTCCGCCGCAAATCATGGAAAGTGAATTTTATTCCCGTGGTGCGATAAATATCATCACGTGCTTTGCTACGGTTTTCGATATGACCACTTTCACTTTTTTTGGATGGAAATACCCATAAGCCTGCCGGATCACGTTGCCGCCGTTCACCAATGATCTGCCAAAGTAAATCACCCATAGGCAACAAATGATCTTCGCCATTTTTTGTGTCAGTAATAAGTAGGGTGCCATACTTCAAGTCAACATTAGCCCAAGGCAGGCTTTCCATTTCTTCGCGTCTAAAACCCGTCAGAATAAGGGTGATCAGAAAGTCCTGATTAGTGAAAGCAGACGGATCATTGTAATGCTGGCCACGCCATTGGTAAGCCAAAATAGCATTGATCCAGTCACTCATCTGCTCATCACGAATATGACCTTTGCGTCTTTTAATTTTATTCCACTGACGCTTACTGGTGAGGGTGCGAACTGGATTTGAAATATTGATAATAGGCTGATCATCTTCACCCAGATAATGTTCCACTGAAAAATTAAACACAGCCCGGTAAAAGCGCATGGCCAGATTAGCACGTGCTTTACTACGTTCAGAAAGCTGGGCATGTTTGACTTGAATCATAGTCCGTGTGATATCCATCAACCTTAGATCCTGCCAGTCCATCAGATAGTCGTCAAAACACTGATCATAATCTTCCAAGGTTTTTGGTTTTAACTGGCGCTGACTTTTGTAGACTGTGTAGGCATCACGCAGAGTCGGCTGATCAAGTAGTTTTTGCTTTTCGGCCAGCTTTGCAGCTTTAACTTCCAGTTTTTCTTCATTGGGGTTTATACCTTGAGCCATCTTGGCCAAAAGCTGTGTTGCCTGTTCCCGCGCCTGAGCAGGGGTAATCAGTCCGTGCTGGCCAATCTTTACACGGACTGATGATTTTGCATCACCGATCCTACGCTCAACAATATAGACCTTAGATTTGGTCACTCGTAAGGCAAAACCAATCAACTCACTATCTCTGTAGATTGTTTGTCCAGATTCTTCAGGTGTAACAGAATCGACAAAGGTTTTGGTGAGTTTTACTCTTTGCACAGGCTTAGACATATTGTATGATGCGCTCTTGCAATAATTGGCAATAAACAGTTAAGCCGACATAATGCCTACAAATGCATTATATTTGCAATCACTGAACAATCATTGTAGAATCTGTTTTAAGTTAAGCTATTGAATTAGCTTATTATAAACTTATGGGGCCTATAGCTCAGTTGGTTAGAGCAGCGGACTCATAATCCGTTGGTCGACAGTTCAAGTCTGTCTGGGCCCACCAATATCAAACCTTGCAAACAGTGGCTTTTGCAGGGTTTTTTGCTTTTTTAGGTATGAGAAAATATAAAATTGAAGAACTTCTTATACTAAAATTTTCAATTTAGGATTGTGTGAAAATAAAACAATTACCTGAGAAATTATCGCAGCACATAAAGCGTATTTTGCACTCTTCAATCGTTTTAAAGCAAAAATAAGCCGGACATTGAATCCGGCTTATTTTTCAAATTATAAAGACTTAGCTAAAGAATTTACTAAAGAAAATCTTGATATGATCAACCATACGAGCAAAGAAACCTGATTCTTCTACAGCTTCCAGTGCAACCAAAGGCTTTTCAGCCAGCATTTTGCCATCAAGATTGGCCACTACTTTACCAATAACCTGACCTTTTTGGATTGGTGCTTTTAAATCAGGGTTAATCACCAGTTGAGTTTTCACATTGGCCGCTTGTCCGCGTGGCAGAGTAACCGCCATATTTTCTGCCAAACCTACTGATATATTGTCAGTTTTGCCAAACCATACCGGTGTTGTCGCCAGCGACTGACCAGCCGGACGTAGTGTGGTGTTTTCAAAGTTGCTAAAGCCCCAGTTGAGTAGCGCACGCGGTTGGTTGGCGCGCTCTTGCATACTGGGCGTACCCATCACCACCACGATCAAACGCATTGAGCCACGTTTACTTGACGCCACCAGACAATAACCAGCTGCATCAGTATGACCGGTTTTTAAACCATCCACGCTCGGGTCGGTGTACAGTAAGGCGTTACGGTTACCTTGCTTGATGCCATTAAAAGTAAATTCTTTTTCAGAATAAATCGGATAATATTTAGAGCTGTCTTTAATAATGTTGCGCGCTAGAATTGCCATATCCAAGGCAGAAGAATAGTGTCCTTCCATTGGCATACCCGTGGCATTCATAAAATGACTGTGCGTCATGCCAATGCTTTTGGCTTCCTGATTCATTATTTCAGCAAACGCGCCTTCATTACCGGCAATGTGCTCAGCCATAGCCTTAGAGGCATCATTCCCCGACTGAATAATAATCCCACGCAGCATGTCAAGCACACTGGCCGAGCTATTCAAGGGAACATACATGCACGACTCTGAGCTACTACCACGACACCATGCAGATTCATTCATGCGTACCATGTCGGTTTCTTTGAGCTGACCAGACAT
Organism: Moraxellaceae bacterium; assembly: GCA_004173455.1. GTDB lineage: Bacteria > Pseudomonadota > Gammaproteobacteria > Pseudomonadales > Moraxellaceae > Alkanindiges. The sequence goes on along the minus strand of SECL01000008.1, from coordinate 31,192 downwards.
CAGGCGTTTTTCAATAATAAAACTGGTCAGCATTTTGGTCAAAGAAGCAGGTGGTAACTCTGCATTTTCATTAGAAGCCGCCAAAACCTGACCAGTGTCATAATCCACCACTGCGTAGGCTTTATTGTCGAGTACAGGTGGAAGAGGTAGTGCTGTCACAGCATGGGCATGAATGGTAAACCCGGTAAATAAAGCAGCAACAGTGAAAGCGCGTAGGCTAGACATGGCTAGAATTTCCATTTTAGCAAAATAAACATAAGCGGAGGATTCTAAGCCATCGAGCCTGAGCAACCAAGCATGATTGCCCAGACAATACAAAAAAATTATTTTTTGGATTTAGTGCTAGTGGCCGGATAATTCACAATATCTTCACAAACTGCACGGTTATCGTGAACAGTTGCTTTATTGGCATCTTCCCGTGCTTCTTTGAGCTTGCCTTGATATTCAGTATCATCTGCCAGTGCTTTAAGCGCGAGTACAGGCTGATCAATATTGGGCATTAGGTCTTTGAGCAAACGCTCATAACCAGTATCAAATTTTTTAGTGTTACTGATTAGCTTGGGACAAATTTCGCCCAGCACATCCACTGCTGCAATTTCTTCCTGCGTAACTGGCAACGAGCTTTTAAACTCAACTTTGTCACCTTTACTGGCGTGGCTTGCAGCGCTAGTGGCGGGTGCTGCATGAGCAATCATGCCCGTGGTACACAAGATGGCAACAGCGAAGGTTTTAACCCAGAAAAAATTGGTTAATGGCAGGTTTGTTTTAGTCATATATAAAATTCCAAATTGTAAGCAGGCCTAGCATAAGTCGAAGTAATGCCAGCATGATGAAGCTTTTTGTTGATTTTTCATAAGAAAAAGACAGAGTAAGGCCTTAAATGTAGTTGGGTTGAGCGATTCGTAATTTTTTCTGACTCATAATGTGAGTTTTCGTTATCAGTTCGTGAAAAAAACGTTTCTAAACTATTTTTCTTGTTATGCTTTGGCCGTGTCTGTAAAGCGCCAATAGAGCAGGCACTGTTTTCAAGTGAGATAAAGTTATTTAGGGCAGGGGTATTTTATGAAGTGGTTGAGCTATTTATCAGGGCTTTCCATGCAAATTTGCACACCAAAGCAGACAAATACCGCAACCGTTAAAAGCAGTATTTCCCCCCGTAAAGCCATCGTGTATAGCACGGTCGTATTGCTCATGGCGGGTTGTGCATCAAAGCCGGTGGTCAATCCCGGGCAGTCACGCTTAATCGTTATTCCGCAGTACTATACGGTCAAAGCCGGGGATACGTTAAGCCAGATAGGCGCACGTTATAATCTGGATTATCGCGACATTGCCCGCATGAATAATATCGATTCCAGCTATACCATTTATACTAATCAAAGCCTGCGTTTGCATGATGGCGGTAAAGATGCACCGCGCATTCGGGTCAGAACCTCTGCCACGCCAGCACCAGTTACCATTCAAACCACGACATTACCGAGCCAGCCTGTACGTGCTAATCCACCATCTAACACGACAGTGCGCAATATTCCCTCAACCACCACACCGCCGCCCATTTTGCCCAATACACCAACCACTTTACCTTCCGGTCTAAGTTGGCAATGGCCGGTTAATGGCCAGATTTTGCAACCGTTTGATCTGGCACGTAATGTTAAAGGTATTCGCATTGGCGGCAATACCGGTGATACTATTCGCGCTGCCGCAGATGGAGAGGTAGTTTATGCCAGTGACCGACTCACTGAATATGGCAATCTGGTGTTAATTCGTCATATTAATGGCTACGTTACCGCTTATGCCCACAACAGTAAAATTATTGTCAAGGAAAACGATCGCGTGAAAGCAGGGCAGAAAATTGCCGAAATGGGTTCCAGTGGAACTAACCAGATTATGCTAGAGTTTCAGGTTCGATTAAATGGTAAACCAATTAACCCAGCCAGCTTGTTACCAGTCCGTTAGGGTTTATAACCAGCTGAACGAAAATTAAAAAATAACTAAATCAATCTTAGGCTTTTGATATACCTATCCATTCCATTTTACTAATGGTATGTGGGTAGGAATATATTCTTGATATCAAAAGTCTAATATCCTTTTAAAGGTGAGCGAAAAAACAATGCTTGATAATTTACGAAGTATGGCTGTATTTGCCTGCGTGGTAGAACGTGGTTCTTTTAGTGGCGCAGCTAGAGATCTGGGAATAACCACCAGTGCCGTTAGCCAGCAGATCCGTTCATTAGAAGAAGAAATGGATGTACTGCTGTTGCATCGTTCTACCCGTAAATTAAGTTTGACAGAAGCAGGTCAGGCATTTTTTCAAAGTTGTCAGGAAATGGTAGCGGCCGCTGAACGGGGTCGTATTCGCATTAGTGAGTTGCGTGATGATCTGGTGGGTGATTTGCGTATTGCTACCACCCCCGAGCTAGGTGCAATGCATGTCGTACCGGCATTATCTTGCTGGTTATCGGCGCATCCTAGCCTAAAAATATTTTTTGAAGCCGATAATCGCTATATTGATCTGATTGAAGAGCGCATTGATATTGCCATTCGCATGAGTCCTGCATTGGCAGACTCTTCATTAATTGCCCGTCCAATGGCACGTGTTGACCAAATTTTGTGTGCAGCGCCTGCTTATTTGAGAAAATTTGCACCCATTCAAACGCCTGAAGACCTCGCTCAGCTTGAGCTTTTACCAATTGATCTGGTGCAAAACCCGCAAGATATACATTTGACCAATGCTGCGACAAATGAGCAAAAGCACATATTCATGCCAGCGCGTATTCACAGCAATAATGTGTTTGTGACTAAATCACTGTGTTTGGCGGGTCATGGTGTTGGCCGTATTCTGTATTTGGATGTGCAAAAAGAACTGGCGCGTGGCGATTTGGTAGAAGTGCTGCCTCAATGGAAAATGCAGGATTATATTTTGTATGCTGTGACCTTAAAGCGTGAGCAACAGCCCACCAAGATCTATCGCTGTCTGGATGCGTTGTCACAATATTTTAGCCAGTTACCCGGTGGTCGTTCGGTGCGCCGCTTAACTGATGAAATACCCTCAACGACTCAGTAAGCCATGAATAAAAAAACCGCCTCCATGTTTAAAATCGGAGGCGGTTTTTTTATGGGTTTGTTTGACCATGTACACCAGCGGGCAAATCCACTGTTTAGGTTTTACTGTGCATTTTGCATAAAGTCATGAATTAACGGCACCAATCGATTAATAATTTCATCGGCATCGGCCTGTGAAATATTTAAAGCAGGCAGTAAACGTACCACTTGATCAGCAGTGACATTAATAATGAGCTGTTTTTCATCGCGTGCCAATGCCACCAGTTCACCACAAGCAATGGGCAATTCAATTCCAATCATTAGGCCAAAACCACGCACTTTGACCTCATACTGCGCCAACTGCTGCTGGAATTGCTCAACTAGATAGGCGCCCATTTTGGCTGCATTGTCGACCGCACCTTCTTTTTCCAGACAGTCAATCACGGTATAGACAGTACGGCAAGCCAACGGTGTGCCGCCATAGGTTGATCCATGATTACCGGCTGTAAACAGATTCACTGCTTTGCCTTGCACCAGACAGGCACCAACTGGAAAACCATTGCCGAGACCTTTGGCGGTAGTCAGCACGTCAGGAATAATCGAAGTGTGCTGGAAAGCAAAATATTTTCCGGTACGACCGTTGCCAGTCTGGATTTCATCGAGCATTAGTAGCCAGTCATGCTGGTCACACAGCGCGCGTAGCTGGTTAAGGTATTTAAAACCCTGCGGTGCGGTATTAATACCACCTTCACCCTGAATAGGTTCTACCAGAATAGCCACAATATCATGGTGTTGTTCAGCCAGTTGTTGAATGGCATCCACATCACCAAACGGCACGCGTAAAAAACCTTCTACCAGTGGTGCAAAACCCGCCTGTACTTTAGCATTACCAGTGGCCGACAACGTCGCCAGTGTGCGGCCATGAAAAGATTTTTCCATAACAATAATTTTTGGACTGCTAAAGCCTTTTTTATGGCCACTAATACGCGCCAGTTTAATCGCCGCTTCATTGGCTTCAGCGCCACTATTGCTGAAAAACACCTGTTGCATGCCAGCCACTTTAGTCAATAACTGGCCAGCTGTTTCCTGCCATGGAATTTCAAACAAATTACTCGTATGCACCAGTAAGCTTGCTTGCTCGCTAATCGCCTGCGCGACCACTGGATGTGCGTGGCCAAGCCCACAGACTGCAATTCCGGTTAAGGCATCCAGATAGGCAGTACCATTTTCTGTATATAAATAGCTGCCTTGGCCTCGGACAAACGCAATGGGTTGACGTGCATAAGTAGGCATTAAGCTGCTGGCTTGATGGCTGGGTTTGTTTTTTACAGAAGTAAAATCGAGGGGCACGGTCATTTTCAGCGCTCTTTATAAGGACAAAACAGGAAATAAGCATCTTAACAAAACTTTTTGCCAGAGGTGAGGCGCTTTTTGAGGTTTTTAATGGAAGACAAGCATTGAAATGGACGATATTACCCCGATTTAATCCAATAGCCGTTATGCCCAATCACCGCTATAATAGCGTGACATTTAAAGAGGTTTGTTTTATGACTGACGCAGCCAACCCTAATGCAGATCATGCTGACAACAGCACTGAAACATTAATTCGTGAACAAATTGCCAAACATCCGGTTATTTTGTATATGAAAGGCACTCCCCAGTTTCCCCAGTGTGGTTTTTCGGCGCGTGCCATAGAAGCGTTAAGCCAGATCGGACGTCCTTTTGCCTATGTGAATATTCTGGAAAATCCGGATATTCGTGCTACATTGCCCCGCATCGCCAACTGGCCGACTTTTCCACAACTGTGGGTGGGTGGCGAGCTGATTGGCGGCAGTGATATTGTGCTGGAAATGTTCCAAAAAGGTGAATTAAAGCCTTTAATTGAACAAAGCAGTCCAGAAGCGCAATAAGCCAATCTGAACCAAATGATCCTAAAAAGAGCCTAAATTCAGGCTCTTTTTTTATGGATAAACTAACGCAATTAATTCTCAGAAAATTTAAAATTCAGTAAGGGATTGCTTCTGGATTTTATAGCATTCATCCAGTGCCAGTTCATAATAGGCCAGTCCCTGCTGGGCAGCTTGTAAGGCTTTTTGCTGCATCACCACATCATGATTGCACAAACGCTTGATCAGCTCCATCGCTTCATAAGGATGCAAATCATCATAATGGGCGTGGGCACGCAACCATGCCACAGTTCTGCTACTCATCTGAATGTCAGGGTGCTTGGCATAAGCTTCAATGCCTTTATAGACCTGAATAGTCCAGTCACCGGTTGCCCATTCAATGGCAAGGTTTGTTGCTGCAATGGTCTCAGCCAGACTGCTCCGATAGGCTACACTCCACAAATAATGATTAACGGCGTTCATGGCCGCTGGTGGGCATACATGGTCAAGCTCATCCACAGTAATGCCAAAATCCATGGCCCAGTCCTGATACCAGTACAAGTGCCGCTCTTCCACCTTAATATTCTGGATGAGCCAGTTGCGTGCTTCTGTTACTCCAGGGAGCTGAAATGCCGTGGCTTTAGCAAGACTCATGGCCATATAAGAAGGGAAGTGAGCAACCAGCGGATAAAAATTTAGCAAGGCATGTTTAAAGCAGGCAACGCTTAAATGGCCTGCCGCCAGATCGCGAAATAATGGATGCTGGCTAACCCGGTTTTTGGCGGGTAATAACTGATCCCAAAAAGCTTGTGTCCATTCATTATGAGGTGTGATTTCTAATTGATGGCCATATGATTTTTTGCTGTATGCATCGGAAGTATGAGAGGAATCGCTGGTAGCTGCTGTGCTATTCGCAACATTATTTATTGAATTCATGGTTTATCCTTAACCTTTGCTCTATATTTCCTTTCCTATGTAAGGTAATAATTTCTGATTGGTAATAACATGATTATTTTGTAAGCTAACGTGTAAGCCTTTTATAACATTTTGTAATTTGATCTATCAAAAAATATAAGAATTCTGCTAATTTCACACCATATAAAATTACTAAAAATAATTTTGCCCAAGGTTAGGATGACTGCGGGAATGCGATAAGGGACGTGTGGTGTAAAAACCCTGCCATCAAGGATGCGGCGATAATGAAACTACAAGGTTCCAACCTGCTGGAACGTAAAGAAATCCAGAAATTACTGGGTAAAGGGTTAAATTTTGTCTGGTTTCCGGCACGCCTTGAAAAAGACTATCGTTTCCAATATCAAAATGAAGCGGCACACGAGTTTCGTTATCGTGGCCCGATTATTCTATTTTTATATCTGTTTTTAAGCTATGGCATTTATCAGCTATTACCGCCTGAGCAAGTGAATATATGGCTAAAGTGTTATGGTTGGGTAGGCATTATTGTGCTTATCGCCTGGGGCTTTAGTTGGTTTGAAGAAATGCATCAGTGGTTTGACTGGTATGCAACTATTGGCTCAAGCATTGCCATTGCCATTTCTTTTACCATTGTCAATATGGTGCATGATGAACAGGGCAGTGTGCTGTTGCATGCCGCTATTATGTATGCCGTGGTGATTGTCTATGGCTTTGTAGGCTTGCGTTTTTATGTGGCTATTTTGGCAGGCTGGGTAGGCGGTGCATTAGGCACACTAATTAGCATGTATTTTAGTGATGAAATTGCATGGACGCTGCTTAACCGCACCTATACCTTTAGTAGCTTTTTAGGTATGGCTTTGGCCTATGTCACAGACCGTCATCACCGCGAAAACTATTTGCAATCGTGCTTGCTGGAGTTGCATCGTATTGAGATGGTGCAACAAACCCAGCAACTGGAAGTAATGTCGCGGCAGGATGCCTTAACCGGCATTGCCAACCGTCGTTATCTGGATGAAATGCTGGAGGAGGAGTGGTATCGCGCCATGCGCCACCAGACGCCATTGTCTGTGATGATGATTGATATTGATTATTTCAAGGCTTACAACGACTCACTAGGACATCTGGCGGGTGATCAATGTTTGATCAAAATTGCACACGCCATTACAAAAGTGGCAACACGAAGCGGTGAGCTGGTCGCGCGTTATGGTGGCGAGGAGTTTGTTATTTTGCTGCCGATGACCACTCAGCATCATGCAATTCGTCAGGCCGAAAGATTATTGCGCGCCATCAAAAACACGGCTATTCCACATCCAGCAAGTGAAATATCCCAGCATATTACCTTAAGTATTGGCGTAGTAACTTATGTGCCACAAATGAACGAAGATGTAAATGACTTCCTGTATTGTGCAGATCATGCCTTGTATAAAGCCAAAAATAGGGGGCGTGATGGCTATGTATTTGCTCATCTGGCACCGCAGTCATTGTCCAATACCAAAGCATCCTAAAGACAATAATCTTGAAAACGCCATCCTAACAAACGCCATTTTGAGAAAATGCTGATCTAACTGTTTGTTCTCATCGTTTTAAACCTGAGTTTTAGCCAAGTCATGATAGGTTAATGACTTATTTTACCACCCATATTTACTAAAACCACGCCGGCAATAATGCAGCAGATGCCCAGCCATTGCATAATGGCTAAGGGTTCTTTAAACACCCATACCCCGACCACTGCAATAATGGCGGTGCCAAGGCCTGCCCAGATGGCATAAGCCATGCCAAGTGGCATACCCAGTTTGAGGCTTAACGACAAAAACCAGAATGCCAGACCATAGCCTGCTGCAATTCCAATAATATAGGGCCAGCGGCTAAAGCCATCAGAGAGACGCAGGCAAATGGTGCCAGCAATTTCACAGGCAATAGCAAAGGCCAGATAGACAATCGCTTGCCATAACATTTTAGTGATCTTGTGGGTCTGGCTGAATGGAGTCGGTTGGCGTTTCAGTGATCTCCCTTTCAGAAACTGGCGTAATGGCTAAAACGTCTTCTAACGGCTGTTTTTTCACGCTGGCTTTTTTAGATTTAGGCTTCTTTTTCTTACGTTTCCTTTCTTTTTCAGGTTCGCCGCTTTCCAGCACCTGCCATGATTTAAGCTGGCGCATGACCTCGGCGTAAATGCTGCCTTTGGTATATTTAGCTTTGGCGTTAATCTGACCTGCCGGACGGTTCATAAGCAGTTCAAGTGCCTGTTCAATGGTATGAATGGCATGCAAATGAAACTTGCCCTGTTCAACTGCTTCAATCACATCTTGACGCAGCATGAGGTGTTGCATGTTCTGGGCCGGAAAAATAACGCCTTGTTTACCGGTTAACCCTTGTAACTTGCACGCATCATAAAAGCCTTCAATCTTGGCGTTAATTCCTCCAATCGGCTGTACCTGACCCAACTGGTTCATGGAGCCTGTAATCGACCATGATTGATCAATCGGAATATGGCTAATAGCAGAAATCAGGGCGCTCAACTCGGCCAATGTGGCACTATCGCCATCAATTTCGCCATAGCTTTGTTCAAACGCCAGTGCTGCCGAAAAATGTAACGGTTGCGAGCGACCAAAATGCGAGCGTAGAAAGCTCGACATGATCAGGATACCTTTGGCGTGTAGTGAACCCCCTAGTTCGACATTACGTTCAATATCCAGAATATCGCCACCGCCCTGATACACCGAAGCAGTCAGGCGTGCTGGTAAACCAAATTCACTATCGGCATAATGAACCACCGTAAGCGCATTGATTTGTCCATACCGTAAGCCACTGGTTTCAATCAGCTGAGTACCGCGCGATAAGTCTTGCCAATACAATTCGCGCAAGTAGCCTAAGCGGTAGCGCCGTTGCTCTAGCGTATCGTCAATATGCTGGGCGCTCACTGTTGTGGCTTGCTGACTGGCCGCAAGATGAGCCGCTTCACGCAACAGATCACCCAGTGTGGCTGCATGTAAAGACAATGAGGTCTGGTCTTCCGCTTGACGACTGGAATCGGTCAACAGGGCAGCCAGCGCGCTACGATCAAATGGCAGCAGTTTTTCCTTTTGCACATAATCGGCAATCAGGCGCATATAGGCCTGCTCATTTTCTTGATTGCGCGGTAAGGTATCAGTAAAGTCTGCGCGGATTTTAAACAGGCTGTTGAGTTCGGGTTCAAACTCCAGCAGTTCATAATAAATATAAGGTTCGCCCAGTAACACCACCTTAACTTGAAGTGGAATGGGTGCTGGCTCAATGGAAATACTACCAGTCAGGGTAATCATGTGTTCAAGCGAGGACAGCTTGATATGACCAGAGCGCAAGGCACGTTTTAAGCCTTGCCATGCGTAAGGCTGTTCTAAAAGCTGGTCTGCCTCCAGAATTAAAAATCCGCCATTGGCCTGATGCAGCACACCCGAACGAATTAGGGTGAAATCGGTGGTAATCGTGCCCATTTGCGTGAGCTGTTCAACATGACCCAGCAGGTTGTAATGGGTTGGCAGGTCTTCAAAAATAACGGGTGCGCCACTGTTGGGCTTGTGGGTAACCACCACATTCACTTGATAACGGGGCGGTACACGATCAAAAATACCTGGCAAAAAGTCTTCTTCGTCCTGCGCCAGAATATGCTCAACGTGAGTAATCACATCTTGCGCATAGATTTTTAAATATTGATCCAGTCCATCGACATGCTCAAAACGCAGGGCAATTTGTAAAATTTTGGGTTCGACCACACTGCTGGCCAGTTCACGATTAATGGTAGACACTTTGGCGCGTGCCTGTTCTTCCATCTGACCCAACTGGGAGCCCAGTTTTTCCAGTTTTTTATCCATTTGCCGCACATTCTGGGCAATACGGGCGCGTTCACTGGGCGCAAGAGCGGCCATTTCGGCCTCGGTTAGCTCTGGTGGCAGATTACTGTTTGACTGTTCAACATTGGTTGATTCAGCATTTGACCGTACAGATTTTGACGGTAGATCAATATGATGCACAGGCACAAAACGGTGTTCTTCATTGCGTGATATCAGGCGCAAATCCAGTGCTTCACCCTCTTGTGTGAGTTCAATCAGGGCGTCCTGTTGTTGCTGTCCGGTAAACTGGCGAATGGTTTCAATGCGGGCGTGATAGCTGTCCGTGGTAAAGCGGCGTTCCAGTGTATTTAACATGGTTTGCCAAAGCTGGTGCATGGCTTTTTTTAATTTTGGCCCCTGACCTGCTGGTAACTCCAGTGCAATGGGCTGTCGGGTGTCGGTAAAATTATTGACATATACCCAGTCACTAGGCGTAGGCATCTGCGTAGCCTGTTTAAGCAGTAAACGCTTGAGCATGGTGCGCTTGCCAAGTCCGCTTGGACCCACCGCAAAAATATTGTAGCCATCATAAGGCAGCGATAATGCGGCTTCGACAGAAACACGAGCGCGCTGCTGACCCAGAAAATCATTAAGTGGTTTGATGCGCCGCGTCGAGGCCGGAATACTATCCAGATCTGGCAAACGTGAAAGCTGATCAGGTTTTAGTCTGGTTTTTTGATGCGTGTCGTTAGGGGCAATGATTGCTATGCTATTTATGGCCGATGTTTTCACGGACTTGTCCTGACTTTTTGATGGCTTGACGATGGTGGTTGTTGTTGCTGCTAAGATCGCATTTTGCGCATTCAATGGAATAGAGGGTCTGGAAGTCATTATTTAAAACATTGCTCTAAAAAAGTGTATTACCGCATGAGTGTATCAGGAAAAATGGCTGTTTCATTCGTTTAATCTGCCAAGTTTTCTGGCTTTTTTAATATCGGCAATTCTGGCGTGCAGAATATTTAAACAGTTGTTTTTAGACCATAGCTTTGTGTAGCACATCAGGGTAATCTGGCGGTTTTAAGAATTTTCTGGTTTATAAAAAAATGAAGTCATCCAAAATGTCTTGGTTCTCAGGATGGGGACAGGCACTGGCTGTATTTGCGGACAGGCGCGCCGTAATTATGTTTTTTCTGGGTTTTTCAGCCGGTATTCCGATCCTGCTGATTTTTTCTAGCCTGTCGCTATGGCTAGGTGAAGCTGGTATTGAAAAAAAAGCCGTGACATTTTTTAGCTGGGCAGCCTTGGGCTATTCTTTTAAGTTTGTCTGGGCACCATTAATTGATGAGCTGCCGTTACCTTTTTTAACCCGTACCTTGGGTCGCCGTAGAGCATGGCTTTTGGTGGCACAGTTGCTCATCATGACTGGTATTGGCGTGATGGCCATGACTGATCCGGCTCAAGGACAGGACATGCTAGTACAAATGGCCGCTGGGGCGGTTTTGCTGGGCTTTTCGGCGGCAACACAGGATATTGTGATTGATGCCTACCGGATTGAGCTGGCAGAAGCGGATATGCAGTCAGCACTGGCCGCCACGTATAATGCAGGCTACCGGATCGCCATGATTGTGGCTGGGGCGGGCGCATTGTTTCTGGCCAGCGGCTTTGGTTCGGAAAAAGGACATTATAGTTATAGCGCATGGCAATCTACCTATCTGATCATGGCTGCCGTCATGCTGGTGGGTGTGGTGACAACCCTGATTATTCGTGAACCCACCCGCCAGCGTCCACCGCGACCTTATAAAGGCAGTGATTATGGCAGGCTAGTACTGGTATTTTTGATTGCTGTAGCCATGTTTGTGGCCACTTTTATTGCAGTAGGGCAGTTGTGGGAAATTAGTGATGATGCCAAGCCATTACTCATATTTGCGCACGAAGCATTTAGAATTTTATGCGCCATTGGTGTGGCAGGCTTTGCAGGTTATTTGCTGGTCAAAGCCGGACTAGTCAACGCACAAATGGCCATAGAAACGTGGGTTGCCCCGATTAAGGATTTTTTTAGTCGCTATGGGGCTAAAACAGCTACCTTGTTGCTATTACTGATTGGCTTATATCGTATTTCAGATATTGTGGCTGGGGTGATTTCCAATGTGTTTTATCAGGACATGGGTTTTAGCAAGGATGAAATTGCGACTGCCGTAAAGGTATTTGGCGTGGTGTTTAGTTTGGCTGGCGGCTTTTTGGGTGGTCTAATGTCGCAGCGGTTTTCGGTATTAAAAGTGCTGATGCTGGGCGCCATTTTATCTAGTGCAACTAACCTAATTTTTATTGGATTTTCGCATGCTGGACACAGTTTACCATGGCTCTATTTTGCCATTGTGGCTGATAATTTGGCATCGGGTCTGGCGGGTGCAGCATTTATTGCATTTTTATCCAGTCTGACCAGTGTGTCGTTTACCGCCGTGCAATATGCCATTTTCAGCTCATTGATGACCCTGATTCCAAAAGTGATTGGGGGATACTCGGGTACTATTGTAGACAGTGCGGGCTATCCCAATTTCTTTTTGTTTACTACCTTGATTGGTATTCCAGTGCTGCTATTGATTGTGCTGGTACAGCGGCAACTCAATCGTCATCAGTCAAACTAGGCAGGTTTACATCTATGACCTTGTAATCACTTACTATTTGATCGGCGCTGCGCTTTTAGAGTGCAGCGTCAATACGACCAAAGCATGGTTTATTTTTCTCACTGAGAGGGCATGATAATGCGTATGTTACATACAATGCTGCGTGTGGGTAATCTGGAACAATCATTGCAATTTTATACCGAAGTGCTGGGTATGCAGTTATTGCGCAAAAAAGACTATCCTGACGGCCGATTTACCTTGGCATTTGTCGGTTATGGCCCAGAGGAAAGTAATACAGTGCTTGAATTAACTCATAACTGGGATACAGCGTCTTACGATCTGGGCACTGCTTATGGGCATATTGCATTGGGTGTCGCTGATGCCTATGCAGCCTGCGAGAAAATAAAACAACTCGGTGGCAAGGTGGTTCGCGAAGCTGGCCCAATGAAACACGGCAGCACGGTGATTGCATTTGTAGAAGATCCAGATGGATACAAAGTGGAGTTAATCCAGCAAAATTAAATTTTACAGGGATCGGTTATGATTTTGTGGCGGTACTTTCGTACATTTTTTGATAACTTCACCCTCTTGCTATTTGTAATGGTGTTTTTGGCAACTTTGTGGCCAGTGCAGGGGCAGGCCGCCATTGCCTTTAACCATGTGACTGACATTGCAATTGCACTGTTGTTTTTTTTACATGGTGCCAAGTTATCGCGTGAAGCCATTATTCAGGGAATCACGCACTGGCGTCTGCATTTATTTATTTTTGCGGCGACTTTTGTGCTTTTTCCAGTTCTTGGTCTAGTGTTCCGACCAATTTTCGAGCCTTTCTTAACGCCTACTTTATATCTGGGCATACTTTATATATGTGTGCTGCCATCTACCGTGCAGTCATCCATTGCATTTACTTCGGTTGCACGGGGCAATGTAGCGGCGGCTATGTGCAGTGCCTCACTATCTAATATTTTAGGGATGTTCCTGACCCCTGTATTAGTCGGATTATTAATCAATGCTCAAGCCAATCATCAGGATGTCAATTCAACCCAAGCGGCCTTGAGTATTGTATTTATGTTGCTCGTTCCATTTGTGCTGGGACAGCTCTGCCGTAGCAAGGTTTTTCCACTCATTCAGCGTTATCCAGTGGTGGTAAAGGTAGTGGATCAGGGTTCAATCTTACTGGTAGTGTACGCAGCGTTTAGTGAAGCAATCAATGAAGGATTGTGGCAGCAGGTTTCCGGTTCAATTATGATTGCACTGGTGGTAATTTGCTGTGTTTTTCTTGCCATTGTGATGGTTGGCTTAACCTATGCCAGCCGTGCGCTAGGCTTTAACAAGCAAGATGAAATCACGATTGTGTTTTGTGGTTCCAAAAAAACTCTGGCCAGTGGCTTGCCCATGGCCAAAATCCTGTTTGTTGGTCATCCCATTGGTATGCTGATTTTACCGCTGATTTTGTTTCACCAGATCCAGCTGGTCGTGTGTGGTATTTTGGCCGCGCGTTATGCTAGACGGCAAGATAATCAGGGCGTGATAGAGCAGTAGTGCATTGATAGAGCATCGGTATTGATCAATTTATCTTCGCTACAGGTGAAAAATTTAAGCTACTATGTTATAATACTCCACCTTGTTGAGCTTGGCCCTGATTACGAATCTCGGTGAGCCAAAAGACTGGTCTGTTGTGGTGTTTACCTGCTTTTCAAACCTCTAGGTTTTAAGGGCTACCTCGAAGAATTTTTGTCTTGATGAAGATTAAGGATAATTTGGGAGTGGTAAATTGCGATGACAGCATAAGCCAATCTTGTTTAGGAGATCGCCATGCGTGCCGATATTCACCCAAAATATGAAAAACTGACTGCTACCTGCTCTTGTGGTAACGTGATTGAAACCCGTTCTGCCATTGGTAAAGAAACACTGTATCTGGACGTTTGTTCAGCTTGTCATCCATTTTATACAGGCAAACAAAAGTCTGTAGATACTGGTGGTCGTATCGACAAGTTCAAGCAGCGTTTTGGCATGAGCCGCAGTATCAAGCGTTAATTGCTCATTGCAATAAATGCTTAAACAAAAACGGGCAACTGCCCGTTTTTTGTTGCCTTGCTTTTAATAATTGCTTTATTAAAATTTTTGTAAAAACAACTGTTTTTTAACAGCTATTTTTACAAAGCAAAGATTAGATTTGTTCTTCCTGATTAAGCACCAGTTTGTTCATGGGTTTCTGGAAGTAATAGCCTTGCAAATAGCGCGCACCTAATGTCCATGCTTTGGCCACCTCTTGCGGTGCTTCAATATAACCACCAATAATATCAATTTCATAGGCCTGAATGTCTGTCACCAAAGCCTGCGTGGCATTGTAATTATCATCGTTGTTCAGGTTGGTCATATAAGCCTTATCTAGCTTGACCATATCCAGTTTGAGATAATTGAGCAGGTTTTTACTGTTGAGAGTTGAGCCAAAATCATTAATCGAAACCTGCGCGCCTATTTTGCGTAAGGATTCAAGCTGAGTTTTAGCCAATTGCAAATAAGTAGACACATTGGCTTCATTAAATTGCAGGATTAATGGTTTGTACGATGAATTAAGTGCGCCCAGCAATTTGGTAATTACATCAGGCAAGCTAGGATCCTGAATAGATTCCGCGCCTAGATTAATCAGCAGTCTGGCTTTAGGGTGCTGAACCATAAATGCTTTAAGCTGCTTTGCTGCATTTAGCAGTACCCAACGGTCAATCCGTCCCTCAAGGTGGTATTGCTGTGCAACCGCTAAAAATTCATCTGGCCCCATGAGCTTACCGTCACCGAGTGGTAACCGGATATATACCTCAAATAACTCAAGATCCTGCTCAGTCGTATCATAAATATGCTGGAACATGAGCTGAAATTGACCACGGTTGAGGGCATTTTCCAGTAGCTCACGCAAGGCACTATCGGAGTTACTGGCATTTTCAGCAGGATTGTAAACATAAACGCCATTGCCGCTGCCCTGATTTTGCAAGCGAACTTTTTCAGCAGACTGATAGGCACGATCCAGAACTTCAGCCTGACCGGGTGAGCTTTGATTAATGGGCACAACACCAATACTGATCGTAGCCTGCACGGTACGTTTGTCGACCATGATCATGTGTTCAGACACCAAATGACAAAGGTTTTTGGCTGTGGCAGTCGCCTGCTCAATACCCTGACCATTTAAGATCACGGTGAAGCTGGATTCACGAAAACGGTAAAGCTCGTTGGGTGCCAATTGTTTTTTCAACAGTTTGGCAATATCCAGAATAGCGGTATCACTGCCTGCCAGACCAGCAATCGCATGAATGTGGCCAATATTGCCAATATTAATATAGAGCACTGCATTTTCAGCAGAAGTAATACGCAGTTGCGCCAGCGCTTTGGTCAGGTCTTCTTCAAAAGCAAGCCGATTGTTGAGTTTGGTCAGGTTATCAACACGTTCGATCACAGCAAGCTGGGCGGCCAGGGCAGCACTTGATTGAAGCTGAGGCTGGATAATGATCTGAATGCAGTCTTCTCCATCATAACTGGCTGGGGCAAGCTGTAGCAGTGCTTCAAACTGGCTACCATCCGCTTTGATACCATTAAACTTGAATTCAGATTGCTGGGTTGCACCACGGCTATATGCGCGTAAAAATTCCTTAAATGAATTAACATCTTTACCTTCAATCAGGTCGATTACCGGCATCCCGACAAGATCTTCCAGTGAATGATAGCCAAACAGTTCGTTATAGGTTTCATTGGTATAAATGTGCACACCATCGTGAATATAAGCGACTGCACTTTTGGAGTTTTTAACTAGCAATTGAGCGCGGCGTTCCGCTTCCTTAAACTGATTGCTTAGTTTGTGATTGTGAGTCACATAACGAGCGTGCTTGGCTTCACGTTGCACTGCATAGGCCAGATGTGTTAAGCGGTGCCGTGGAATAACATCAGTCAAGCCCAATTGAAATCCGGCAACCAGATCGGCTGAGGTATCTTCGTTGTCAATCGGCGCGGCCATTTCATCGGGAATGGCAATGACCGGAATTTCCAGATGCTGTTCTTTGAGTAAATGGAGAACTTTTTGATAGTCCAGATCATAGGCATGACCAAATAGGATGACATCCCAATGCGTGCGTATGGCTTTTTCAAATTCTTCTTGATCATCCAGTAATTGAAACTGGACGACACTATTTTGCTTTCTCAGCAATTGTGCCAGATTATTTGCAGTCGTCTGCTCATCATCAATAACCAGAAGTTGGAGGTGTTGAGAACGACTATTCATAAAAATTTAAATCCCTTAAAAAACTTATAGTATTTTCCAGACTTCATCGTCCGGACTAACCAGTGCATTACTATCAATTGTAGACTGGTCCTCATATTTGGTCGAGTTTAAGTCATCTTCCTCAATTGTATACTCGAACTGAATAAAACTTTGTGTAATTAAATACTCTTTATTTAAAATGGCACGAATTTCTTCATTACCATAACGAATAATCACGCGCTGGTTACGGTGAAAAGCAAAAGCTTGAGTAATGAGGGTAGCTGGACGGTTTAGGCTCTGAATTTCAGGTAATAAAATAGCCCGTTTAAAACTATCAATGGTGTCATTGCGTTGCGCAGAGCGAATTCCACAAATTTTGGCACGTGATGAAATAATTTCTATGCCAAATTCAATCACTTTAATGGGAATCTGTTTGACCCAGCGAATCAAACCGATATGCCATACCTTGTCAGAAGGTTCACAGATGACTACCAGTTCGCCAGTACGAAGCGTGGTTGGGCTTTCACCCTGCCAGCGCAGGCAATAACCGCCGGGACTGATATTGACAATTTCACATTCATAAAGCTCTGACATCTCGGCCACAGCGTCGGTCTTTTTGGATTTGCCCTGACCCGGAAAATCAATATCTATATCGTATTCAACCTGTCCAAACAGACTTTTGACTTCAGTATCACTGGTGAGTAGATAGTCACGGTGAACATTAATGATGTCTTCAAACGTCTTGCCATTAGACAGGTGATAATGAATCCCCAACAGGCCAAAAGCAATATCAACCTTGCCAGAATAAGGATGGCGGGTATGAATGCGCTCTGAGGGCGTGGAAAAGTTATTAACCAAATGGGCTTTTAAGGCGGTACTAAACTGCTTTTGTTCGCTAGCATGTAGGTATTGAGGATACTGGTTCATCAGGTTTTTAAAATGTTGAAGTAACTTCTGTACATTGACATACAGCATAGAAGTTGAAGCACCCGCTTTTTTAGTGACATAGGTCGGGGGCTGATCCTGATTAAGATCAGTACTAAACAAATGATAAGGCGTTTCAATACTATCCAGTGCAATCAGATCAGCCCAGAGGATGCTGGATTGATAAACTGCCTTGATTTCAGACTGGCGCAATTTATTGGTATTGCTGACGCCCATAATGATCATACGGCTATACGCGCGCTTGATATTAGACATCACAATAATAGGGTTGGTTTTATCTTCAATTTCAACCTTGGTGAGATGTAATTCCGAGGCGCGTTGATAAAGGGTATGCGTTTTTTTCCATAAACCTTTCGGAATGGTTAAATACAATGACTGTAATTCATACAGCAGACCCGTCATTTCGGTAAGGGCGCGGTGGCTAGACAAGGCAATCAGGTCTAGCAGGTTTTTCTTGTTTTTAATATTGAATAAACCAAAGTTCTGCGATTGTAGCTTATCATTGCAATTTGTTGAAATCGTATCGTAAATTACGATCAGATAAACCCGGATTTCTTCAACCAATGTTGCAATGCGCTGGGCACGCTGATCCAAGGAAAAATTTTGGCTAAAATAGTGTTTGGTTAAGGAAGAGATAATGGTATGAACAGAAGGACGCAGCAATTCAGTCAGTTCAAAACGAGTTTGTTCATCAGTTTGTAATAATGACAATTCTTTGAGGGTAGTATATAACTGGCGTGCTGTATCACCTAAGTTAAGCATGGAGAGATTGGCAAGCCAGTCCCGCACGCTGTTTTTATTGGCCTGCACAAGACTTAATTGTGTCACGGTCATTTCTGGCTGATCATTAATAAGCAAATGACTAATATTTTGATTCATTGATGTTATTTTCCCTTAAAATCAGGACGCTCCATATCATCAAGTGTATTTCGGTTAAACGCAATCACACGGTATTGACCAGCAATTTTAAGTTTCCGTCTTGATAATAAATATCCTGATAACTTATACACTAACACCTTGAGAAAGGTTATTACATCCTGTTGATTGATCTCAAAATGAGAACCCATTTTTAGTGTGCAGCACGCACTTGGTTAACAGGGTAGCACCTGACTTTCCAATCATTGTTCGCTTAATGCAACAAGCGTCGCTATAGTAGCATTGATTCTCTGCAAAAGAACAGTTTGATTTAGCCTGATTATTTGATTATTTTTATAAGCGAATCAAACATAATTCGCATTTTAGGACTCAAAAAACGGACTGTTTATAGTTCTTCAATAATTCTAAAAAATGGAATCGTTATAAAGTTGCGATGAGGTGAAAACAAGTATTTTAAGGCCATAATTTCAAATTACTGATCTCTTACTGTTCATTATACAAGTTAAAGAAATTCCAAAAAACATACAAAAGCATGGCCAATTGTTAAAGAAACGATCTGGTCAAGGAAAAGAGTATTCCTGTATATATAGGAATAAACCCAAGTGAGTCACATAGAGATTGTGCTCAGTCAATTAAACGTCACTATGGTCTAAATACTGTGATTTAATCGAAACTTAGATTGTGGTTAATTACGCCAATGAGCCAGCTTAATAAAGGAAGGAAGTTATGTTTCAGGACGCTATCCCAGAAAAAGTGGCTTCACAAAACACAGTGGCAGAAAAAATAAGCCGTTCCCAGCAGGAAGTCGAGCAACTGGTCAGTCAAACCAAAATAAAACTGGATCGGTTTTTGGGACAGCTCAATCAGATTGTGCTGGATAAACCGCAACAAACCAAGCTGGCATTGAGTTGTATTTTGGCGGGTGGACATTTATTACTACAGGATTTGCCCGGCATGGGTAAAACCACACTAGCCGAAAGTCTGGCCAAACTGTCTGGATTAAGTTATCGCCGTGTTCAGTTTACCAGCGACATGCTACCCAGTGATATTTTAGGATTATCTATTTTTAATCCAGAAAAGCAGGAGTTTGAGTTTCGCGAAGGGCCAATTTTTACACAGGTGTTATTGGCCGATGAAATTAATCGTACCAGTCCTAAAACCCAGAGTGCGCTATTAGAAGCTATGGAAGAAAATCAGGTGTCGCAGGATGGCGTAACGCGTCTATTGCCACAGCCGTTTTTTGTGATTGCTACCCAGAATCCGCTGAATCAGTCAGGGACTTATCCCTTACCAGAGTCGCAGCTTGATCGTTTTTTGATGTGTTTGTCATTGGGTTTTCCTTCGGCACAAGCAGAGCGGGAAATTTTGCTGGGGCAGGATCGGCGTACCATGCTTAAAGCGGTTGAGGCATTATTGGATACCCAGTCGCTCAAAGATTATCGCAATCTGGTCAATAATATTTATTTGTCAGAACCGGTGCTGGATTATTTGCAGCATCTGGTTGAACAAACCCGTACCGGTCAGCACACTGGCCTATCGACACGAGGCTTATTGGCGTTAAAGCGTGCTGCACAGGCCTATGCACTGGTTGATGGGCGTGCTTTTGTTATTCCAGAAGATATTCAGGCGGTGTTTGTGGCTGTAGCTGATCATCGACTAGGGGTTAAATGCATTGGGGGGGCAGATTCACCCGCGCATCAAATCCTGCGCCAAGTTCCTGTTATTAGCTAACTGAGGAGCACTTTATGCGCCTCACTAACTGGTTTGAAAACCGTCCGCCGATTAAACGCTGGATGCAGCGGCGCTTACCACGCTGCCATGAAGTTACCTTGTCGCAGCGCCAAATTTTTGTATTTTTAACCAAAGAGGGTGGTTTGTTTACGGTGTTGTTGGCTGTGACTTTTCTGGCGGGTGTAAATTATGCCAATAACCTAATTCTGGGTGTATTTTTTTTATTAAGCAGCATTTTGGTCATTGCTATGCATCATAGTTATGCACAGTTGTCCGGCTTAAAAATAAAAGTGTTACATGCAAGCGATAGTCAGGCAGAGGGACAAGCCCGTTTTCAAATTGAACTCAGTCCGACTACTGCCAAATGTTATTGCCAGCTTGAACTGATCTGGCAGCAATATCAGCGCATTGCGGTATTAAATGAAAAACAGATTCTGCATTTTGATATTGATACGCCGCAGCGAGGACGTTTTTTGCCACCCCGTTTGATGCTACAAAGTGTTTATCCACTGGGTTTGATTCGTGCTTGGACATATATCTATTTTGATCAGGAAGTGTGGGTGTCGCCAAGACCCATTGAGGCGGAACGCAATGTCCTTAACCGGATTGGTGGAGAAGGTGAGGAAACGCATGGCTTGAGCGGACAGGACGAATTTTTTGAACTAAAAAACTATGTGCAGGGCGAGTCGCTATCGCGTGTATCGTGGTCACATCTGGCCAAGGGACAAGGCTTGCTAAGCAAACAGTTTATTGACTTTAGTGCCGAGCAGGATGCACTGGATTATCAGCAAATGCCAGCCATTGACCATGAAACCAAGTTGTCACAAATGGCGTACTGGGTGCAAATCCTTGACTCGCAAAATATTGCTTTTAGCATGAAATTGCCAAGCAGTGAGTTGGCTTTGGGACAGGGTGAACAGCATACCCATCAGGCTTTGCGATTGCTGGCGGAGGCACCTTGATGAGCACGTTAATTCCGCCGCAACCGATACGCTACAAGCAGTTTATCAGTATTATTGCCGCCCAATTTGTGGTGTTTGTTCCACATGTTTTTCATTTGCCAGTTTTATTTTCTGTACTGTCATTTATTACACTGAGTGGCTTGTGGCTCATGGCACGGCGCAGAAAAATCTTTAATCCACAACCGCCAAAGTATTATCAATATATTGTTGTGGCGATAGGGTTGAGCATTATTTTAGTCACCTATCACACCATTGTTGGGGTAGAGGCTGGTGTTGCTTTTTTAGCCTTATGTTTGCTTGGGAAGTTACTGGAATTAAAGCAGCGCCGTGATAGTTATATTGTTTTAACCTTATCGCTGTTTGTGGTTGCCAGTCTATTCTTGTTTGAACAATCCATTTTTAATGCTGTGATGGCAATGCTGGCTATTTTGGCGGTGTTTTATGCTTTATTGCAGCAAAATATTAATCCTGATCTGCTTTATCATCATTCTGCTCAGCTTAAAGCGCATGTTCCCGAAGCCATGAGCCCCTCTGGAGGATTGTGGAAACCTCTATTGCGGCTTTTTTTGCAAGCGATCCCATTACTGATTGTTTTATTTATTTTTTTCCCGCGCATTCCTCCCTTATGGAGTGTGCCGGTTAATCAATCTCAGGGTAAAACCGGCATGAGTGACCAGATGTCACCCGGTAATATTGCTAGCCTAAGCCAATCGACAGCACTGGCTTTTCGGGTATTGGATAAACAAAATAATCTGGCAAAAGATTTGCCGCCACGTTCTGCGCTGTACTGGCGTGGTTTGGTGTTAAGCCAATTTGATGGCGTGACTTGGAGTGCGCTGAAAGACTATCGAGCGGACAATCCGGTCTGGGCGGGCATGCAATACCAGCCTGAATGGTTTCGTCAGACTTTTGTAGGAAAGGTGAATGCTGGTTTTGAGTATCAGGTATTGCTTGAGCCAACCCAGCAGCAATGGCTATTTGCACTGGATGTCCCGTACAGCCGTATGCGCGGTGTTGCACTAACGCGGGAGTATAATCTTAAGAGTGCCCGCGACGTTTATCAGCAATTAAGCTATGACGCCTTGCAAATCAACGATCTTCAGCGCGATACCGAGTTACCGGAGTGGCTAAAACAGGCCAATTTACGTTTACCCCCTAATAGTAATCCGCGTACGCGTCAGGTCGCCCAGCAAGTGTTTAACCAGCTTGGCCGTAACCCTGAACGCTATGCAAATTATTGGCTCAACTGGATCAGGCGCGAAAATTTTGTTTATACACTGGAGCCGCCAGTTCTTTCCGGCCATCGGATCGACCAGTTTTTATTTGAAAGTCGGCGTGGTTTTTGTGAACACTATTCATCTGCCTATACATTTCTGATGCGCGCTGCCGG
The DNA here is from genome assembly GCA_004173455.1 of Moraxellaceae bacterium. Lineage (GTDB taxonomy): Bacteria > Pseudomonadota > Gammaproteobacteria > Pseudomonadales > Moraxellaceae > Alkanindiges. Next base: position 8,748 of record SECL01000008.1, on the reverse strand, counting down.
TATTCCAGCACGTGTCGTGGTGGGTTATCAGGGTGGCCAGCTTTCTCCTGATCGGCAAAGCTGGGAAGTGCGCCAATTGGATGCACATGCGTGGGTGGAAATCTGGCTGGCTGGGCGTGGCTGGGTGCGGGTAGATCCTACGGCTGCCGTTGCGCCGGAGCGTGTCGAAAAGGGCATGAGTAATTTTATGCAGGATAACCAACAGGTATTTGGTGAAGGGGCATTCAACCGTTTACGCTCCAGTCAGTTTCAATTTTTGGGTCGGGCGCGTGTTTGGGCCGACTATGCAAGTTATGTGTGGCAACGTGATGTTGTGGGTTTTGATCAGTCACAGCAACAAGGTTTGTTGCAACGATTATTTGGCATTAAAAGCATGTATGCACAAGTAGCTTGGATGGTAGGTGCATTTATCAGTCTGCTGGCTATTATTGTGGGACTAATGTGGTGGCGCAGACGTAAGGTTTGGCATCCACTCGATGCCCCGTTGCAGCAGCTCTCCAGAAAACTCAGTAAAGACAAAGACAGCAAAGAAAATCTGGCGCGAGGCGAGGCTGAAGGCGTGGTGAACTGGTTACAACGCTTGGCTGCTTATCCGGCTTATGAAAAATCCGCACTGGCGCTAATGCAGCTTTATCAGAAGGCGCGTTATGCCCCTCTGCAAGATGAAGACGCCCAGCTCAAAATCATTCAACAAATGAAAAAACTGGTTAGCAGTTGGCCGAATAGGCGAGAATAGATTAAAAAAATCTTGCCATATCGCCAGATTACGGTAATAATTTGGCCACTTTAGACGTATAGCTCAGTTGGTTAGAGCACCACCTTGACATGGTGGGGGTCGCTGGTTCGAGTCCAGTTACGTCTACCAGAATTCTCTTGGCATTATCCGGTATTCACCCAATGCGCGGATTTCATGAAACGTCGGTTTCTCTTCAGCGGTCAGATGGTCAAATATGCCGGACTTGTCGCGGTACTTTGCAAATTCATTAGAGAGCCAACCGGGTTTCATGGCCATGTGATGATCTTTGCCTTCACGTACCTGCTTATTGAGTCTGGTAGGCATGTAGTGCAGCAGGTAAGGGCACATAAAGGTAAAGCGTGATTCCATGCAAAACAGGACAGCAGCCCGCAGCTCAGGATGCATATCCACCTGAATAAAAATAGGCTTTTTATAGTTGGCGGTTTTACCTTGCCGAACCGTAAATGTATTGTTTTGCAGATCCACTGATTCACGCTTGAGCTTTGTTAAATCCTCACGACGTTGCAGGGAGTGCAGAGCCATATCAATAGCCCGTTGCAGGTAATCTGGACTGATCTTGCGTATTTCCATCAACTCTTCAAACCGGATAGGCTGGCGTACTTTATCCGGCAATACTGGAGCCATGGTTTTTTCGGCCAGATTCTCATTGCACCAGCCTTGGTGTACGAAGTACTGCTCAGCCTATTGTTGATAAGCTCGAGAATAATGCAAAAGATAATTGCCCAGGTGGTGTCAATAGTAATGGTAGTTGTTGGATTTGTGATAACGCTTTGAAATATCCTTATGTGAGAGCTACCCGGGATGCGAGAATTGTATCACGAGGGAAAAGCTGTAATGAAACTATGGATGAAAGTACTAAAGCCACTAATGCAGCACTATGGGTTAATTTGATCAGTGCTCGATTAAGGGAAAATGCCTGTTGGTTGCCTAGCGATATAGGCCATCAAATTGCTTTGGTCGAAAATTACAAGGCATTACAAAAGTGTACTGAGTAATATATGAGCATATATAGTTTAGTAGAAAGCGTATTTCCAGAATATAAGTTAACTACTGAAAGAACACTTTTCGAATGCGATTTTTATGATACTCATTATGGGTATTTTGATGAGATTACTGAACAGTATTTAACGTCATTAGATATGTCAGCAGAGGATCTAATCTTAAAATATGGCTTTGAATGGCCTGAATTCTACACAAAAGTTGGCCTGGAGGCGGTCAAAACACGATCTAGGCCACATGAAGGTATTAAGACATGGAAAGATGTTACTTATGAATACTTATATTATTTCGGCGATTCATGTAGTTTTTTAGACTCGGATGGCTTTAAGTTTTTTCTACCTGCTGCAGTGTTTCATTATTTAGCGAGGCCTGATAGAAATAATAGCTTTATGGATTCTTTTGTCTTTAGACTGGATAGTCAGTGGGGAAAAGATGTCCGTTTTTTTAATGATAGCCAAAAGGACTTTATCGTGAAGTTTATAAAAGAACATTACGATGGCTATGTTTTGTGGGCGTCGCTATATTAAAAAGGCTTACTCACTACATCAATAATCTTCTTTTATTTCTTACAATCTGAAGCCATTAGACTGATGGACTAGAAAATAATAGTGCATCAGTCGAGTCGTAAGATGAAATGGATAATAGTCAGCCAAGGAGTGCACCCTCGATGTCGCTAAAGATATGGCTTTTCGGAAAGATTGTAGAGCTTTTTTAAATAAATGGTTTTTGTTAATTTTTACTGTTAGAATTCAACGCTTTTTGAATAACTACTGAGTTTATATTACGGTTAAAAAATGAAAAAACCTGATCAGCATAGGATTGATTTACAGAAAAAATATAATTTTTCAGGTAAATATTTTTCTAGATTAGTCGTTGATAAGAAGCCTTGGTCGGCCTTACACCAGCCTTTGCCTCAAAATTTTAGTCTTGAAGATGAAAGAAGTCGTCAAAAATTATTAAATCTTATTAAGATTATTAAAGAACATAAGAGCCAAGATTCATTTGTTTACTTAGATTTCAGCCAAGTAAAGATCTTATTTCCTATGGCTACTATTCATTTTGTTCAAAATGTCGAACGTTATGCGCATGTCAAAATAAGGGGTAGAGCATCTGGATCTCCAATAGTCAGGGGAATGCTCACTAAATTATCAATTCATAGACGGATGAATTTACAGCCTTGTATTAATAGCCATGAACTTATAGAGCGCTGGTATACCTTTAGTGGTGAAAAAACAGAATTCGGCGAAGGGTATGACGAGATTGAGGATATATTGCGAGAAAAATTCGGAGATACAGAAACTTTTGATGCTTTAAATACAGCAATAGGTGAGGCAGTTAATAATGTAGTCGAACATGCCTATGAAACAAATGCAAAATATAAAAAGTGGAAAATATTTTTAACTATCAACAAAGAGCATTGTTACGTAGTAATTTCTGATCTAGGCCTTACTATCCCTCATACTGTTCCCACAAAAGTAAGTGAAGATATTCTAGTGCGTTTAACAAGTATCGCTACTTGGAAAGGGATCAATGATGGTCAGAGGATAAGATTGGCTTCAAGTTATAGAAAATCTATAACAGAATTGTCACATAGAGGTAAAGGTTTTAGTGATATGAAAGCTGTATGTGATCAAATCAGTAATGCTAAAATGATAGTTCATAGTCGAAATGGTAGATGGGTTAATATACCTCATGAAAAAGACCAAATCTCCACATTTAGTGAAGAAGTCAATGGTACGATCATCACTTGGATTCTTCCACTAAACAATATGAATGTAGAAAATAATGAACAGATGGCATAAAGAGGTTAATGATATGAAAGATATAATTATTAATATCGCTCAAGACTTTAATCGTCGTCCTGTCGGTCGTTCTAGAAAAAATAGCAGTCATTCAGGTGAAGCTTTTAGAGATGATATATTACTTCCTAAATTACAAGAAGTAATTGAAATTAATGACGGTTCTAAAATATTAGTAGATTTTACTGGCACTACAATGCAAGGTTCTTCATTTCTGGAAGAGGCTTTCGGAGGTATTCTAAGAAATTATAATTTTACTGCTGATATATTAAAAAAATATTTAACTATAGTTTCTCCTAGGCGACCAGCTATAGAGCAAACTATATGGCAATATATTGAAGAGCAGCAGAGCAGAAATAAAAAAGGAATTTTAAACTTCTAAGAAAACTTTCATGTCTATTGAATTAGTTATTAGGATTTATAATTTTTTATTGATATTACCAACTCTGCATTTTCATTTTGAAAAGCTTATCTGGCCTTTTTTAAAGTGTATAGGTTTATTCCTATCAGCCTATGTTGTATTGCAAAGATTTCATGCTCAACTTCAAATGAAAAATCTTAAAACTATTTCAGATGAGGTAATTAAAATTAATGATTTTTGTTTGGAGTTTTCTATTAGATATGAGTATTTTTTAGGAAAGGAAGAAGTTATAGATAAAAAAGATAGAACTGAACTTAATGTATTAAAAAAGAAAATAGATAACCACATTACTTATCTAAATAATCAAATAGAAAGTTTTCCATATGGCAATCCTTTAAATTATTTTTATTTTATGATTACTGAAAAATATTTATTTAATAAGAAATCACTTGAGGTAGACCTTTTAAAAATGCAGTATGTTGATGCTGTATATAAAGATACTATTTTAAGTCCAGAATTTACTTTATTTACAGAAGATGGATTACTATTTATAGATTCTTCTTATCAAACAATTCTTAAGGATGAAATAGACGCAATTATACTTTCGGGTTTAGATATTCTGGCAGCATTAGAAAAACATTCTAGTAAATTTTTTTAATGGCCTAAATAAACCAAAGAAGAAAATAGATACTTCAAAAGTAACTATTCTTAAGGATTTATACAAACAAATGATGGGCACGTTCTCGGGCACGCTAACTAAAAGTTGATAGCGATTAATAGGTGGTAAGCTTATCATTATACTAATTATTAGTTAATATTAGCTGATAATAAAAACTAGCAATTAGAGTTCGAGTTTCTTCGTCCCCTTCATTTCAAAGCTCTAAAAATGCAGTCAATTGATCTTGATGCCAGCGATGATAAGGTTTTCCAGTGGGGGTGTAAGTCATTTTTTTGAGTGGGTCGGCAGTTCAAGTCTACTAACATATACTAGAATTTTTTAAATTTACAGCCACTTAAACATCATATCTCTAAGTGGCTTTTTTTATTTGGCAAACTTCACCTGAATTTACGTTCTAATTCCAAGGGGAGAGCAGTTCATTTACTAGTCTTTTAGTTACTGCAGCTTTAATAGAATAAATATGGGCAAAATTAATATGCATTAACAAGACTTTCCAATGGAATATTTAACCCGGCATTAAGTTTCCTAATCATGGGAAGCGTTAAACGACGTTTTTTACTCAATACCTCGGAAACCCGACCGCTGCCACCAATAAATGGCTCTAAGTCCTTAGGTTGTAATCCTTGTTGTTCCATGCGGAATTTAATCGCTTCAACGGGATTAGAGGGCTTTATTGGGAAATGCTCATCTTCGTATTTTTCAACTAATAGGCTTAGTATTTCCAGCTCATTGCCCTCTGGGGTATCTATGGGTGCTCCCCATAATTCCTCAATACGCACCAAAGCAGCACTTAGCTCGTCATGGTTACGAATCGGTTTAAGATTCATCATATATTCTCCGCATCGACGTTATCATACTGAGTATGTGTACCAATAAACTTGATAAAGCCCATTTGTCGTTCAAGATCAAAGGCGACGATCAAGCGATATTTATTGCCACCAATATTAAAGACAATACGACCACCTTTTAAGATACTCGCTGTGCCGAAAACTTCTTTAATCGCTTGTGGCGTTGTATAGCTGGCCTTTTCAAAGTGCCTATACCACTCTGTTAAAGGCGTTTCAGAATCGGCGTAAGCTGGACTATTTTCCCAAAATGCAACTAATCTGCTTTTTGCCAATATACGCATATCTTGATCTCTAACCTGTTGGACTATGTTACTCCCAAAACGGGAGCTATGCAAATAACGATATTAGTCTTTAATGTTTATTTCTGTCATTTAGGCCAATGATTAAGTTTTAATTGTAGGTAGTATGACCTTAAATAGTTATCGGAAAATGAAACATAACTTATTGAAAAACATTAATAATAATTTTAATATTTTTTAATTTTTATAAGAGATATTTTTGGAAAAATTGATTTAATTCAATGTCATATATGTCACCTGAAACATTCTTGACATGGTGGGGGTCGCTGGTTCGAGTCCAGTTACGTCTACCAGAATTATTTAAAAACCGTGTTGAAATAAAAATTTCAGGCGGTTTTTTGTTGGGCGCGTGGCAGGTATTAATATTGACTCAGACTGCTATTTTGCCAGTTATTTATAAGGTAGCTGAGTTGTTAATATTACTTAATAAATTATAGAAAACCTGTACTATGACGGCTCTTTATTAGATTAAGCAATAGTAGATGGAAAGAGTACTGGTTAATATTGTGGATGTGGTTAACGAAGTGGATGGAAGCCGCGATAAAATTTTTATTTATCAGGAAAAAGACATTCAGATCACCCCTAAAGGTTTTAAGTCACTGGTCAATACCAAATGGGTTTATTTTAATCTGGCGCAACAGGAAGTATCCGCTACTGATAAAGGATTTGAGCGCAATGCCATAGCTCCCTTTATTCAATACCGCTGTATGAGTTTTTAATTAAAAATCTATTACTCCACCTTTTTAATATCGTTTATTACTAAGCCTGCAAATATCTGGGGCTTTTAGGACTTCATTTTAATATTTTTAGGGCAAAACAAGCAGTATCCATTAAACATCCAAGAATTTTGGCAAAAAAGAATGAGCAGCATTTAATTATTTCAAAATATTCAAAGAACTAGATATAATGACTGATTCGTATTCATCTTAGCCCAGTGTTGCCAAAACAATGTCAAATTACACTCGTTTTATTTATGCGGCTACTTCTACAGCACTTCCCTCGACTATACGCCAACACTTGATTGAGATTACCCAGATTTGCGAGACGCTCAATAATATCGAAGAACTTAGCGGCGTGCTGATCTACGGCAATAATACTTTTTTGCATTGCCTTGAGGGCAGCGAAGAACAAATCAACAAATTTCATCAAATGTCGTTAGAAAGCCCTTATACCAAGGATTTTTTGCTCCTAAAACGCGAACTAATTGCTGCTAAAGCATTTAGGTTTTGGAATATTAAATACTTTATTAAGGAAGCTGCGCTTCAGCAGTTTTTATTAAAATGGAAACAAGATAATTTTAATCCCTATAATATACAAGGTGATATACTTGATGAATTTGTTCAGGTCATTATCCAAAACCAAGAAGCAGTAAATTATACCTTTTTGGAACAATATGAAAATATTACTGCCGAAAGTGCTACTAAACCCTCAGGCTCTTTTTTCACCTCAAATTATTTTTTTGTTGGAATTTCTCTGATACTGATCCTAACATTAGTCTTTTTTATGACAAGTTATTTTGAACATCACTCATTAGGTTTCTTTCACCCGTAAAGCAAACTGATCTTGGCTCACTTTTAAAAATTAATCTAAATTTTTTCTTTGTTTTTCAGTTTTCTGCATTTTTTTATGGTTTTGACATTCCCAAAAAATCCTACGAATGCACATAACAGATGACTGTTCAGTATATTTTCCTCTTTAAAACCCATGCTATGCTCTTTGCCTAACACGTATACCGTATCCAGTATGGGTGTGCCTAACAGCAATGAGAAGTATTTTAAATATCCTGTTTTAATAGTTTGAATTGTATGTTAGACCAGCCGCCTACCTTTTACAGGGGCGGTTTTTTATTGCGCGAAACTTCTTCAGGCATTCAAGTCCTATCAAAATGACGGAGAATTAAATTTATTATCCTTTAGTCATAGAGAACTATACAGACCAGTCTGTTTTTTAATATAGTTGCTACAATTCGTGGTTTAAAAGCTAGCGCATAGGTCTTACAATTTTAAGGTAAGCATCTTGGTACTGATTTTTTAATAGTAAAAGGAATTGTCGTATGTGGAAATTTAGCTATAAATATGGCTGGTCAGAAATAGAAGATTTTCTCACACATACTCGAAAGGAAACTGGCAGTATTGATTTGGCTGATGATATAAGAAATGCAGGATATGAGCCAGCAGATGGCATGAGCATTGGCAATATGATCTGTGGCGATGTCATTATGGAGGTTTATGTGGGCAATCCAGACAGAGCACATTATGCGTATCTGGTTGAACTGGATCTACTGGCTGGTTGTGATCCCCAGTTTGTTGCCTTAAAAACTTTTCCTGATTTGGTTGAGCTGATCAATAAAATATTACCTATTGCTGTAGCATCTGAAAAAATTCATCAACTTCGAGCAGCTAGTGGTGAATCCTTGCGTATGGATAGTTTTACCTAATGGGGAAAATGTCTTGCAGCACTCGCTTAGGCTCTTTTAAATAATGTTTGCTTATTAGAATGTCTAAGCGATGATTTGCTTTATAATGGTTGAGGCTTAAAAATTTATAGAAAAAAATAAGTTATAAAAAAATATGTCATATATTTAATTTTTTAAAGCACTTTAAATCTTATCTTTAGTGCAGCCTGGAAAGGGTATTTCCTACTATAAAGACTTTATGAAGACAAAATTATTTTGTCATAAAAAATTACGTTGTCATAAAAACTTACTTTTGAGTCAATATTTATATCTTTGTTTTATAATAATAAAAACATTCTATTTACAGGATCTATATTCAAATACAAAAATTTCCAAAACAGATTAGAATCTTTGATAACAAGATAGAACAGGCAGAGAACAGGATTATGAACCGAATTGTGGAAACGGACCGGAGTTGAGCTGATACTCTATGTATGGCTGATGGAATCAAATTGATATTTACCATTTAACGGGTTAAAATGTGAAAGGCATATTGAATGGCTGTGGTATCATGAACGATTTCGAAGAAGCATGAAGATGATATCAGATAC
>SECL01000072.1 GCA_004173455.1 Moraxellaceae bacterium | reverse complement strand
ACGGTTTGGATATGGGATCGCATCAAACCTTTGCTCCATAATTTAAGCAAGATTGAACTGTACGAAACGCCAACAACTGGCGTCATTTACGCCGGCGAATAAGTGCACAATCCGTCAACTTCACAAAGAGTTAGTTTAACCTTCGTTTTAATGCACTTCGCTTAACAAATCCGCTAAATCCAGGGCTTCAGTAATCATTTGCAGGTTTCCAGCCGCATCGAATGGCCATTCTTCTTTTGGCCGGTCCCAGTAAAGCTCAACGCCATTGCCATCAGGGTCGTTCAAATAAAGTGCTTCAGAAACGCCATGATCAGAGGCGCCAGTCAATGCATATTTCGCATCAATCAACTGTTTTAACACGGCGGCTAAATCCTTTCTTGTTGGGTATAAGATGGCAAGATGGAACAAACCCGCCGATCGCTCCGGAGCCGGTGCGGCCCCTTTGCTGTACCAAGTGTTTAATCCAATGTGATGGTGATAGCCGCCGGCCGATAAAAACACGGCGCTGCTGCCATACCACTGTGTAATCTCAAAACCCAGAATGTCGCGGTAAAACGTCAACGCTCTTTCAATATCGGCCACCTTCAGGTGTATATGCCCGATTTTTGTATTGGAAGGAATATTACCTGGAACTCGAAGAAAAATTTGGTGCTCATAATTATCATCCCCTACCGGTTGTGCTTACCAGAGGCGAAGGCGTTTTCCTATGGGATACAGACGGCAAACGTTATTACGATTTCTTGAGCGGCTATTCAGCCGTAAACCAGGGGCATTGCCATCCAAAAATCATTGAGGCCCTTGTGAAACAAGCGGGCCGCCTTACCCTGACGAGCCGTGCATTTCACAGCGATTTATTGGGCGAGTATGCGCAATACATCACCCGTCTTTTTGGCTTTGATAAAGTATTGCCCATGAATACCGGCGTAGAAGCCGTGGAAACAGCCATCAAACTGGCCCGCCGGTGGGCTTACAAGGTGAAAGGTGTGCGGCAGGGCGGAGCTAAGATCATTGTTTGCGAAGGCAACTTTCATGGCCGTACATCAACGGTTATTTCCTTCAGCAGTGATCCTTCCGCCAAAGCTGATTTCGGTCCGTACATGCCCGGGTTTACGTCCATTCCTTATAACGATTTAACCGCCCTGAAAAATGCCTTGCAGGATGATACGGTTGCTGCATTTTTAGTGGAGCCCATTCAAGGCGAAGCAGGCGTGGTAGTACCGGATGATGGTTATTTATCCGAAGCGCATCGTCTTTGCCAGGAGGCCAATGTTCTGTTTATTGCCGATGAAATACAAACAGGATTGGGAAGAACGGGTAAGATGCTTGCATGCGACCACGAAAATGTAAAACCGGACATTCTTATCCTTGGCAAAGCTTTAAGCGGCGGGGTTCTTCCTGTGAGCGCAGTTTTAGCAAGCGACGAAATTATGCTGACAATTCAGCCCGGAGAACATGGATCAACTTATGGAGGGAATCCCTTAGCATGCAAAGTAGCCATTGCTGCACTGGATGTGCTTCAGGAAGAGAACATGGCGCAACTTGCGGCCGAATCAGGCGTGTATTTCCGTCAGCAAATTGAAAGCTTGCAGTCACCTTTTATCAAACTAGTTCGTGGAAAAGGACTGTTGAATGCCATTGTCATTGAACATGAGAACAACGATGCGGCCTGGGAACTTTGTCTGGCATTAAAAGCCAATGGTTTGCTAGCCAAGCCAACGCATGGAGATAAAATTCGATTTGCCCCGCCTCTGGTGATTACCAAAGA
>SECL01000071.1 GCA_004173455.1 Moraxellaceae bacterium | reverse complement strand
CGTTTGCCGGGAGCAATGGCATTGGCTTCGCCGCCAACAGCGCCGTAAAGATTGGGAACGCCGGGCTTTGCACTGAAATCATCCATCTCGTCATTCAGGAAAAAACCGGCACCGCCAACCACCGTTTTGCTGCCGAAAGAATTATTGAGCGTTGTTGTTACCGACACGGCATTTCCATCCGCATCAATGACGCTAAGGTGTGTTGTCTGTTCGCTTTCTTTTTGCAACCCAGGTTTGGTGGTTTTGCTGCTTCCGGCAATGCCCGGCTGGTAATCTTTCATCCGGGCCTTTAAATAAGCTAAATCTGTGAGTTTCTCTGTCGGCACTTTGTAAAAATCAGCGTCGCCCATGTACTCCGCCCTGTCGGCATAAGCACGGCGTTCCGCTTCTACCATTAATTGTACGGCCATGGGTGAGTTGTAGCCATAGGTTGCCAGCGGCCTGTCTTCTACCATCTTCATCATCTGGTGCAACAAAACGCCGCCGCTGCTAGGCATGGGCATGCCCACAATGGTGTAGCCTTTGTAATCAAATGTGTGTGGCGTTCGCCATTTGGCAGAATAATTTTTCAAATCAGCCAGTGTCAGAATGCCTTCGCCTCTCTTCATTTCTGCAACAATCAAACTCGCCGTTGTGCCTTCGTAAAAACCTGCCGCTCCATTGTCGCGAATGCGCATTAATGTATTGGCAAGATCAGTTTGCACCAGCGTATCACCGGCTTTCCACGGAGTGGCCTTTTGAAAAGCGGTAAGAACCGTATTGTAACGGGACAACTCGTTCTGCAAACCATTCAAAGAAGCTGCTTCGCGTTGCGTAAGAACATAACCTTTCTCCGCTAAGTCAATCGCAGGTTGAATGAGTTTTGCAAAAGGAAGCTTTGCGTATTTCAGTGTTTCAAACAGCCCGGCAACCGTACCCGGAACGCCGGTTGATAAATGGCCATTAATGCTTTTGCCTTCCACTACATTTCCGGCAGCATCAAGATACATATCGCGGTGCGCGGCAGATGGCGCCATCTCACGATAGTCAAGAGCAAGGGTTTCGCCACTGCTTGTGCGGGCAACCAAAAAGCCGCCACCACCAATGTTACCCGCATTGGGATAAACAACCGCCAATGCCAGCTGCGTAGCAATAGCTGCGTCAAACGCATTTCCGC
>SECL01000070.1 GCA_004173455.1 Moraxellaceae bacterium | reverse complement strand
GTGCTACCTGGACAGAAGTATGGTCAAGAACATCTGGTCAGCTTTGGGCAGCCTATGGTGCAAATGGTAAAACAGGGATTGCCATCCCGGTGCCAACACAATACCAGAACGCGAATTTCCGCTACCGCATTCGTGGCGAAATGGCGTCCGGCGATTACAACAACTTCTATGTTTTTATTGATGATATCCTCATTACTTCGCCCACAAGCTGTCCGCAACTGGGAGCCATCGGCGACTATGTTTGGAAAGACATTAATAGCAATGGCAAACAGGATGCAGGTGAGCCGGGTATTGCAGGAGTTACCGTGAAACTGACGCTGCCAAATGCAACCGTTCAAACAAAAACAACCGACGGAAATGGCTACTACCTTTTCACAGGTTTGCCGGCTGGCGCTTACACGGTCACCTTTACTACACCAACAGGATACGTACCAACAGTCAGCAATGCAGCTGGTGTTGATGATGCCCTGGACAGTGATCCTGTAAATGGAGTGGTAGCTGTGAACTTGGGCGCTGGAGAAGTAAACAAAACAATCGATGCGGGATACAAAGTGCAGGCTTGCACCAACACGGTGAATCACACGGAAACATTCCCCAACAAATTCAATACATACTTTACAACATCCTTGTACAACAAAACCTTCACAGGTTCATCAGGCACATGGACGGTGAATTCAAATGCAAAGGCAACCATGGTGGTAACAACGCCTTACTACAGCCCATCGACTTCGTATGCGCTGAAAGTAGTGAACTACAAAACAACCGGTTGCGGTTCTGGCTGGACAAAAGCCGTGTCGCCAAAAGTTGACTTGTCTAACCCTTGCTGCCCGTCCGAATTAAAGATGAACTTCACTTTGTGGACATACAAAGTGGTCTGCAACGACAGCAAAGCAAAACTGGAGATCGATTTCTCAAGAGACAACGGTGCTACCTGGACAGAAGTATGGTCAAGAAGCTCTGGTCAGCTGTACTATTACTACGGCGCAAATAACAAAGTGTACATCTCCATTCCGGTGCCAGTAGCTTACCAGAACGCGAATTTCCGCTACCGGATCCGTGGAGAAATGGCTTCCGAAGATTGTAACAACTTCTATGTTTTCATCGACGACATCAGGATTGGGTCACCGGCGTCATGCAGTTCTTCATACACAAGCGCAAG
>SECL01000069.1 GCA_004173455.1 Moraxellaceae bacterium | reverse complement strand
ACTTATCATTTGCTGATGGCTTACCGCGATTTTCCGGCCGTGTTTGGCGATGAAAAACAGGCAAATGGGTTGGAGGGAAAGAATGGCATGGCGGATGTGCTAGATGAAGCCAAATGGGGACTAGACTGGCTGCTGCGCATGCATCCGAAAGATGACTGGATGTTTAACCAGGTAGCTGACGACCGCGACCACATGGGCATGCGTATTCCAAAAGAGGATTCATTTTATGGCAGAGGATTTCAACGGCCCGTCTATTTTGTTAGTGGCGAACCCCAGCAGCGTGGGAAGTTCATGAACAGTACCACGGGAACATCTTCTACGGCGGCAAAATTTGCCAGTGCGTTTGCTTTGGGCAGCACTGTTTTCCGAGCAAACAAGATTTATAGCGATAGCTTAAATAAAAAGATGTTTTCTGCCTTTCTATTTGCTGATAAGAAAATGGGCTATACGCAAACTGCCTCTGTAAAATCTCCATATATCTATGCTGAGGAAAATTATCTTGATGACATTGAATTAACTTTTGCTATCGCTGCAAAACCCCTTATGCAGTTTTTGGATAAGGGTAATAGACAGGAGAAAGACAGAGTATTTAACCCAATCATTTTGAGAAGTTCGCTTAAAGCAGCAAGCGAAGAGCCTGTTACTCCTTGGCTTGGCACCGATACTGCCAAACATTACCAATGGTATCCTTTTATCAATCTTGGCCATTATGAATTAGCCAAACAGCTAAAAGGAAAAGAGAGAGACACCATCCTTGGCTATTACAAACAAGGCATTCAACGGGTCTGGAATAAAGCAAAAGGCAATGCTTTCTACCGTGGGGTTCCGTTTATCTGGTGCAGTAATAATCTAACCACTTCCTTTGCAATTCAATGTTACTGGTACAAAGAGGGCGGGCTGGTTGATGGCCCGGTGTATGGAAGCATTTACAACAACCTCATTGGCATTACACTTTACGAGCCGGATGAATATGCTGCCTTTCAAAGCAACCTCGCGGTTTACCACGATGATTACGGTGATTACAGCACCAATGAACCGACGATGGATGGCACAGCTTCGCTGATTTACCTGTTGGCAGCAAAAGAGGCCGAGGGGCAAAAGAAGCCAGGTCAAAAGAAATAGCACAATGCCCACAATTCACCATTGACGACTCACCATTCACGCTTTTACCTGAACTTTAAGTCATGAAAACCCTCATTCTGGTAAGACATGCAAAAAGCGATTGGAGTCATGAAGGGCTGGGAGACATTGAAAGGCCATTGAATGAACGTGGCAGAAAAGATGCGCCGGATATGGCCAAACGCCTTCACAAAAAAGGATTAAAGATTGACCTTTTTCTTTCCTCTCCTGCCAAACGGGCTTTTCGCACTGCACGGTTTTTTGCCGAGGAGTTTGACATAAAGAAAGATGCGATTCAGGTAGAAAACAGATTGTACGGCGCCATGCCTCACCAGTTTGAAGATGTTATCGCAGACATTAACCACAAAGAAGATATCGTGGCGGTGTTCTCACACAATCCTGGCATTACTGAATACGCCAACACATTGTGCGAGGTGCGAACAGATAATATTCCAACCTGCGGAAT
>SECL01000068.1 GCA_004173455.1 Moraxellaceae bacterium | reverse complement strand
AATACCCAACGCCAGGAAGCATTGTCGGTTATCCATCCGCCTAACAATGGTCCGGCTACACTGCTTAAACCAAAAACGCCACCAATCATTCCCTGGTATTTCCCTCTTTCTGCCGGCGGAAAAACTTCACCAATAATTGCAAATGAATTTACCATCATCGCGCCGCCACCAACGCCTTGCAAACCCCGGAACAAAATCAATTGCGTCATGTTTTGAGCCAGACCGCACAAGGCAGAACCCACCAGGAAGATACCGATACCAACGAGGTAGAGCGTTCTCCGACCGAAAATATCAGACAGTTTTCCATAGATCGGAACAGTAATGGTTGAGCCCAGCATGTAGGCAGTAAACACCCAACTGATGTGTTCAAGACCATGCAATTCCTGCACAATGGTGGGCATAGCCGTTGAAACAATCGTTTGATCGAGCGACGACAACAGCATGGCCAGGATTACACCAGACAGGATACCCCACTTGCTTCTTTGCTTCATCTCCATTCTTTTTAAAGACACAAGCAAATATCATGGCAGCCAACCCGGGCCGAAATTGTGGAAACTTATTTGCGTAAATTCTGCAGCATATCTTCCGTCATACGGCTCAAATCAAATTCAGGCTTCCAGCCCCAATCGGTTCTGGCTGCAGAATCATCAATGCTGCCGGGCCACGAATCAGCAATCGCCTGGCGGTAGTCGGGTTTGTAGTCGATGGTAAAAGCAGGAATATGTTTCTTTATTTCAGCGGCAATTTCTTCCGGCGAAAAAGAGATAGCGGAAAGGTTATAAGATGTTCGCTCTTTAATTTTTTCTTTTGGCGCTTCCATCAGTTCAATGGTGGCACGAATGGCATCTGGCATGTACATCATGGGCAGGTACGTGTCTTTTTGGAGGAACGATGTATAGTGCCCTTCTTCCAGGGCTTCATGGAAAATTTCAACCGCATAGTCGGTTGTTCCACCACCTGGCGCAGATTTATAAGAAATCAATCCCGGGTATCGCAAACTCCGAACATCTACATCATACTTGTTGAAGTAGTAGTTGCACCAAAATTCCCCGGCATATTTCGAAATACCGTAAACCGTTGATGGTTCGATAATCGTTTTCTGCGGACAGTTCTGCTTTGGCGAGGTTGGTCCAAATACAGCGATGCTGCTTGGCCAGTAAACCTTTGTCAGCTTTTCTTC
>SECL01000067.1 GCA_004173455.1 Moraxellaceae bacterium | reverse complement strand
ACCAAGCTTACTGAACAAATTACAAAGCTGGAAAAAGAAATTGCGAAAGTTGATACATCCGTTGTTGCAAAACCAAAACTGGTGGCCGTAGCAACGATCGACCCGCAAAGCTTTGAGCATTTTATTGACCTTCAGGGGAAAGTAGATGCAACCAACATTGCTTATGTAGCGCCACCCAATGGACAGGGTGGTGTGGTAAAAGCACTTTATGTAAAACAAGGACAGGCTGTACGCAAGGGTCAAGTGCTTGCCCGCCTGGATGATCAGTTAATTCGCAACCAGATTGCGCCGCTCCAGGTTCAATTAAACACGGCTGAAGACACCTACAGGCGCACCAAAAACCTGTTTGACCAGGGTGTCGGCACATACCAGAATGTTTTGAATGCGCAAACGCAGGTGGAAACCCTTCGTAAAAATATCGGCATTATCCAAAAGCAGGCAGCGCTGATGACGGTTACGGCACCAATGTCGGGTGTGGCAGAAACTGTCAATGTTAGAGTAGGTGAAACATTTACAGGGGTGAGTGCTGTTGGACCACAAATTTCGATTGTGAATACGGGTACATTGAAAATTACGGCACAAGTACCAGAAAATTACCTGGGCCGTGTAGGTGTAGGAACGACGTTGCAGGTTGTGCTGCCAAACGCAAACAACAAAACCCTGACAACAAAAGTGAATGTAGCCGGTAAGATCATTGACCCAACCAGCCGTTCCTTCCAGATCGAAGCTCCTGTTCCTTCTGATCCTTCTTTAAAGCCAAACCAGATTGCCATTGTAAAAATCAGGGATTATGACGCACCCAATGCCATCACCATTCCGCTGAATGTGTTGCAGAATGATGAGCAGGGGAAATATGTAATGGTGGCTGCAAAAGAAGGCGCCAAAATGATTGCCCGCAAGCGGCGGGTACAGGTTGGTGAATTGTACGGAGACCGCCTAGAAGTCAAGAGCGGTTTGCAAAGTGGTGAAGTGATTGTTACAGAAGGCTACCAGGAATTATACGAAGGGCAACCAATCACAACCGACACACAAGCAACAACAAAATAGGACATTATGCAGCGTTATCATGTTTAAACGTGATAATGATGCGCAGACAAATTCAATGAATTATTATGAGCGTTAAAGAATACATGGGCGAACGGTTTAAACAGTTTGGCCCTACCACCTGGAGTATTAAAAACAAAACCACCATCTACCTGATAATG
>SECL01000066.1 GCA_004173455.1 Moraxellaceae bacterium | reverse complement strand
TTATCCACGATGTCTTTGACTTCCTTTGTGCTGTACTTGCGCCATTGGCCTTTCTCCTTCGCCACCAGCATTCCCTCAACGCCGCCTTTTCCTAACTGCTGGTCAATACAATCAAATAATCGATGTGGCTTGTTCATATCCGCTAAGCTTATGCGTACAAATTAAGGAAATACAACCCAATCCGAAAACGGATTCCCGAAAAGAGAGTGAAAACAACAAATGCAAAACAATTCGGTGAGCTGCTGTGATTAACTTTTAGCATCTGTGCCATAAAACCATGGAAGCGCAGCACATCAAACATAACAAAAAGCCACTCAAAGGAGTGGCTTTTTGTTATGGCTTATTACAATTAATTAATCGTCACAGTCTGGTTATGTTCATCCAGCGTGATTGTATAAGAACCTGTTGTAGCAGGTGTTTTAAAATTACTGCTTCCATCCCAGCGAATGGCTCTTGGCGAACCTACTGTTGTTGCACCAGTTGCCGCATCTTCATAATCAAATGCTCCCCAGGCATCGCCTGCCAGAAACTTAATTTCTTTATTGGCAACAAGAGTCAAGGTAATTTGCCATTTGCCGTTACCCATGTAGGTCATTTGCGGGCTTGCGCCTGGGTCCCAGGCATTCACGCCTTGCATACCATCGCCAACTACTCTCATCTGTGCAGCAGCAGACATATCGTATTTAACCTGCTGCGGATCTGTAGCATCCCAAATGGCCCGTACCCGTGTAGCGCCAGTAGTATTGGTTATGTTATCGCCGTTGCCATCAGTATCCAGGGTGCCGGTGGCTGAACCTTTGCCCCACCATCTTGCTTTATCAGGAGCTGAATTGTCCCAGGCCGGTCCGTCGTGAAATTTGAAGATGTCAGTTGCACTCATCGGGGCAATAACGATGAAACGGTTTCTACCCGCCATACCGCCATAAAGTGGAGCGGAGGGATCCCATTGACCCGGTGTCTGCAATGAGCCAACTAAACCAACCTGCTTTTGCTGAACATAAGCTTTGTTGTTCTCAAGATCAATGGTAAGACGGTAAACACCTGGTGTTGAAACCTGAAAGTTGCCGCCCTGATTGAACCCGGTATTAAACCCACTTCCGGAAGCGCCGCTGTTGCCGTAGGCAGATCCCCAGTCGCCTGGTGTTTTTACAAATTTGAACTCGTCACCGGCATTTAGCTTGATGTAGGTGTAAAATACTTTTCCTAA
>SECL01000065.1 GCA_004173455.1 Moraxellaceae bacterium | reverse complement strand
GCCAGTACAGCCGACAACTGGTATATTAAAATAAAACACATCAACAACGTGTTCTTTGCTTTTGGCAATCGGAATAGCGATTACGAAAGTGTGATTATGTATTCAACCGATGGCATTACATGGACGGATGTTACACCTGATCTTGGTTTTGAAGTCCTTTACTATAAGGACGTAGCGTTTGATGGAACGAGCTATCATTTTTTTGGAGTCGAATCTGCTTCGTGGACCCCGATTGGTTTCTTTAGTGTATCTACCGCTACACCAGCTAACCGTGCTTCTTATGCAAACAAAGCAACCATCAGCAATGTGCCGGACGGCGCAGTACTGGGCGGCACCTACGATGAAGGCGTGTTGGATTATGCGAACGGCAAGTTTACCGGTGCGGTGCTTGATGTAGTCACAGGGCAAGACTATATTATTACGTCTGCCAACGGCAATAGCTGGACAGCCATTCCGCAAAATAGTTATAGCATCATCACGGCTTCTATAGCAAGCGGGAACACTGTTCAAATGATTGGCAGGGGCAATGCTTTCTTCACAGTCAATTATGGGTCGGTGCTTCCACTCTCGCTTTTGCGCTTCGAAGGCCGACTTACACAGGGACAAACTCAACTGTCCTGGTCCACTGCTGTTGAACAGAACACAAAACAATTCATCGTACAACACAGTTTGAATAGAACCACCTGGAGCAACATTGGCGTGGTGACCGCGGCTGGCAGCAGCCAGCAAAACCAATCTTACAGATTTGTTCATTCAAACCCGGCCAAAGGCCAAAACTTTTATCGCCTGCAGATGGAAGACAAGGATGGGAAAACAACGCAAAGCGGTGTAGTAGCGCTTTCGTATGGTGGAAAAGAGGGTATCAGCACCTACCCAAACCCCGTTAGCGACAAGCTAGTTATTCGCACGGAAAGCAACCTTGCGGGTCACCTTGTACTGTACAACGAAGTAGGGCAAATGGTGAAAACAGCAACGCTGGAAGGCAACGTGACAACCTTGAATGTTGCCGGTTTACCAAGTGGTGTTTATCATGCCGAGATCACGCAGGGACAGCAAACGCAACGCATGAGCGTCATTAAAAAATAGTTGACATGCTGTTTCCGTGGCAGCCCGGCTTACAACAAACCCAAATCGTGATAAAAACAAAATCCCGCTTTAAGCGGGATTTTGTTTTTATGGTTTGCAGATGTTTTGTGGCAAGCGACTGAAA
>SECL01000064.1 GCA_004173455.1 Moraxellaceae bacterium | reverse complement strand
TGAAAAAATTAAGAACACAGGCAATGAAAAAGTGATGCTGACGGAAAGAGGAAATACGTTTGGCTACCAGGATTTAGTGGTTGATTACCGCAACATTCCAATCATGCAGGAAAGCAAGGTTCCGGTGATAATGGATTGCACACACAGCCTGCAACAGCCCAATCAAACAAGCGGTGTCACTGGCGGCAACCCACAAATGATCGGCACAATTGCATCAGCAGCCATTGCAACCGGTGCAGATGGATTGTTTATTGAAACACACCCCGATCCTTCCTGCGCATTGAGCGACGGTGCGAATATGCTAAAGCTTGACTTGCTGGAGGAGTTGCTGGTGAAGCTAGTGAGGCTAAGACAGGCCGTTGTAACACAATGACATTTTCTCACCTATTAAAAAGAAACAGCTTTACGTAGGCATTTATAAAAGCGCTGTTGCTATGTTGATCTACTTTTCTTTGTCGGCATCAATATCATAATACAAGCCTAACACAAACATGTAAATGCCATAACTGATGGTGCCGATTGCTAGCAGAATAAACCACGGATGACCAACCTTGTCGCCAACAAAATCAAACGCTTTATCGGTATTGACAACATAGGCACTGTTGTGTTTTACCGCAGCCTTTATGAAGAAGAAGCCAATGACGCCAAGGATTATGGCTCTAGAAAGATAACCCGCATAAGCAATGCCGTGCATCGCAAACTTCCATCCTTTACTAAAGTCATTCGACCGGATTGTTTCCGTAAACCGTTTTGATAATCCATAAAAGGCAAGCACAACGGCAGTAAGCAAAACAATTGCACCCACAGCAATCAATAAGGCTTGTCCGCCGTTGTGCGCAAGCAAGGTGTCAACCAACTGCCGTTGCTGTATTGGCTCACCATTTTTTGGCGCCTTTTGCAGATTGAACATAGCCTGCAAGGCTGATAAAGCAATAAATGCATATCCAGCAAAACCATAAAGCTGCTTTCATCGGCTCCGCCTTTCTTCAGGCGAAAGAACGAAAGCAAGGCAATCACGCCAATGCTTCCATAAATGACTCCGGTAGAGAAGCAACCCACCAGCGTTAATGCCTTCAATAAAAATCGATTTTGTTTCGGCTTCATTTCTACAAATCCTTTCAAGAACCTTACCGAGCCTAAGGAGGTCACATCATCCTCTTCGCAAAAACTTTTCTTATACGGTTGACTCAAGAAGCACAAAAGCCCTCGACAGAGGGCTTTTGTGCTAATTATTGAACTTCTTTTTTAAATCCAGCAAGCTTTGCTGGAAGCTGTTGGCGGGTGTGGCTGGCTTGGCCTGCTTCAGTGGTTTGCTGAAAGCTTTTTCTGTGCGCTGCTCTTTTACTACGGGTGCACTTGTCTTCATTGTCAGGGCAATGCGCTTTCTTGTTACGTCCACTTCGGTCACCGTCACTGTCACTTTCTGATTCAGCTTTACCACTTCTTTTGGATCAGAAACATAACGGTTGCTTAATTGCGAAACGTGCACAAGGCCATCTTGTTTCACACCAATGTCAACAAAAGCACCAAAGGCGGTGATGTTGGTAACAATGCCCGGAACAGTCATGCCCACTTTTACATCTTCAATGGATTTAATGTTCGCATCAAACTGGAATTCCTCAATTGGTGCTCTTGGGTCGCGGCCGGGTTTTTCCAGTTCTTTGATGATGTCTTCAAC
>SECL01000007.1 GCA_004173455.1 Moraxellaceae bacterium | reverse complement strand
GGGTAATGATTTGATATCGGTATATTTCATGCTGTTATTATAGTTGAAAGTCATACAATTTTTAGCTCAAAAGATGATCAATACATTGATCATCTTTTGATTTATGCAAGAGATCTATTGTTTTTTGCAAATCATGATGAGCCATAAAAAACCCCGCCTTATTGCTAAAGCGGGGCTTTTAAGACTAGCAGATTGCTAGGGTTTAAGCAGCGATTACATCATGCCGCCCATACCACCCATGCCGCCCATATCTGGCGCAGATGATTTATTGTCATCAGGTGCATCAGTAATCATGGCTTCAGTGGTGAGCATCAGGCCAGCAATAGAAGCAGCATGCTCTAGCGCAGAACGGGTTACTTTAGCAGGATCCAAAATACCCATTTCAATCATGTCGCCATATTCGCCACTTGCAGCGTTATAACCGTAGTTGCCTTCGCCATTTTTAACGGCATTGACCACAACAGAAGCTTCTTCGCCTGCGTTAGTAACAATTTGACGCAATGGAGACTCCATGGCACGGCGCAGAATATTAATACCAGCAGTTTGGTCATCGTTAGCGCCAGTTAAACCTTCTAATGCGCGAATCACACGAACCAGCGCAACACCACCACCCGCAACCACACCCTCTTCTACCGCAGCACGTGTTGCATGCAATGCATCGTCAACACGGTCTTTTTTCTCTTTCATTTCAACTTCGGTCGCAGCGCCCACTTTAATTACTGCAACACCGCCTGCTAACTTAGCCACGCGCTCTTGCAGTTTTTCACGGTCGTAGTCAGAAGTTGCATCTTCAATTTGCGTACGAATAGTGGCAACACGCGCATCAATTTCTTCTTTCTGGCCAGCACCATCAACAATCACAGTGTTTTCTTTGCCAACAGTCACTTTGCGTGCAGAACCCAAGTCTTGCAGCGTAGCAGTTTCAAGGCTCATGCCAACTTCTTCAGACACAACCGTTGCGCCCGTTAAAATCGCAATATCCTGCAGCATGGCTTTACGACGGTCACCAAAGCCCGGTGCTTTCACTGCACAGACTTTAATAATACCGCGCATATTGTTAACCACTAAAGTCGCCAAGGCTTCGCCTTCAACATCTTCAGCAATCAGCAATAATGGCTTGCCAGATTTAGCAACTGCTTCCAAGGTTGGAATCAGTTCACGAATATTGCTGATTTTCTTATCGACTAGCAAAATGTACGGGTTTTCTAATTCAGCAGTTAAAGTATCTTGCTTGTTGGCGAAATACGGGCTGACATAGCCACGGTCAAACTGCATGCCTTCAACCACGTCCAGCGTGTCTTCAAAGCCTGAGCCTTCTTCAACGGTGATCACGCCTTCTTTGCCGACTTTTTCCATCGCTTGAGCAATTAAGTCACCAATGGTTTGGTCAGAGTTGGCAGAAATGGCACCCACTTGCGCAATGGCTTTGGTGTCAGACGCTGGGGTTGCAATGTTACGGATTTCTTCAACCGCAGCACGGGTGGCTTTATCAATGCCGCGCTTCAAATCCATTGGATTCATGCCGGCAGCAACTGACTTGATGCCTTCATTTAAAATGGACTGAGCCAATACGGTCGCAGTCGTAGTGCCATCACCGGCAATATCAGCAGTCTTGCTGGCCACTTCACGCACCAGTTGCGCACCCATATTTTCAAATTTGTCTTTCAGGGTAATTTCTTTGGCAACGGTCACACCATCTTTGGTGATATGCGGTGAACCAAAAGAACGGTCAATCACCACGTTACGGCCTTTAGGACCCAAAGTCACTTTTACCGCATCGGCCAGAATGTTAACACCGGCAATCATTTTGCTACGGGCAGATTCACCAAATTTTACTTCTTTAGCAGACATGAATAACTCCTAATTTATATGTGTTCAAGCAGATAAAACGAATCAACAACAGGGCTTTATATGCCTGTTATTAGCCTTCGATCACTGCAAAAATGTCAGATTCTTTCATGATCAACAGCTCTTCGCCGTCTACTTTTACGGTTGAACCAGCGTACTGGCCAAACAGCACTTTGTCGCCCACTTTAATGTCGAGGGCGCGCACACCATTATCAGTAATTTGTCCATTACCTACGGCCAGCACTTCACCCTGAGATGGTTTTTCAGCCGCAGAACCCGGCAGCAAAATACCGCCAGCGGTTTTGGTTTCTTCTTCGACACGGCGAATAACCACACGGTCGTGTAACGGACGAATATTGATACTCATGATGCAGATTCTCCTTGATAAACACTGTTTAGTGTCCACACATTGGACGAGATCAGCAGTGACCTGCTGAAATTAAATTGGTTGATGCATCTATAGGGGTGTAAACAGTGGCTTCAAGGGCAAACATGAAAAAATTTTGTATATTTGTATGTTTTTTATCCTTTTAGTCGGCAGATGTTGCCTGCCACAGGATTTTTTTCTCTATAAAGCGACCTTGCGGATCATCATAGTCATAACGCAGTACTGTTAAATCATCCTGAACCACGTTAACCGAATTGGGCAAGCTATGGCGCAAACGGTGTGACAAGGCAGTACCGGCCTGAATGTCCAGCACTGGATGCCCACAACCCAGCAGGTAATACTGGTTTAAATCATAGACTGCCGAATGATGAAAATGACCATGCAACAGAGCGTGCAAACCACCGGCTGTCCAGCGTTTTAGGGCAGGCAACATCAGGCGTGGAATATCCTTGGCCGCCTCACTGTCGTTAGGACTGGTGATAAAGGGCTGGTGACTCACCACAATTTTATGTTTATGCGCGGGCGCTGCCTGTAAGCGTTGTGCCACCTGCTCAATTTGCCGATGCGAAATACTGCCCTTGGTATGATGATGCGACTTGATGGTATTCACGCCAACCACAAAAAAGTGCTCGGTTTCGATTTGTGGCTCCAGACTGCCAAAGCATTGCTGAAAGCGATAAAACGGACGCCACAAACGACGCGGCAAATGAAACAGCGGAATATCATGATTGCCCGGAATCACCAGATAAGGACAATCCAAACTGTCCAGAAAATTTTTGGCTGCAATAAACTGGCCATGACGTGCGCGCTGGGTCAAGTCGCCACTGACCACCACCAGCTCAGGGTTGAGTTCTGCACATAGCAGCTTTAATGCCCGCACTGGTCGCGCCTGCTCGGTGCCAAAATGTGGATCAGACAGATGCAAGATCATTTGACAGACCCCTGCGGCACCATCACTTGCAACGCATTGTGCGCCACCTTAAAAATCAGTGGCGTTGGTATTTTCACAATTTCGCCATCAATAGCGACTTTCATCTGCTTAACCCGTGATTCAATTTTAATGTGTTCGGCGCAAAAGCTGGTGACTTCTGGTGCCTGCTCAAATAAACCCACCTGTAGGCGATGAATGAGCTTGATCATTTGCCAACGCGTCAAAGCGGTAATGGCCACGGCAGCCAGCTTACCCTGTGCGACACATTCGGCCAGCGTGAGCTTCATGTCTTGTAGCTGCAACTGATTATTGCCAAAAAATACCAGTGGCGTTTCAATGGGGGTTTGTTGGCCATCAATGGTCATTTTAAGTTTTAGCTTGCGCTGTTCACGCATCAGCACCACAAAACCAGACACCATGGCCACCACCCGAAAACGGCCAAACCGTGCATTGTATAGTTCACGCTGCTCAATAATCTTGGGATACAGGCCAATACTGGCATTGTTTAAATAAACATAGTTATTGATCGTACCCAGATGAACTGGTCGCGCCATACCTTCAACAATTACCTGCGCAGCAGCAAAAGGTTCGAGTGGAATATTGAGAGCGCGCGCCACATAGTTAAAAGTTCCCAGTGGAATAATGCCCATACGGATATTGGTGTGCTGAAGTTCCTGCGCAACAGTATTTAAAGTGCCATCACCGCCTGCTGCCACAATTACCCCACCTTCCCGTCCATGTTTGCTACGCGCCTGACGCACTACCTCGCCCAGTTGCCGCGCTTCCGTGAGCAAATATAAATCCACCTCAAAGCCCTGCTGCTCAAAATAAGCCATCAATTGACGCGCTAGTTGCTCATGGCCATAGGCATGATGTCCTGAACCCGTGTTCATCACCATTGAGATCAAGCCTTCACTGGCATGAACAGGCTGATTGTTTGAGGACGAGGATATAGGCACGTTTGAAGACATAGACGCGGCTGATCCATTAGGCGTTGACTGCACAATTGAAGAAGACATAAATAAGTTAGACATCAATGACATTGAATCAAGTTAAGTTTTTTAAGTCATCATCAACTTAAAACAAAGCATGCTTAAATTGAAAGACAAATTACAGAAATTAGCTTACTGATTAAAAACAGCTTTTGGCTTAATCTCTAGGACTGATTTATTTTGATTTGTTGCATTTGTATTGATATAGAGCGATTAAAGACCCTCTATTAATAGCCAGCCAATAGGAAATAACATGCCATTGGTCAAGCGCTTCAATCTTTGGCATTTTTTTGCAACTTTTAAGCAGGTTTTACATGAACAGGCTTGAAAAACACCTGCCATTCCCAATTATTATGAAAAGATCATCCATTAAACCCATTTAAATAGCTAGCCTGCATATGAATGAACCGACCATGACAACACCAACTAAAGCACCTGAACTGATTAATATTGAACAAGACTGTATAGGTGGTCATGCTGCACATTGGCAATTATTATCCGGGCAACCCAATCAGGATGTGCCAAAATGGCTGCAACTGGCATTAAATAATGCCCATATGCCCTACGGCCTAAATACTGATAATCAAAGCCTGCCTCAAGATACTTGGTTGATTAATGGCCCAGAACAAGCCCTGCAAATTACCCAGCTCATTGAAATTGATGATGCGCAGAAACCCGTGCGCTTAATGTCGGCTTTTCCCATTATTAGTAGTCCTTATACCGTACAAGGTAAAATTAGCCGCATTATGTGTTGTCGCAATATTATGCAGGCAGTACTTAATATCACCACGAACAATGGTGCCACGATTTATGCCTTTGATAATCTGTTTAGCGTCAATCAGCATCAATATAAACAGGATCAGGTATACCGCATTAATCTGGGCGGCTTTGCCTATAACCTTGAAAAAGTCAAATCCGGTGAAACGCTGGTGGTTGATGATCCGGCTGCCATAAAACACCATCGTGCCCTAAATGATATTCTCGTTAAAAATAACGGCGTTGCACCTGAAAACCTGCAAGCACAAATTGCGGATTGGCAGCCGACATCGTCTGATGATGAAGCGCCCGTTACTGTTGATTTGTCCAAAATGGTAGCGTATTTATATGGCGATCATTTGGGGCAGGAAGATGAAGCATGGTTTCAGGGAGAAATTATTGGTTTATCGCAGACGGTATTTATGGATCAAACAGTAGATTTAATTGATGCCTCCATAATCCGTGAACAGGATAGTCAACCCGTAATAATACGACTTGCTTATTTAAATCAGGATAAAGTGCCAAGTAGTTTTCAGGTTGGCGATTATATTCGTGGAAACATATGGATTCAGGCTACTATTTATGCTACTAATAATGACGGATAATTCTTATTTGAATATTTGTTAAATAGTACATGAGTGCTGGTGATGAAAATTATACGTGAATCCGCTCAGCAACAACTGGTTCAATCCATGGATCGGCTAGCCCTTGATAAAAATGCGTGCCTGTTTTTTATTATTGGGATGATTCTGGCGGCATTTTTCCTGCAAAATATACTGGCCTGATTTTAAAAAATAGTTTAGCCAGTATTTACTGTATTGGGTAGTTATTTTGAAAGTCAGTGCTGAGTTTGAATAGTCAGCATTTATTCTGCCAGTCAACGCATATGTTTGTCTTGCCTGAAGCTCTCCTACGCTTGCTTGAAAATTGTTCAATTATAACTTTTTATTGTCTCTCATTATTTTCACATTATTGATGCCAAAAAAAGCCTGCATGATGCAGGCTTTTTTACATTTACTGAAAAATTATTCAGTCATGCCCAGTACGCGCTGGAACAGGTCTTTTTGTTCCTGACTTGGACGTGCAGTTTGCAATGCCATAAGTTGGCTCATATCGCCCTGTACTTTAATTTTGCCAGTCATGAACGCTTGCATTGCAGCAGCCATGTCAAACTCTAAAAATACTTTGCGCAGGGTTTCTTCGTCCAGCGTTAAGGTGGTTTTTGCGTTTGAAGATAAACCTTTCTGGATCTTGCCACCGTCCAGAGACAAATCAACATTGTCTTTACCAGGTTCAGTCACAGTCAGGTTTAAAGCCAAACCAGCCAGCGATGGTGGCAGGTTCAAGTCACCTGCTTCAGCAGTCAGTTTGTCAACGTTATCAAACCATTCATTACTTAAAAATGCAGGCATGCTAGATCCTCTATCAATTCATTGTAAACAGTATTTAACATTACTGGGCAGCAAAATAATAAGCTAAACCCTTCAAAATGCAATGCTTGTTCCGCTTTATAACAGACTCTTATTCAGCTGAATATGGCAAAAGTTGTATCTTCACGCTAAAAAATGTGTCAAAAACGAGCATGTTCAATTTAACAGCACGTTTTTAACACTCATCATTCAATATGTATTTAGTTGAAGCTTAGATTAACCACATCCAGACGCTGTTTAAAGCTTTCCACTTCCTCGGCAGTTGGCACGGCAGTTTCGACCTGTAGGCTTTCAAAATCAAATAGTTCCCGATCAGCCAATTGAGATGGTGACACATTTTGCATCGCACCAAAAATACTGGCCAGCCGTTTAGGATATTGCTTGTCCCATTCACGCAGCATGTCATTAATCATGGCGCGTTGCAGGTTTTCCTGCGAACCGCACAAATTGCAGGGAATAATCGGAAACTGACGCATTTGTGCATATTTGATAATGTCTTGTTCTGCCACGTAGGCCAGCGGGCGAATCAGAATATTTTTCTTGTCAGTTGATAACAACTTGGGCGGCATGGCTTTCAGCGTACCGCCATGAAATAGGTTCAAGAAGAACGTGGCCATAATGTCATCGCGGTGATGGCCCAATGCCACCTTGGTTGCGCCAATCTCTTGTGCAAAACCATACAAAGAGCCACGGCGCAGGCGCGAACAAACCGCACAAAAGGTTTTTCCCTCAGGGGTCAGGCGCTTTACAATGGTATAGGTATCTTTTTCCAGAATGTAATAAGGAATATTACGCTCGCTCAGGTAATTGGGCAGCACTTCTTCTGGAAAACCGGGCTGCTTCTGATCCATATTCACTGCCACCACTTCAAAATTAATTGGTGCAATCTTTTGAAATTGAAGCAAAATATCCAGCAAAGTATAGCTATCCTTGCCCCCAGAAATACACACCATGACCTTATCGCCCTCTTCGAGCATATTAAAATCCCGCATGGCATGCCCAACCTGACGCCGTATCTTTTTTAGCAGGCGATGATAAGCAGTGGAAGTCGGCGCTTCAGGAATCGAACGGGAATTGATAGCATCAGTCACAGGTAAAAACATGTTTTTAGCAGGTCGGTTAAGCGGTTTTGGGCGAATATTGTACCCGAATTTTTAGCAAAAGTTTGAAGCTTTATCGGTTCAAAACTGCATTTTCACTGTCAAAAATCGTTCATATTCAATTCACAATCACAATCATGCACCGCATTGTCAACTGTTATACATAAAATATTGCCCATAATCGTGCATTCCTTCATCAGTTAAGTTTTCCACAGAAGCTGTGGATAACAATGGGGATAACTGAAAACTTGACATCGCTTTGCAACGATTCTGTAAGGCTTTGACACAAATTGTATGTTTTTTAACCAATTAATATTTATGTTATTTATCAATAAGTTAATAATTTCAAGTTATTTTTTTTCGATTTAAAATAGGTTTTTTTGCTAACCGCTCATTAATTCTGCAATTATTTCAACGTCGCCTAAAAAACAGCCTATTACATTGTAACCACATCAGCAAAAAGGGTTACCTAAAGAAATAATTTTGCTACACTCAGCCAAAATCTCAAGGATGTGGGTAAAACTGATAATGCATGTTCAGCAAACCTTAATTGCGTTTTTTCATTCTAAAAGATCTTTAATGCTCACACTGGCCAGTAGTATGGCTTTGTTGGTAGCTGTGCCTGCGCAAGCGGGTAATCTCTATGTTTATAAAAACAAAAATGGCGATACCCTACTTACCAACGTCCGTGATGACAAAAGTTTTGGCGAATACAATACCAAAGTTAAAGTAACTTACTATGCCGATACCAACGTGCATAACTATCGCAACTGGGGCGGCAGTGAATCTGCAGTATTGCCGAGCTACAGTAAAAACAAGAATTTGTATGATGGCATTATTGCGCATGCAGCCAGTGTGCAACAGCTAGACTCGGGTTTGATCAAGGCTGTCATGCATACTGAATCCGGCTTTAACCCCAATGCGCGCTCACCCGTGGGCGCTCAGGGTCTGATGCAACTAATGCCAGCGACTGCACGCCGTTTTGCAGTCAGTAATGCCTATGATCCGGCACAAAATGTTCTGGGTGCAGCCAAATACCTGAGTTTTTTGCTCAAACGGTTTAATTATAATACTGAGCTGGCACTGGCGGCTTATAACGCCGGTGAAGGCAATGTCGACAAATATCGTGGCATTCCCCCGTTCCGTGAAACGCAGGATTATGTGCGTCGGGTCATGAGCCGCTATAAAAACCTGTATGCCGGTAATGTCAATGCAGCAGCAATGTCGAATGTCAGTACCGTTGAATCTTTAAATACATTGGCTCAAGTTCAACAAGTCGCTCAAGTCAGTACAAGCCGTCAGAATGCCAATGTCATCTCTAGCGTGCCAGTCAAGATTTATGCGGTGGATGGTGTATATACCGCTTCCAATATTGAAACCTACTAAATATTCAACCGTCACCATTAATACCTATTAATAGCCCTAAAACAGTTTAAGGCCGCATAAGCGATCGCCTTAAACTCATCTTAATTTATTATAAATATTCGCCACATTTGGCTTTTGCTCCTTTATCCCCTATTGAAAAACACCTATAAAGCGCTACTTTATCTACTCAGGCTTTGTGGCTTTTAGCTGCTAGGCCATCACTGAGATATCGACATCATCAGGATAACTGACGATGGTTTTTGCTGATTATTTTAAGAGGAATATGGTCATGATGCGGATTGGTTTGTTTTTGCTAACCAACCTCGCGGTACTGGTAGTGGTGGGTATTATTCTATCCTTGCTGGGCGTGGGTTCTACTCATACTGCTGGTGGGCTGAATTACACCAATTTATTGGTGATGTGTTTTGTGTTTGGTATGGTGGGTTCAGGAATTTCCCTGTTTTTGTCCAAGTTTATTGCCAAAAAAACCACAGGCACTCAAATTATTGAAGCACCACAAAACACAGCCGAACAGTGGTTAATCAACACGGTCGCCGAATTGTCTGGGCGTGCCGGAATCAAGATGCCTGAAGTAGGCATTTTTCCAAGCTACCAGTCCAATGCGTTTGCTACCGGCTGGAATAAAAATGATGCGCTGGTGGCGGTATCAACCGGCCTGCTGGAGCGCATGAACAAAGATGAACTACGAGCAGTACTGGCGCATGAAATTGGCCATGTGGCCAACGGCGATATGGTCACTTTGGCGCTGGTTCAGGGCGTGGTTAACACGTTTGTGATGTTCTTTGCCCGGATTATTGGTAATTTTGTCGATCGGGCTATTTTCAAGAATGAAAGTGACAGTCCGGGCATGGGTTATTTTATTACTAGTATTGTGATGGATATGGTGCTGGGTATTTTGGCATCTTCCATTGTGATGTGGTTTTCGCGCCTGCGTGAATATCGTGCTGATGAAGCGGGTGCCCGGCTTGCTGGTAAAGATGCCATGATCTCTGCGCTATTGCGTCTGCGCGATGAACAAGAATTACCAGATCAAATGCCACAAGAAATGAAAGCGTTTGCCATCAATGAAGGCAAAGAGCAGCGCTTTAGTATTGCGGCGTTGTTTCACAGCCATCCCAGCATTGAGCAGCGCGTGGCAGCCCTTCAACAGCTGAATGTGCATTAACTCCTTGTGCATTTAGCCCTGATGGATGGTTTATAGTCCTTGTTGTTTTATAGCCTTTATTGACGGCCGTACAACAATCCCAAAAAAAAGCCCTGAGGATGACATCAGGGCTTTTTTAATTGTGAGGGTTAAAAACTATAATCGGGCAGCCAGCTCAGCCCCTTCTCGAATGGCACGCTTGGCATCCAGTTCAGCAGCCAGCGATGCACCACCAATTAAGTGATAACGTGCGCCCAGTTGCTCACCCTCACTTGGCATCAGTTCCCGTACCGATTCCTGCCCAGCACAGACCACTACTGTATCTACACGCAATAATTGGGACTGACCATCAACGGTCACCCACAATCCTTCTGGGGTAATGGCGTCATAATTCACGCTGCGTAACATGCGCACACCATGTTTTTTAAGCTGGGCACGATGCACCCAGCCTGAGGTTTTGCCCAGTCCTGCCCCAACGGGCGTCGCCTTGCGCTGTAACAGGTAAATCTGGCGATACGGCGCCTCAACTTGCGCACGCACCATGCCGCCCTCGGTATCATAATTAGACTGCGGATCAAGCCCCCACTCACGTTGCCAGTCTGCCAGAGGTTGCGGTTGTGGATTGGCCGGATTGTGCAGTAGGTATTCACTGACATCAAAACCTATTCCCCCTGCACCAATCACTGCCACACGCTGGCCAACTGGTGCGCCGCGCAGCACTTCAGGATAAGTCAGCACATTCGGCAATTCTGCGCCAGCCAGTTTTAAGCCACGCGGGGCAATACCGGTCGCAATGACCACATCATCGTAGCCTTCGCGTTCCAGTTGCTCACGGTTAATCCGTGTACCAAGCCGAACTTCAACCCCATTTTTCTTGAGCATGGCCTTATAGTAGCGGATGGTTTCGTGAAACTCTTCCTTACCGGGAATAACTTTGGCCAGATTAAACTGTCCACCCACATCGGTACTGGCTTCAAACAGTGTCACCTGATGGCCACGACCCGCAGCCACGGTTGCCGCCGTCATGCCAGCCACACCACCACCCACTACAGCAATCCGGCGCGGTTTGCGGGTTTTGACATACACCAGTTCGGTTTCATAGCCAGCACGCGGGTTCACCAGACAGGTGCCGCGCTTGTTTTCAAAAGCATGATCCAGACAAGCCTGATTACAGGCAATACAGGTATTGATTTCATCAACGCGATTAGTGGCGACCTTGTTGACCCATTCCGGATCAGCCAGCAGCGGACGAGCCATTTGAATCAGGTCAGCTTTGCCTTCTGCCAGAATAGCCTCGGCAGTTTGCGGCATATTAATCCGGTTGGAGGCCATGATTGGCACAGAAACATGCTTTCTAACTTCGGCCGTAATATCGGCAAACGCCGCACGTGGCACGGAGGTCACAATGGTTGGAACCCGCGCTTCATGCCAGCCAATACCGGTATTGAGCAAGGTAATCCCCGCCTGCTCCAGCGCCTGTGCAATGCTAATGACTTCCGCCATGGTATTGCCGTTGTGTACCAGATCCAGCATGGATAGGCGAAATGAAATAATAAACTTCTCGCCTACAGACTTACGGATGGCTTTTACAATTTCGACCGCAAGACGCATCCGGTTTTCAATCGGGCCACCCCAGCGATCGTTGCGCTGATTAACATGCGTGCTTAAAAACTGGTTTAACAAATAACCCTCGGAACCCATGATTTCAACGCCATCATAGCCTGCATATTTGGCCAGCTTGGCACAGCGGGCAAAATCGCCAATGGTTGACCAGATTTCCTTGTCTGACAAGGCACGTGGCTTGAACATGGAAATAGGTGACTTGATCGGACTGGATGACACCACAAAGGGCTGATAACCATATCGCCCCGAATGCAAAATCTGCATCAGAATTTTGCTGCCATGCCGGTGTACTGCATGCGTGACCAGTCGGTGGTTGACTGCATCAGCCAGCGTATTCATGGTGCCGCCCGCCGGTAATAACCAGCCTTGGCGATTGGGAGAAATACCGCCAGTAATCATTAAGCCTACACCGCCTTTGGCACGCTCAGCAAAGTAGGCCGCAAGCTTGGGATAATTATAAAAACGATCTTCCAGTCCAATGTGCATTGAGCCCATGACCACACGATTTTTAAGCTGGGTAAACCCGAGGTTGAGCGGTTCTAGCAAATGCGAATAGGGCTTCATCAGGCAATCTCTCATGCAATAGAAAAAAGCAGTAGCGTCTATTAATTACTCAACAAGCGCAAAAAATAGAATTATGACAGTCAAATAATAATTGGATGAGTGTAATAAAGGCAGTAGCGTTTGTCAGTGACTTAATGGTCATTACCATTATGTTAGTTTTGCCGGCTTCCCCACCAACATGCTTTATTATCAATACAAAATGGTCAGCTTTAAATTGACTTGTTAAAACGTATGATTTTCATTGATACCCTGTAAATAATATTGTTTAGAATTTTACGATTAAATTTAGTCAATAATTGAGCTGTCAGGCCTTTCCTTAATTTTCAAGTCATTTTTATGACTGAAGTTTGATAGTGGTTCTACCACATTTATTATACAATTCACGTCGAAAATGTTTCTATATTTTCTCAATGTGCATTTTTTACTGTTTTTATTCATCATGGAAAGACGACCAATGAAAATGAAGTCCCTCGCCGCTGCCATCGCACTGACGATTGTGCCTGTTTCTAGTGTATTTGCTGCTGCATTAGACCGCTCTGGTCAGTCTGTGGCTGCCTTCTTGCAACCTGATAACTATTTTGAGACCGGTTTTTCTGTTCTGGATCCGGATGTATCAGGCCGAGAAGCTGGAGACAGTGTGACGCGCAGAAACATTGGGGATATGGCGGATGATTATGCATTCCCTCAGGTTGCTATCAAGCTACAGCCAACCAAGAATTTCTCATTTGGTATTTTATATGACCAGCCATTTGGTGCTGATGCCCGCTATTCAGGCAACAATGCGTTTGTCTCTAATTCTGGTGATACCATTCTGGGCGCACAACAGTTAGCCGGTATTCGCCAAAGCCAGATTACCCAGAACGTGGCTGCTCAGCTGCCTGCTTTTATAGCAGCTAACTTTGATAATGGTGTCAATCAAGTTGTAGCTGCACAAGCTGCTGCTGCGCTTGCTGCGGGTATTGCAAATGGAACTATTCCTGCCGGAACTCCTCAAGCGGCTATTGAAGCGCGCATTCGTAACGATGCAGGAACTTTGGCTGCGATTCAGGCCGGTGTGACTGATGAAATCACCAAGCAAGTTACTGCTGGTGTAACACAAAAAGTAGACGATGGCCTTGGTGCAGTAAACAGCACCGTTGGTGGTACAGGCGGTGGTACTCAGGTTGAAGTCGAAACCCAGAACTTAAGCTTTCTGTTTGGTTTTCAGCCTACTGAAAACTGGAACTTTTATGCAGGTCCGGTTTACCAAACTGTCAAAGGTAAAGTAAAGCTTCGCGGTCAGGCTTATAGTTTATATAATGGCTACGATGCTGATATTCCAGAAGAAAATGCATGGGGCTGGTTGGCTGGTATGGCGTACCAGATTCCTGAAATTGCATTGAAAGCTTCGGTAACTTACCGCTCTGACATCGACTATGATGCCAATATTGATGAAACCATCCCTACTTTAGGGGCGTTGGCATTGTTGGGTGATCCTTCTGCACCAGGCAAAATTGCAGCCGCCAAGGGCACCACTTCGATTACCACACCGCAGTCTGTCAACTTGGACTTCCAAACTGGCATTATGGCCAATACCGTTGCGTTTGCTAACGTACGCTGGGTAGACTGGTCTGACTTTTCCATTCAGCCTTATAAGTTTGGTTTAATTTCTCAGGCTGCTGGCAAAGTAATCAATAAACCTAATGGCTTTAATCTGGTTGAATATTCTGACGACCAGTGGTCTGCCAACGTTGGTGTAGGCCGTAAGGTCAATGATAAATGGGCAGGTAACGTATCTGTGGGCTGGGATTCTGGTTCAGGTAATCCAATATCAACACTGGGGCCAACAGAAGGTTACTGGAATGCTGGTTTAGGTATTCAATATAGCCCAGCGCCAAATTACTTTGTAGCTGGTGGTGTGAAGTACTTCTGGCTGGGTGATGCCAAAGCTCAAACTGGTGCCCAAGCTGGGACAAATGCTTATGTTGCGAACTTCCAGGATAACGAAGCCATTGCTTATGGTTTAAAACTGGGCTATCGCTTCTAATTTTTCATTGTTAAACCGTTAAATTGAAAAATTAAAGTGCATAAAAAAGGGCGATTGATTCGCCCTTTTTTTATTGCCGGTTTATGTAGCACTGAATAATTATTGAATAGTCAATTAAGCCGGAATGTTGCGTTGTGACACGCCACGAATCGCTTCTTTTAAGGCGTCATAACCATGAATGGCTGGAAACTGCGGGAACTCGGCAATCACGTTAACGGGTGCATCAAACAGGAATCCATGATCCGCTTCGCCCAGCATAGTAGTATCATTGTAGGAATCACCGGCTGCAATTACACGATAATTTAACTGGTGTAAAGATTTGACCGCTTCACGCTTCTGGTCAGGCTGACGCAGCTTATAATCAGTAATCATGCCTTGCGCATCAACTTCTAGCTTGTGACAAAAAATAGTTGGCCAGCCCAGTTGTTGCATAAGCGGATGGGCAAACTCATAAAATGTATCGGATAGAATAATGAGCTGAAAATGCGTGCGCACCCACTCTACAAATTCTTTGGCACCCGGCAATGGTCCCATGTCGGCAATCACGTCCTGAATATCAGGCAAACCCAGATTATGTTCCCGCAGGATATTGAGGCGCTGGGTCATCAGTACGTCATAATCTGGAATATCACGGGTGGTGGCTTCTAGCGCCTTAATGCCGGTTTTCTTGGCAAAATTAATCCAGATTTCAGGTACTAAAACGCCTTCCAAATCCAAACAGACCAGTTCCATGACGACTCCAAATCTCAAAAAATGTATAGGTTAAGCCAGTTTTATGCGCCGCAACTGTACATGGGTTTTGGGCGTTGGTCGAGTGCTAATCGACTTGTGGGCTTGATTTTAACTTGGATTTTAGCTTTATTTTTAGCCCGCACGGCTAGCCGACTAAAAAACCTCAACACTTTACTTTATAATCAAAACTTGCCACGCAGCCGCACGGACAAATGCCTTAGCATTTATCGGCGTTGTATGATGTCCAGCCGGTGTTGCCCAGCCCTATCGCCCGGAGTTTTCATGACTGTTATTCCAACCATTAACGAAACCGAAGCCTTGGCACAGGTCTATGCCAATCGCACCCCACGCGAAATTCTCGAGTTGGCGTTAAACCAGCCCGGTGAGATTGCGATTTCTTTTAGCGGTGCTGAGGACGTGGTACTGATTGACATGGCCTCACGAATTGGCAAACCATTTCGGGTATTTAGTCTGGACACGGGTCGCCTGCACAGCGAAACCTACCGTTTTATTGAAACCGTGCGTCAGCATTACGGCATTAAGATTGAAATCTGCTTTCCAGCACCCGAAGCCGTAGAGGCGATGGTCAATGAAAAAGGCCTGTTTAGCTTTTATGTGGATGACCACAAAGAATGTTGCGGGATTCGTAAGGTGCAACCATTGCGCAAAAAACTGGCGACGCTGGATGGCTGGATAACAGGCCAGCGTAAGGATCAAAGTCCGGGTACGCGCACCGACATTCCGGTTATTCAGGCTGATCCGGGCATGGCAGGTGTTGGCCGCGAGCTAATCAAATACAATCCGCTGGCCAACTGGAGTAGCCATGATGTCTGGAGCTATATCCGCATGATGGAAGTTCCATATAACCCGCTGCACGAAAAAGGCTTTGTTTCGATTGGTTGTGAACCCTGCACCAAGCCTATTTTGCCCAATCAGCATGAGCGTGAGGGTCGCTGGTGGTGGGAAGAAGAAACCCAGAAAGAATGCGGGTTGCATGCAGGCAATATAAAGTCCTAAACACTGCCAAGTTAAAGCTGCACACCTGAAAAACTGCACTGGTAAAAGGACTATAATTGTTTAAGGCTAAACTGTTAAGCACATCATGTTGGTACTTATCACTCGTATTTACGCTCATACTGATCGTTTTCAGCGTTTAAAATAATTTTTTGTCTATGCAATAAAGCCCTGCCCTGTATAAAAGCAGGGCTTTATTTTTGACTATTTTTTGTATTTTTTAATCGTTTATCTTGCCATATATTGTCTTACAATCCTCGATGATCTTTAGCAAAACTGCATAAACAAATGGTATTTGAAATAATAACTAACAGATAGGCTTTTGAAAAACAATAGCTTTGCTAGTCATCCACTTTTGTTGATGTGACGCATGCCTGCTTCATGGATCGTGTTACAATGCTAAAATTGTCTTACATTATTTTAGTGTGTGCTTTACGCATCCTGTGCTATCCCTATATGTTGAATTTAATAATAAGCTATATTTTTTGGAGAGGTTGAACATGCGTCCGCTAAGTCCCATCGACTTTATTTTCTTATCACTGGAAAAACGTCAGCAGCCCATGCATGTTGGTGGATTGTTCCTGTTTAAACTTCCAGAAAATGCACCGGCTGATTTTGTGCATCAACTGGTGGAAGATATTCGTAATTCACGCGCCGTCCCGGTTGCGCCCTTTAATCAGGTATTAAATGGCATTTTCTGGGGCGAAGATGAAGAGTTCGATCTTGATCAGCATTTCCGTCACATCTCGCTACCCCGTCCCGGCCGTATTCGCGAGCTGCTGGTCTATGTGTCACAAGAACATAGCGCGCTGATTGACCGTGCTAAACCGCTGTGGGAATGTCATATTATTGAAGGCATCGAAGGCAACCGTTTTGCCATGTTCTTCAAGATGCATCATGCCATGGTGGATGGGGTGGCTGGTATGCGCCTGCTGGAGAAGTCGCTGTCACATTCTCCAACCGAAAACAGTATCGTGCCACCGTGGGCTGTTAAAAATAATAAACTAAAGCGTCCTTCTGCCAATCCACTGAGCAAAACCGCCAAACTGGTACGAGTGGTGACTGAACAATTACAGACCGTACCTAACCTGAGCCGCGAGCTCATGAACACCGTGTTTAAGGAAATGGGCAAAAATCCGGATTATGTGTCTACATTCCAAGCGCCTCAGTGCATTATTAACCAGCCGATTAGTGCGTCACGCCGCTTTGCCGCGCAGTCGTATGATTTGGCGCGCTTTCGCAATGTGGCCAAAAAGCTGGGCGTAACCATTAACGATGTGGTGCTGGCGGTTTGTTCCGGTGCCCTGCGCTCTTATTTGATTGCCCAGCGTGCGCTGCCCAAAAAGCCACTGATTGCCATGGTGCCAATTTCTCTACGCACCGATGATAGCCATAGCGGCAACCAGATTTCCATGATTCTGGCCAACTTAGGCACGCATAAGGGTGATCCGCTGGAACGACTGCAAATTATCAAACGCAGTGTATTAAATGCCAAAAACCGCTTTGGCCGTATGAAGCCCACTGAAATTTTAGGTTATAGCGGTTTAGTGTATTCGATGGCTGGCCTGAACCTGCTTTCTGGGGCGATGCCACGTCACCAAGCTTTTAATCTGGTGATTTCCAATGTGCCGGGGCCACGCGAGCCGCTGTACTGGAATGGCGCGCAACTGGATGCTTTATATCCAGCTTCTGTGTTGATGGATGGTCAGGCACTCAACATTACCCTAACCAGTTATATGGACAAACTTGAAGTGGGTATTACCGCCTGCCGTCACGTTTTACCACGTGTGCAAAGCTTATTGGCCTTGCTGGAAGAAGAAATTCAGACCTTTGAGCATTTGACCCGCTTTATAGAACAACCGGCCAGCATCAGCTCATAAGCCCTTATTGAACTAAATGCGGCCATAAAAAAGGTGACTTTATTCCATATTAAAGTCACCTTTTTTTCATTCATTTTTTTCTGTTTACACTACAGGCAAAGCTTGGCCTGCTCGGTTAGGTGTTATGACAAGCTGAGTGTTAGGCTTTGGCCTTGGCCTTGGCTGGCAAATGACAACGTGCCTTAAGCTCGCGGCAAGCCAGCTGGATCATGGCATCGGTAATCTTGCACATTTCACCCTGCGCGTTCATCACATAACCGGACGAATCCGCAGTAGCCAGTTTGCCACTGCGTAATGTTTCAAAAATCTTGCTTTTTGCATTCATGACTACCCCTCGCTACCAGACCTGACGATGTCGTTGGCTCTAGGGTTATTATAAAACCCAAAGTGTGACGAGGTTAAATAAAATACAATGCAATGTGTAAGAACTTATATCGTTTTAAGTCAAATAGGCTTACTTTTTAGAAATTGCCATGACCTATGCCACATTTGCCCATCGAGGAATTTATCCATTTTTAGGCATAGTCATTAACTCAGTACAATATCGTATTGTTCCTGCGTGTAGAGGCTTTCTACCTGAAACTTGATCACACGGTCTATAAAATGCTCAAGATCGGCAACTGCGGTGGCTTCGGTAGACAGCAGCCGGTCAATAATCGCAGGACTGGCCACCACGGTGTAGCCATTGGGTGCCTGATAAGCGCGCGCCAGTCGCAGCACTTCACGGAAAATTTCATAACACACGGTTTCAGCTGTTTTGACATAGCCACGTCCCTCACAGGTAGGACAGGATTCACACAGTAAATGCTCTAGTGATTCACGCGTGCGCTTGCGAGTCATTTCCACCAGACCCAGCTCAGACACCTGGGTAATCTTGGTTTTGGCGTGATCACGCTCCAGCATTTTTTCCAGCGACTTCATCACTTCTTCACGATGCGCCAATTCCTGCATATCGATGAAATCAATAATGATAATACCACCCAGATTGCGCAGGCGTAACTGGCGGGTAATGGCGTGCGTGGCTTCCAGATTGGTTTTGAATACGGTATCTTCCAGCGAGCGGCCGCCCACAAATGAACCAGTGTTGACATCAATGGTGGTCATGGCTTCGGTCTGGTCAATCATCAGATAGCCGCCCGACTTGAGCGCCACCCGGGTTTGCAGGGCTTTTTGCAGGTCATCTTCAACATTGTACAAATCAAACAGCGGACGCTCGCCCGGATAATGGTGTAAACGGTCTTGCAGGGTCGGCACAAACTCACCGACAAAATCAGTCAGTTTGGCATGCACTTCACGCGAATCCACATAAATCTTGGCGGTCTGTGCATTGGCCAAATCGCGGATAATACGCTGTGGTAACGGCAGCTCCTCAAAAATAAGACCGGGCGCTGGAATCTGTTTTTGGCGTTTTTGAATATATTCCCACAGTCGTGCCAGATAGCGCATGTCCTGTTCAATATCCTCACGCGCCACTCCTTCGGCTGCGGTACGCACAATCACACTGCCCGGTAGCTTGTGCTGCGGCTGGATTTCTTCAATGAGGGCTTTAAGCCGTTCGCGTTCTTCTTCGTGTTCGATGCGTTGGCTGATCCCGGTGTGATGACCGTAGGGCATGAGCACCAGATAGCGTGACGGAATGGACAGGTCGGTTGACAGGCGCGCGCCCTTGCTGCCTAGCATGTCTTTCATCACCTGTACGGTAATTTGCTGGCCGGCATGCAGGATTTCCATGACATTGGGAATCGGTTGATGGCGTGGCCACACCATGTCATTGATGTGCAAAAACGCAGTGCGCGACAGACCAATTTCTACAAAAGCAGCCTGCATGCCGGGCAATACCCGTACCACTTTGCCATTATAAATATTGCCGACCAGACCACGCCGGGCACTACGCTCAACAAACAGCTCTTGCACCACGCCATTTTCGATTAGCGCAACACGGCATTCCATGGGCGTTATATTGATCAGCAGCTCTTCAGACATGGAAATTTCCAAAAACAGGTTTAATGATTTATAGATTGAATTTCTTTCAGCAAATCGAGAGTTTCAAATAAAGGTAATCCTACCACATTGCTGTAGCTGCCATGGATTTTTGGAATGAACTTCGCCCCCAGTCCCTGAATAGCATAGCCTCCGGCTTTGCCCATGGGTTCACCGGTTTGCCAGTAAGCCTGCATGTCGGCCAGACTTAAGGGTGCAAAATGCACTTCGGTAGTGACCCGGCGATGCAACACGGTCTGGTTGGTCGCAACTGCCACACCTGTCATGACAAAATGGTCACGGCCAGACAATCGCTGCCACATGGCAAAGGCATCGGCCTGATCCTGTGGTTTGCCCATGATTTTTCCATCAATGGTCACCGTGGTATCGGCAGCAATCACAATGGTATTTGCCGGCAAATGCACCAGTGCAGCTTCAGCTTTTTGAATCGCCAGACGCACGACATAGTCGGCAGGTGCTTCATGCGGATGCGGGCTTTCATCAATCTCAAACACCTGCACTTCAAAGTCCACGCCAACCTGTTGCAACAGCTCTTTGCGCCGTGGTGATCCTGAAGCCAGAACAATCATTGCAGTTTCCTGAAAAAAGAATAGCTGGCCATTTACCTAACAGTGATTCCTAGATGATACGAGTTAGGCTTGTCACGGTATTGGCCAGCGTGATAACACTTTAAAAGGCTGAAAGACTAGGCTCTCCAGCGTCGCAAAATCAGATAAATCAATGGCCACACGCCGATACTGCTCCACAAAGGCCGCCAGTGCTTCATGATCGGAAACTGGATATTGGCCATCTTCTGGAACAACAGCTGAATCAGCAGGTGCAGGAATATGGCAACGGCTGCAATAATCCACAGATTGCCAAATGTTAAGATACGCTGGTTACGGGTAAAGTAGCGTGCCAGAAATGCAATAATGACAAAACTTAGCGCATACTGACCCAGTATGGCATCCATCATAAAATCACTGGCCACACCCAGTGTAAACGCAAACCAGATGCCACACCATACCGGCTGGCACAGCACCCAGAACAGCATAATCAGCAGGAAAAACAGGGGACGCCATGCTGCCACATCGTAGGGCAATGGATAAACCATTAGCACCGATGCGACCACAATACTGACAATAATTGCCATTAAGGGATCAGGCGAATCGCTTGCCCCAATCACACGATTGCCCAGCCTGCGGCCAAACTCAAGAAGCGGCATACGGTTGCTCCAGGGCTAACGGTTCGGAAAACAGAACCACCACATGATGACCGCCTTCCAGTTGCGCCAGTGGCTTGACATCGATGCTGGCAAACTCACCTGCACCATGCCGGGCAATGGCAGTCACCACACCCACCGGATAACCGGCTGGAAACTGCTCACCAAGCCCTGAACTGATTAATCGGTCGCCAATTTTAATGTCCGCGGTATTGGGCAAATACTGCATGGCCAGACGGCCGCTATCCCCCGTACCAGCAACAATGCCGCGCATGCCGGTACGCTCAATCCGCACTGAAATGGCATGCTCTTTGTCTGATAGCAGCATCACCCGGGCACTATGCGGATAGACATCAATGACCTGCCCCATAATCCCCTTGTCATCCAGAATGGTCTGGCCGGTCTTGACCTGCTCATCACGGCCTTTATTGATAATTAGAATCTGGCGCAGTGGGTCAGTATCGGTGCCGATTACTTCGCTAATCAGCATACGGCCATCAATAATCAGCGGCGTATTGAGCAAGCCACGCAGACGGGTATTTTCAGCGGATAATTCAGAGAGCTTTTGCAGGCGCACCCGGTTTTGTAATAGCTCGGCACGCATGGCGGTATTTTCACGGCGTAGCTGGTCTTCTGATTTGTTTTGCTGGCGAAACCAGTCTCCCGATAACACCGGATAACTGGCCAGTGCATAAATGGGGTTAAATGCACGATGCACCAGATTACGCACTGGCGTCACCCATTCTTCATAACGCCAGTTAATGAAAATCAGGACAAAACAGGCAACCAGTGCCAGCGTAAAAGAACGAATTGCTGGCGGCTGACGGCTGAAAATATTGGACTGCACCGCAACCGCCTATTGGTTAGACAAAATTGATTAACCCACAAACAGCATGTCGTAGTTGGGATTGTCAAAGTATTCCAGCACTTTGCCACCGCCACGGGTCACACAAGTCAACGGATCTTCGGCCACCATGACGGGCAAACCGGTTTCCTGTGACAATAGTTTATCCAGATTACGTAACAACGCGCCGCCACCAGTCAGGACAATACCGCGCTCGGCAATATCAGCCGAAAGTTCAGGTGGGGTTTGTTCCAGCGCAGTTTTAACCGCACTGACAATACTGGACAGTGGATCAGAAATAGCAGTGAGCACTTCTTCAGAGTTCACCACAAATGAGCGCGGCACGCCCTCAGCCAGATTACGGCCACGCACTTCAATTTCAAGCACCGTACCATCGGCATAGGCCATGCCAACTTGCTGCTTGATGCGCTCGGCGGTGGTTTCACCGATTACACAGCCATGCGCCTTGCGAACATAATTGATCAGTTGTTCATCAAAAATATCGCCGCCAATGCGCAACGAATCGGAATACACACAACCCGACAAGGAAATAATTGCAATTTCAGTAGTGCCGCCACCAATATCGACCACCATGGAGCCACACGCCTGCTCGACCGGCATGCCTGCGCCAATGGCAGCAGCCATTGGTTCTTCAATCAGGCGTACATCCCTTGCTCCGGCACGCTCCACCGCTTCACGGATGGCACGGCGCTCAACCAAGGTGGACTTGCACGGCACACACACCACCACACGCGGGGTTGGCGGCAGCAGACGCTTTTCATGCACCTTGTGAATAAAGTACTGCAACATGGTTTCCGTGACTTCAAAATCGGCAATCACCCCATCCTTTAACGGACGAATGGCCGAAATATTGGCTGGAGTACGACCTAGCATTTGTTTTGCATCAATACCGACAGCAGCCACTGTTTTATTTGAACCACTATGACGGATGGCCACTACGGTCGGTTCATCTAACACAATACCTCGACCGGGTGCATAAATCAGCGTGTTTGCTGTACCAAGATCAATGGCCAAATCTGTGGAGAACAGGCCAAAAAGACGTTTTAAAATCACAGGGCATTCCAGAAGAAAATGAAGTGGCAAATTAGAGGACAATGCAAGGACGCAACTTTAACGAAATGCTATTATTTAGACAAGCCATTTGGACAAGTCGGCATCTTATGATAACGTGCCGCCATTATACTTTTTATGCTGATGCAGGTGTGCTTTTATGTCAGAAAACACAAGCCAAACCGACAACACATTAACCGCACATGACGTTGAAAAAATCGCCGTTTTAGGCCGCTTGGCGCTCGATGAGTCCAAGGCAGCAGAATATGCGCTGAGTCTTAATAATATTCTGTCGCTCATGCAGGCATTGCAGCGTATTGACACCACAGGTATTGAACCACTCAAAAGCCCGTTTGAACATGCGCAACCGCTGCGTGCTGATGTGGTGACCGAACC
Source organism: Moraxellaceae bacterium (assembly GCA_004173455.1). GTDB lineage: Bacteria > Pseudomonadota > Gammaproteobacteria > Pseudomonadales > Moraxellaceae > Alkanindiges. Next base: position 83,539 of record SECL01000007.1, on the reverse strand, counting down.
CAATCAACGCGAGGCCTATCAAGCGGTTGCCCCAGCCACACAGGATGGCCTGTATCTGGTACCGCGCGTGATTGAGTAATGGTTTTGCCAGCCAAAATTGGGTCTGGTGCCGCCAAACTAGTGTTTATTTTTCTTTAACAAAATATATCTGAATTATTATGACCGATCATTATTCCTCTGACCTGCATCAGTTCAGTGTACGCCAGCTTGGTGAAGGACTTGCCACCAAGCAGTTTTCCTCAGTAGAGCTGACCCAGCATTATTTGCAGCGTATTGCTGCCCTTGATCCGCAGCTCAATAGCTATGTGACCGTGACCGGTGAACTGGCGCTGGCACAGGCACAGGCGGCTGATCAGGCGCGTGGTGCTGGTCATGCAGGAGCACTGTCCGGCATTCCACTCGCGCACAAGGACATCTTTTGTACCCAAGGCATCAAGACCACAGCAGGCTCCAGAATGCTGGGCGACCCAAAAAATCCGTTTATTGCCCCCTATAACGCAACCGTGGTGCAAAAATGTCTGGACGCCGGTCTGGTGACATTGGGCAAGGTGAACATGGACGAGTTTGCCATGGGTTCCACCAATGAAAAATCATTTTTTGGGGCGACTAAAAACCCTTGGGACACCAATCGCGTTCCGGGCGGCTCCTCAGGTGGTTCGGCGGCGGCAGTAGCGGCTGACCTTGCACCATTTGCCACCGGCACCGATACTGGTGGTTCTATTCGCCAGCCTGCGGCATTTTGTGGTTTAACCGGCATTAAACCTACCTATGGCCGTGTGTCGCGTTTTGGCATGATTGCCTATGCGTCCAGTTTCGATCAAGCTGGCCCGATGGCTCGTTCGGCTGAAGACTGCGCCTATTTGCTCAATGTCATGGCAGGTCATGATGCCAAAGATTCCACCAGTGTGGATCTTCCAGCGGAAGATTATGTTGCCCAGTTAACTCAGGTGGACGACTTAAACCAGCCATTAAAAGGCCTGCGTATTGGCTTGCCCAAACAATATTTTGATAGTCCGGCGCTTGATCCTGAAGTCAAAGCCTGCATCGAAGATTCGCTAAAACAACTGGAAAGCCAAGGGGCTATATTAGTCAGTATCGACCTGAATACTGCCGATTATGTCATTTCTACCTATTACCTGCTGGCACCCGCCGAAGCATCCAGCAACCTGTCACGCTATGATGGCGTGCGTTATGGCTACCGCTGTGAAAACCCAACCGACCTGACCGACCTATACCAGCGTTCACGTTCCGAGGGATTTGGTGACGAGGTACAACGCCGTATTTTAATTGGCACCTATGCCCTATCAGCTGGCTATTACGACGCTTACTATGTCAAAGCCCAAAAAGTACGCCGCCTGATCCAGCAGGATTTTTTGAAAGCTTTTTCACAGGTTGATGTGATTGCAGGGCCAACCACGCCTGAAACCGCTGGCATTATTAGCATTAAACTGGACCCAGTGCTTGAATACTTAAGCGACCTGTTTACCGTCGGAGCCAATCTGGCGGGCTTACCTGCCATTAGCGTTCCTGTGGGTCTGGACGAAAAAAACCTGCCGGTCGGCTTACAGCTGATTGGCAATTACTGGAGCGAAGGCCAGCTTTTATCCATCGCCCATCACTATCAGCAACAAACAAACTGGCATTTACAGCGCCCCCCGGTTGCCAAGCAAAGCCTGACGCAGGAGAACGTTTAAATGAATGCCAAGTCTAAACTCGTTCACGGCTGGGAAGTGGTGATTGGCCTTGAAATCCATTGTCAGCTCAATACCAACACCAAAATATTTTCAGGCGCACCCACCACATTTGGTGCCGAACCCAACACGCAAGCCAGCATGGTTGATCTGGCGCTACCTGGCGTATTGCCGGTGTTAAATCGTGAAGTGGTCAACAAGGCCATTCGCTTTGGCTTGGGCATTGATGCCGAAATTGGCCGCGCTTCGGTGTTTGCGCGCAAGAACTATTTTTATCCCGACCTGCCCAAAGGCTACCAGATTAGCCAGATGGATCATCCTATTGTGGGCAAAGGGTTTGTGGATATTCAACTTGAAGATGGCAGCACAAAACGTGTTGGCGTCACGCGGGCGCATCTGGAAGAAGATGCCGGTAAATCGCTGCATGAAGACTTTGCCGGCATGACTGGTATTGACCTCAACCGTGCCGGTACGCCGCTGCTGGAAATTGTGTCCGAACCCGACATGCGCTCGGCTGAGGAAGCAGTGGCGTATGTGCGCGTGATTCACTCACTGGTGCGCTGGCTAGGCATTAGTGACGGCAATATGGCTGAAGGCTCGTTTCGGGTGGACTGTAACGTGTCGATCCGCCAGCCCGGTGATGACTACGGCACGCGTTGCGAGCTGAAAAATATCAACTCGTTCCGCTTTATTGAGCGCGCGATTGACGCCGAAGTTGAGCGACAAATTGATCTGATTGAAAGCGGCGGTCGCGTGATTCAGGCTACCCGTTTATACGACCCCAACAAAAACGAAACCCGCAGCATGCGCTCCAAGGAAGAAGCCAACGATTATCGCTACTTCCCTGATCCTGATTTGTTGCCGGTTGAAATTTCCGAAGCACAGATTGAGCAAATCCGCGCTGAACTGCCAGAGTTACCAGTGGCGCGGCGTGAGCGTTTTGTTAGCCAGTATCAATTGCCGGAATATGATGCCCGTGTATTGACTGGCTCGCGTGATCTGGCCGACTTTTATGAAGCCACGGTGCAAGCAGCGGGCGGTGAAAAACAAGCCAAGCAGGCGGCCAACTGGGTGATGGGTGAATTGCTGGCTGGTTTAAACAAATCTGAAAAAGACATCACCGACTCCCCCATTAGCCCAGAACAATTGGGCGGCTTGATTGCCCGTATTGTGGACAACACCATTAGCGGCAAGATTGCCAAGCAGGTTTTTGCCGAAATGCTGGACGCCGCTGGACAAACTGCCGATCAGATTATTGAAGCAAAAGGCCTGAAGCAGGAAACTGATACTGGCGCGATTGAAGCCATTATCAAAGAAGTATTAGCTGCCAATGAAAACATGGTGGCTGAATACAAATCCGGTAAGGAAAAAGCCTTTAATGGTCTGGTTGGTCAGGTGATGAAAGCTTCAAAAGGCAAGGCCAATCCGGCGCAGGTTAATCAGTTGATGAAGCAATTACTGGGTTAAATCTTTAAAGTTTTCTGCATTTTAAAAAGCCATGTTTATTTTTTAGCATGGCTTTTTTCTTTTATGGCGCTTTCTTTTATTGCTCTATAGAAATCCTATAAAAATTTATTAAGCGACAAGATATGACTTAATCATAAATTATTTCAATTATTTGCCTTACTTTTTTGCTAGGATTTAAAAACAAAGAAAACGGATCAAACCTAACCATGAATCCTGTACAGCACGCGCAAATTTCACAACGACGGCGCGGTGGCGAACTTGAAGACTATATTGACATTCATGCGCTTATCGATAGTACCAAAATGCTATGCACTGACAACCGTCACCGCATTTTGCATACCTTCTGGGGTGTGCAGGAAGTGATTATTCCGGTATTTGGCCATTATTTTAATAACAGTGCAGGCAAAAGCATTGAAGTCAAAGACCTATGCGAAAAAGATCATTTGCTGGTGGATTTTCACCATCGCTTTATTCCAACACTAGGCGATTTTGTGGCTGCTATGCAGGATATTCCCACGAACGGTTTGGCCAAGCGACTGGAAAAATTTCACTGTGACGTCATTGATGACCCGAAATTATCCGCCACTCTGCTCTCGCCTTTATCCGTTACGGGACAATTAAAATCACTGCTCATTACGCACAATAGCTGGTTTATTAATACCATTTTACCGCTAATGGGCAAAAGTAACGCTAAGTTTATCGAGTTTGATATCACACCTGCTATGTTTTTTAATCCGATGCGCTTTGAACTATGGATGGATAATGGCACGGTGGCGCCACCCAGCGCACTGAAATTGCAGGATTTAAAAAGTAAGATTGCTTAGAAAATAACTTTTAAACCGTTTCATCAAAATTTTTAGGCCATAACACTCAAGTTAATTAAATAAAGGACATCAAAATCATGAACAACATTAAATATGTTATCCGCCACAATAACTTTGCCTACAACGATGAATGGTTTTTAACCGACGATGCTACTGCCGGGCAGATTGCCGCAGTTTATAGCGATAAAGTTGAAGCGGAAGAAGCCTATAAAACCCTAATCGTTGACGCTTTATATAACGAATATGAGTTAAGTCAGTACGATATTGGCAATGGCGAAGCAGACGATGAAACCTATGAAAAAATAGAAGCCTTTATTTTAGAAAAAACCAGTAAAGCATTTGATAACGAAACATTGCCAGAAATGAGCGCAGATGATGCGTTTGAATTTGCCAAACTGTCTGGCATCTTGTGCTACCAGCTGATTGAATTTGATGACAGCAAACCGCAGTACGCCATCTGGATCAATGCAGAAGAATCCTATATGGATCATTATGATACTGGCTCAACCCTTTTTGACAGCAATCCTGATTTTATTGAAGGTAGCGATTGCGACTGGTACTTTTTAAGTAGAATGGATCAAACCTTGCAAGGAAGTCTGGCTGACCTGAGTGATAGTCCTGAAATCTTGCAGGTCTTTTTGAAAAACACAGCAGGTATCAGTTTTGATGCACAAAAGCAGACTTTAGTAATCAATGGGAATGGCTCTGATTACCAGACCATCAAGGCACTAAATGCCCTGCTGAAACAGCCTTTGTTTGAGCTCCATACCCTAAGCCTTGAGCAGATTCAAGAGCTATAAAACCTTTTGCTACTCAAATAAAAAAGCTGCTAAACAGTCCGTCATTCGCAGCTTTTTTATTTTTAACTTCCAACCTACCCAAAAAACTTAATAAATATCTGAATCACGCCTGCATTAATTAAATCAATGAAAAACGCGCCAACCATAGGAACAATCAAAAATGCCTTATGTGAAGGGCCATATTTGTTAGTGATCGCCTGCATGTTAGCCACTGCGGTGGGTGTTGCGCCCATGCCAAAACCGCAATGTCCAGCAGCCAGCACCGCCGCATCATAATCGCGACCCATGCCATAAAACGTGATGAAGTAGGCATATAACGCCATCACCACGGTTTGCGCCGCCAGAATCACCATCAGCGGTGCCGCCAAACCAGCCAGCTCCCAGAGTTTTAACGACAGCAAGGCCATGGCCAAAAATAGCGACAGTGACGCACTACCAAACACATCAATGGCACGGTCAAACATATCGACCCGAAAAATGTATTCCAGCGCATTGCGAATAATTACACCACCACCCAATGCCCAGACAAAGGTTGGCAACTCAAACGCCGTGCCCTTGGCCACAATCGTCATATAGTCGGCAAAGGCCAGACACGCCGCAAACAAGGCGAGCGTTTCAACGGCGGTAGTGGCGGTGATTAAACGTTCTTTTTGCGGTTGCTCAAAGTTCAGCACATCACTGTTTGCTGTCACAGGCAGGTTGTTCTGCACTTGCGCTGGCGGTAAATGCAGATGATGACGCGCAATCAATGACCGCGCCAATGGTCCGCCAATCAGTCCGCCAATCACCAGTCCAAACGTGGCACAGGCAATCCCTAGCGTGACGGCTCCCTGTACGCCGTATTTTTGCTCCATGACCAGACCCCACGCGCCTGCCGTGCCATGACCGCCCACCAGCGTGATGGAACCGGCTATCAGGCCAATGAGGGGATCAAGCCCCAGCGCCTTTGCCAGTCCTATCCCGACCAGATCCTGCACCAGAATAAACACGCCAATAATCACCAGAAAAACAACCAGTCCAGTGCCACCAGCTTTTAACTTGGCAAAATTGGCACTCAAGCCAATCGACGCAAAGAAAATCAGCATGAAAGCCGTTTGCAGTTCTTTATGAAAATTAAACTGGTAGCCCGTAAGCGCATGAATGGCAAACAGGATAATCGCAGCCACCAAGCCGCCTGCTACCGGCTCGGGAATATTAAAATCCTGCAAAAAGCGGATTTTTTTTACCAGATATTGGCCAATCAGCAAAATAATCACAGCACAAATCAGGGTGTAATACGCGTTTAAAGTAAAGTCCATTTTATCGTTCCATTTAATTCCGGTAAGTTCCCTGTCATTGTTGCTTGCAGCGCTAGAATGACAGGGTTAAATCAATACTGTCAGGCACCCGTAGGCGGAACAGGTGGCATGGCACGGCGCTCACGCCAGCGCAATACATACACGGCAGTTAAGCCCGTGCCAATTAACACCACCATGACAATACTCATTGACAGCGATAACGAATAAGGCAGCAGGTAAAGCAGTACCCCCGCCAGCAGGCCAAGCCCAAATTGCATAGCACCCATTAGCGCACTGGCAATACCTGCGCGCTGGCCTTGCTCAGCCAGTGCAATGGCCGTGGCATTGGCACCGGTAAGTCCCACGCCAGATACCACAAAAAACAGTCCAAACATGCTGGTGGCCAGACTACTATGTCCCGACAATGCCAGACACAGTAGGAAAATGGCACCAAAGCTCTGCATACTGGCGCCCATATGTAATAAGCGTAATACACCCATTCGCTTGACCAGTCGGGCATTGACCTGTGACAGCACAATCAGACCAAACGCATTAAAACCAAAAATCCAGGCAAAATGCTGGGCAGACACGCCAAAGTATTCAATAAATAATTCGGACGAGGCACTAATATAGGCAAACATGGCAGCGCCCAGCAGCGCACCCGCTAGAGCCGGGGTGCGAAAGCGGTGATCTTTTAATAGCTCGACATAGGTGCTCAACACCTGCCCGACACTTAGCTTGCGCCGTGATTCAACCGGTAGGGTTTCATCAAAATAAAAATGAATAAGCAACAGACAGGCCAATCCACACAGCAATAGCAAGACAAAAATGCCATGCCAGCCAGTCCACAACAGCAAGGCGCTGCCCAGCATCGGTGCCAGAATAGGCGCTGCCCCCATCACCAGCATGAGCATGGAATAGGCCTGTGCCGACTCAGTCATACTCAAGCGATCACGAATGGCCGCCCGTGCCATCACCACACCCACACAGCCACCCAGTGCCTGAAAGAAACGCGCAACCAGTAACACATCAATGCTATTGGCTAGCGCACAGGCCAGACTGGCCAGCACAAACAGGCTTAGGCCAAAATACAGCGGAAACTTGCGACCAATACGATCACTCACCGGGCCATAAATCAATTGCCCCAGTGCCAGACCAAAAAAATAGGCGGGCAAGCTGTTGGCCACTTGCGCCGTTTCTACGGACAGGTCTTTGGCCATGGCTGGTAACGCAGGCAAATACATATCAATGGACAGTGGCCCCAGTGCGGTGAGCAAGCCCAGAATCACAATCCAGCGCATGGAATAAGGACGTGTGGTAGAAGGCGTTATGGGCATAGTGGGCATACATCTAAAATAGTGATGGAAGCAGCCTATTTTAGTGGGCTAAAGCAATAATTAAGCGTTATTCTTGTTAATAGCGTTGTGTTATTGATCAATTTACCACTAAAGTTGCATAACAAAACGGACAAACCTTAAGCATTAGCAGGGTTGTCCGTTGCATGAAAAAGTGATAAATCAAAAAATAGCAAAGCAAAAATCAAATGGCGCGTGCGAGAAAATCCAGAATCTCACGCATTAGACCATTAACGGCCTGACTGTATTGCGGTGTGAGCGCCAGAATCTGCGCTCCGGATTGAATATAAGGCTGGTTTTTGGTGAGTTCGTCTGCCAGCTCATCGGCACAGTGCGCCACGATCTGCGCGGCTGTATTTGCGGTGGTTTCCAGATGAAACTGCAAGCCAATCACATAATCCTGATATTGAAACGCCTGATGCGGGCAGCCTGCACTTTTAGCCAGATGTATTGTTGCAGCTGGCAAATCAAAGGTTTCGCCATGCCAGTGAAAGACCGTGGCCTGTCGCGGAAACGCAAAAGCCTGCTCTGGTAAATTGGGTAAAGCCTCAACGGTAAACCAGCCAATTTCCTTGAGGTTGTTGGCATAAACGGACGCACCGAGGCTATAGGCAATTAATTGCGCGCCCAGACAAATGCCCAGCACTGGTTTACGCGCAGCAATCGCCTGCTGGATAAATACTTTTTCCTGCGCCAGCCACGGATATTGTGTCTGGTCATTCACGCTCATTGGCCCGCCCAGTACAATAAGCAGGTCAAATGCGTCAATGGCTGGCAGATAATTTTTATCAGAAGAAAAAAAGCGGGTAAAACTCACGGTGGCTTGTCTGGACTGTACCCAATGGTCGATACAGCCCAAGCCCTCAAACGCCACATGCTGCAAAACGTGAATCCGCATTTTTAGCCCTTTTTCTAACGCTAAGCTGTACTAGCCTGATCTGTTTTTAGCAGATAATGCAAAATTGTCTGCGCTATGATTGATGCTATTGATGGTCTGCTGCTGCATATCGGTAAGTTCATGCTCACGTTGCAGCACCCAGCGACCACACCACAGTACTACGCCCCATGCCAGAGCATAACCAGTAAACACCAGCAGCCAGAATGTCGCATGTTCCAGCGGGCTTAACCATGCCATCTGTACACAATAGCCCAGCACTGCCACACTGATAATACTGCTAGACATACCCAGTGAACGATCATAAATCTTGAGCACAAGACTGCTCAGCAACACCGCATGCACCAGTGCCGCCACCACAACCAGTGCATAAACAATCAGCATATCCGGTTGTAGCTTATAAAACTGATGAATCGCTGGTTGCAGCGCCAGCTTATAAATAAACAGGCTCAATCCCATCAAAGGAACAATCGCCATCACCCGTATGACACGAACAATTACATTCGTCATTATTTTCACTCCCCGACCCCATCCCTGATGCCACCACGCGTCTTATTATGAATCAGCACGCTTTGCGCAGTGGCACAACTTTCATTTTCATCCTGATTGCTTATTTAATAGCACTTTCCGGCTTTTTTTGAAACCGTTTTTAAAACTGTTTTTTTCTGGCGCAACGGATTTTTGAGTACCTTGAATGGCAATGACTGGCAGCTTTAGATCAGGCGGTTTTTAAGCTACTATAGACATATTCTGCAAAATAAAGATTTTTATTGATTATGGCCAAAAACCTCTATCCCTACACCTTGCAGCCAGTTCCTTTTGAGCTGTCTGAAGCTGAACAGCGCACTGCCCAGCTTGCTATCTGGCGGCGTACCAATATTATCAGCCAAAAAACATGGCTGATTCTGGCTGCGATTGTGGCCATAGCCATTGCTGGACTGGTTTTTGTCAAAAACTACTCCACCATTATCTTCTGGCTGATGCTGGTGGGCGTGGCGCTGTATCTGCTGGTTCGGTATTTTGGGCTGGAGTGGTATGTCAAACGCAAACTGAATGAAGAACTGGTGGAAGACATCAAGGGCATTCGAATGGGTGTGCAGCCGCAAGGTTTAACCATGTTGCAGCGCATGGGCGCACAAGAAGGTCGCGGCATGATTGGCTGGAAAGAAGTCACTGAATGGCAGGATCACCCCGACTTTTTGTTTTTAACCTTTAAGGTCAAAGGCCAGCAAGGTGCGCATGTCTTGCCCAAGCGCATGGATTCACAAAACTTCTCGTTTGATACCATTCGCAAGCACTTAACGGAAGCGGTTGGACCATCAAAATAAGCAGCTAGAGCTGTCACTAGCGATCACATTGCTACCCTGTTATATCAGGTCTGATCCCCGCCTCAAGCCGACTTCACTGTCGGCTTTTGTTTACAGTTTTTTTAACCTTTTTTACATCCTGCCGCTGCTTTAAATGGTTTGGTAAAAATAAATGAAAAATTAAATCATTCTCAGTTAACTTTTTGATGGACTCCGCTATACTTTGCCTAATTTGTGGGTTGTACGATGTTCTGATGATTAGGTTTAAAAAACTATGCTAAAAAAAATTCTGTTCCAGTTGCACTGGTTTTTTGGGATTAGCGCTGGCCTTATTCTGGCCATTATGGGCGTGACAGGCGCGATTTATTCCTATGAAGAACCTTTAACTAAAATATTCAATCCAGAGAGTTTTTCAGTCCCTGCGCAATCGGGTGCGGTGCTCACGCCTACCCAGCTTTATGTGGCCTACCAGCAGCAGTATCCTGATCAGGCGATTAGTGCCGTGACGGTAGCAGCCTCAAAACCGCAAGCCAACTCAACGACCGAAGCAGCGAGTGTCAATGTAGCGGCACCCGGTAGCCGTCGCGGTAAAACCTATAACGTTAATCCCTATACCGCCAAGCGCCTGCCCGAGGCCAAAAGTGAAGCTTTTTTTCATTTTATAGAAGACCTGCACCGTCGCCTGACTATGGGCGAATTTGGTAAGCAACTCACTGGCATTAGTACCTTTATCCTGATTTACTTTATTTTAAGTGGACTGTATTTACGCTGGCCGAAAAAAAGCTCTGCCCGTGAGTGGCTGCTGGTGAAGAAGAATTTAAAAGGCCGCAGTTTTTTGTGGAACTTACATGCTGTGGTTGGTACTTGGGTGCTAGTGTTTTACCTGTTGTTGGCCATTACTGGTTTAACCATGTCTTATGACTGGTATAAGAAAGCCATGTATTATGTGATGCAGGTCGAGCCGCCATCGCAACGGGGCGGGTTTAAAGCGCCCAATAGTCCAAGCAATGGCCAACGCCCAATGCGTGCGCAACAAGAGGGTGCTCCCGCCAATAACCGTAGCCGTCAAGATGGGCAAGGTGGTCAAACTGGTAAAGGCCGCGACAAGCTGGTGATCAATCCAGAGCTGGCATTGGGTCAGGGCTGGCACGTGTTTAACCAGACGGTTCAAAGCTACTCTAGCGCTACATTCCGTCTACCTCAACAAGGCAGCACATTAGAAATTTCCTTTGTAGATGCCGTGCCACAACATGAACGTGCGCGCAATACCCTCAAGTATGATCTGGTGCAACACAAGATTGAGGAACTAAGTTTTTATAAAGATAAAGCCCTAAATGAAAAAATCATGGCCAGTATTTTGCCGGTTCATCGTGGTAGCTTTTTTGGCCCGATCTGGCAATTTTTAACTATGCTGGCGGCCCTCAGCATGCCGCTGTTTTTCATTACCGGCTGGATGCTGTACCTCAAACGCCGCAAGCAAAAGAAACTAACCCTTGCTGCCCAGCAGCTTGCACCTCTGGCTCATGGTGATCAATTACCGTGGCTGGTGATTTATGCCAGCCAAACCGGTTTTGCCGAACAAGTGGCGTGGCGTACTGCACAAAGCCTGCAACATGCCAGCATTCCTGTTCAGGTGATCAGCATGGATCAGCTCTACATTCACTCGCTCAACACTGCTACCAATGCCCTATTTATTGTCAGCACCTATGGACAGGGTGAACCACCGGATCACGTACGGGCTTTTGCCAAAAAACACCTGAAGCAACCGCTTGATCTCAGCCAACTGAATTATGCAGTATTGGCGCTAGGCGACAAAGAATATCAGGCCACTTACTGCGCGTTTGGCCAGCAACTGGATCAATGGCTGGACGATAGCAGTGCCAATCGGCTGTTTGACTGTATTGACGTCAATTACGGCAATCCGAATGATCTCAATCGCTGGCATGATGCGTTAAGTAGTGTGACCCATACCCGTCTGGATCAAATGGTGATTACCAAAGTCTTTGACGAATGGCAGTTGCAGCATCGTGAACTGCTTAATCCAGATAGTTTAGGCGAGCCAGCCTTTGAGATTCGCTTGAGTGCCCAGCATGATGCGTCATGGCATGCCGGCGATATTGCTGAAATCCAGCCCGGCAACAGTGATGCATTGATTGCAGAATTTTTGCGAGTGCATGCACTCAATGCGGACATGCTGGTGCAGCATCACGGCCAGCAATTATCACTGGCGAGCGCCCTGCGTTATTTAAACCTCGGTACGAAGCAAGCCAGCAACAGCGTGCAAAACTTTGACGTGCAGCAATGGATTGAACAACTACAACCGCTGCCTTGGCGTGAATATTCAATTGCCTCCATTCCACAGGATGGCTATTTAGCGCTGGTGGTACGCCAGAATACAGTCAATGATGGCTCTGGTTTGAACTTTGATCTGAATTCGGGTATGCATTTAGGACTGGGTTCAGGTTGGCTCACCGCACATGCCACAGTGGGTCAAAACATTCTGCTGCGTATTCGTAGCAATGAAAGTTTCCATGCACCAGATGACAACCGTCCGGTTATTTTGATTGGTAATGGTACTGGCATTGCGGGTCTGATGAGTCTGTTAAAAGCCCGTGCCCTGCATGGCTTTAACCGCAACTGGCTGATCTTTGGTGAACGCCAGCGCGAACGTGATTACTTCTTTGCCGAGCAGCTTGAGCAGTGGCATGTTAATCAGCACCTGCAAACGCTGGATCTGGTATTTTCACGCGACCAGCCCGAACGCCGTTATGTCCAGCATTGCCTGCTGGCGCAAAAACAACAGGTACAGCAATGGGTCGAACAAGGCGCGTCCATTTATGTGTGTGGCAGCATGGAAGGCATGGCGCCTGCGGTTGATGAAGCACTCAACCAGATTCTGGGTGAAGTGACCCTAGAACAGCTTCGTCAACATGGACGTTATCGCCGTGATGTGTACTAAAATAAATATTTTTATTTATTAACAATAGTTTAACAACATCTTATTTTAACAGCCTGTTCCGTGACAGGCTGTTAAATTTTCTGGCTGAGCTGCTTTAAGCCCGCCAAATCCAGAATTTCCACTTCCCGATAATCTACCCGAATCAATTGCTGCATTTCCAATTGTTTTAAAATCTGGTTGGTGGTCTGGCGTGAAATGGCCAACAGACTGGCAAGTTGCTCCTGTGGCAAATTGAGTATACGGCGACTATTTTGGCTGCTTTGGCGAAACTCACCGTAGCCTTCAGCAATCAGGATCAAGCGATTGACTACCCGTTTAAAGGCGGGAAACAGTGCATTTTCTTCCAGGCTGGCAAAGGTAAAACGAATTTTCTGCGTGCTGAGCTGTGCTATATAACGCCAGCGCACTGGATTGTCCTGCAATAGCTGCTTTAGTGCAGCCGGTGGTATCCATAGCAAAGTGCTGGATTGCTCAGCCACCGCATCGTGGGTACGCGGCAGGCCATCAATTAATGCAATCTCACCAAACCAGTTATAGGGTTCAATCACTGCCAATAAAGCTTCCTTGCCATCAACGTTATGGCTATTAATCCGCAATGCACCCGCTAGCACGCAATACAAACCATCAAAAACATCATGGCGATAAAACAAATAATGACGGGCAGGCAAATTTTTAATGTGGGCATGGCTGAGCAATTGCTGTTGCATATCACAGGGCAACGAACCAAACCACTGTCCTTGCTGGAGCTGCTGAATCTGTTGGGGACAAATGGAAAGAGGTATTGCCATGGTGCGTTCCTTGCGCAATAAAATGAAATTGAATCATACGCAAGATTGTCGCCTAGTTGATAGTGTCTGCTGTCCCATCAACTGTAAGCTAATTTTTAACAACCCTAAATAGCGCATTTATTATGAACATCAAGCTAAACGAAGAATGGACTGGCCTGCTCCACAGCTACAAGGCCGACCACCAAAATCCCCGCAACCAGTTTTGTCATAAAATTGGTATTCCCATGATTGCGGCCTCTCTTCCTTTAGGTGCCACCATCATTGGCTTGCCACTAGCCATTCCCCTGTTTACCGTTGGCTGGGGCTTTCAGTTTGCAGGGCATATTTTTGAAGGTAAAAAACCGGCTTTTGTGGATGATAAACGCCAACTGCTAGTGGGCTTGGTTTGGTGGGCGCAAAAATCCGGACTGGTCGAGGTAAAAACCACCGCCAATGATTAAATTTTCAAGGTCAGCAAACAGCAAAAAACCGCACTAATGAGCGCGGTTTTGATTTTTAATTACAACTTTTTCGTGCGTGAATACTGTTTTCGCAAACACTTTGATATTTTAACTAGAAATATGGTGGGCGTTGACGGGCTCGAACCGCCGACCCGCTGCTTGTAAGGCAGCTGCTCTACCAACTGAGCTAAACGCCCTGAGCGAGGACAAACAAAGCACTGCTTTGTCCGAGCGCAAGAACAAATCCATGATTTGTTTAAAACATTTAAAGCACTGCTTTAAAAAAGCGCAAGTCAAGCGAAGCGCGGAGTATCTAAACATCAAACACTATTAACAAAATAATGTTTTGTCAGAGCGCAAGAACAAATCTATGATTTGTTTAAAAATAAATGGCGCAGCGGACGGGACTCGAACCCGCGACCCTCGGCGTGACAGGCCGATATTCTAACCAACTGAACTACCGCTGCGTATTATCATCAACCACATGATAAGTCTGAATGATGCTTGCATTCAGTCAAGTACTTATTAAAGCAATGTCACTTTGGGATAACGCCCTCTGAATCAGAGGAAATGGCGCAGCGGACGGGACTCGAACCCGCGACCCTCGGCGTGACAGGCCGATATTCTAACCAACTGAACTACCGCTGCATCACGTTATTTTTACATAACAACAACTTCAACATGGTGGGCGTTGACGGGCTCGAACCGCCGACCCGCTGCTTGTAAGGCAGCTGCTCTACCAACTGAGCTAAACGCCCATGTCTTACGTTGTGGGGTGCATTATAGAGAATCTAAGTAAGCTGTCAAACGCTTTTCAGCTTTTTTTGAAATTTCGCGGCTGATTGTCCAAAAAGTGGCTCATTCGGTTTCAATACGTGCGTTTTTGACTTTTTTATTCGTCTATAAACCTCTATGCGACAAATTTGTTTTAATTTAAGCATTTCATTTTAAAACCAAATTTTATTGGGTATTTATTGAGTTTTCTAGTTGTTCGAAAATATCGACCCGTGTCCCGACTTCTACCAGATCAAATAATTCCATCACATCGCTATTGCGCATACGAATGCAGCCATGTGACCGTGCCTCACCCATCGGTTCGGTGTCTGGTGTGCCGTGAATATAAATATAGCGGCTATGGCTATCGCAACCTACCCCCTGATTCAACTGCGGTTCAATCCCGTATAGCCATAATATGCGACTTAAAATCCAGTCGCGTTGCGGATAGTGTGCGGCAAGCTGATCAGTATAAATTTCACCCGTCGCTACACGCCCGACAAACACACTATTGATAGGCTGATCAGCACCAATCTTATCGCTGATCACATGCTGGCCACGCGGCGTACAACCACTGCCTTCCTGCTCCCCCATGCCATTGAGGGCGGTTGAAATGGAATAACTGCGCTGCACAGCACCAATAAAATGCAACTGCTGGGTAGAAATATCCACCAAAATATAAGGCTTGGACATGGTGCTCAACGATAACCTCAATGACGAAGTAAGCGGTTAAAGCCTAGCATGCAGTTAGGCTGATTTCGAGCTTAAAGTGTTGGGCAAAGGAAATTTCACCCTAAGGTTTGGCGGATACGCATTTCCTAAACGCATGCTTTAGTAAATGATTTGGCTCATAATCTAGTTTATGGCTTGGCTTTGTTTAGTCTAGTTTGGCTCGGGGCGCGTCCACATCCATAAAGCGACCAGTAGCATGACACTATCGGTAAAAATTTTGACTAAAACGGGCGCATTGGTAAACAGCATCAAGATGGCGCTTATCGACATCATGAAGGTAGCAATTACCTTGGCTTTGCGCGGAATGGTTTTGTGCGCGCGCCATTCGCGGATCAAGTGTCCATATTTGGGATGATGGGTCAGCCAGTGATCCAATGCTGGCCAGCCCTTGGATGCGGCCCATGCGGCCAGAATCAGAAAAACCGTGGTGGGCATACCGGGCAATATAGCGCCAATTACTGCCAGAATTAAAAAAATGATAACCAAAGTGCGCCAGAATAAATGATGCCAAAACAAAGTACGCATTTTTTGCTGCTATCTAGATTCAAAGGTATTTAAGTCACGTTAAAACACTGACTAGGTGCTCTCAAGTATAATCTAATTTCAACTTAAGTGATTTTTGTCAGCACAATTGGCCAGAATTGGCGTGCAAAATACAATCACTGCATGGCTCAGACAATCGCAAACCATAATCAGTACCCCAAAAAGAAGTCTATTATTTTTCGTAAAAACAGTTGAATGAAAAGTGATATAATGCGGTAAATGGCTAATATAAACTCACCAAGACCACCTTAATAGGTGTGTTTTTTTATGACGTTAGGATTCACAATGTCTGATAATGCAACAATCTTGCAGCATGTCCCTGTTGGCAAAAAAGTGGGGATTGCTTTCTCTGGTGGCTTAGATACGTCGGCCGCTTTATTGTGGATGAAGCAAAAGGGCGCAGAACCTTATGCCTATACCGCCAATCTGGGTCAGCCTGATGAGGATGACTATGATGCGATTCCGCAAAAAGCAACCAGCTATGGCGCTATTAAAGCGCGTTTGATTGATTGCCGTTTACAGCTTGCACTTGAAGGTATTGCTGCCATTCAGTGTGGTGCATTTCATATCAGCACGGGTGGTATTCCTTATTTTAATACCACACCACTGGGGCGCGCTGTAACCGGCACCATGCTGGTCACTGCCATGAAAGAAGATGACGTCAATATCTGGGGTGATGGCTCCACCTATAAAGGCAATGATATTGAACGTTTTTACCGTTACGGACTGCTCACCAATCCGGGCTTAAAAATTTATAAGCCATGGCTGGATCAGACCTTTATTGATGAGCTGGGCGGCCGTGCCGAAATGTCGCAGTTTTTGATCGACAATGGCTTTGACTACAAGATGTCAGCCGATAAAGCCTATTCCACCGACTCCAACATGCTGGGTGCAACGCACGAAGCCAAAGACCTTGAATACCTCAATGCCGGTATCAAAATTGTCGAGCCAATTATGGGCGTGGCGTTCTGGAAAGATGACGTGGCAATCAAGCCAGAACAAGTGACCGTGTGTTTTGAAGAAGGCATGCCGGTTGCCTTGAATGGCCAGCACTTTAATGATCCTGTCGAGCTAATTTTAGAAGCCAACCGCATTGGTGGCCGTCATGGTCTGGGCATGTCGGATCAGATTGAAAACCGCATTATTGAAGCCAAGTCGCGCGGTATTTATGAAGCGCCGGGCATGGCCTTGCTGCACATTGCTTATGAGCGTCTGGTGACAGGTATTCATAACGAAGACACCATTGAGCAATACCGTATTAATGGCTTGCGTTTGGGTCGTTTACTTTATCAGGGCCGCTGGTTTGATTCTCAGGCACTCATGCTGCGTGAAACCGCACAACGCTGGGTAGCCAAGGCCATTACTGGTGAAGTGACGCTGGAACTGCGCCGTGGCAATGATTACACCATCATGAACACTGAATCGCCCAACCTGACCTACGAAGCTGAACGCCTCACCATGGAAAGAGGAGATTCCATGTTTAGCCCAATGGATCGGATTGGCCAGTTGACCATGCGCAATCTGGATATTACTGATACCCGCGCCAAACTGGGTATCTACACTCAGACTGGCTTACTGTCCATTGGTCAGGGTTCTGCCATTCCACAGCTTAAGAACAAAAAATAAATTCTTTTTAGTCAAATTTTTTGAGTCGCATTCCTGCCCTCTTCATGCTGGTTTTTGTTATCAGTATGAAGAGGGTTTAATTTTTTTAAGGGTTCTTGCTTTTTTAGGATTGCTGGTTTTTCAGAATATCTTATTGTGTGCAATCATGGATTGATCACAGTTTATATTTTTCAGAAGCTTTATTTTTCAGCGCTTTGACCAAATATTCGCACCCGATGGCGTCCATCTGATTTTGCCTGATAAACCGCTAAATCAGCTTGTGCAATCAACTGGGTTTCGGTCATATCAGTTTCGCCAGCCCAAGTCGCCACCCCAATGCTTAAGGTCAGGTATTGGCCGACTAATGAAGCTTTGTGTTCAACTTTCAGCTCATCTATTGCTTTCATAATATTATTGGCAACCACCTGCGCGCCACTAGAGGGGGTATTGGGCAATAGCAGAATAAACTCCTCGCCACCATAACGCGCGGCCATATCCGAGCTACGCCGCATTTGTTCCTTCATTGCCACAGCCACTTTGATTAAGGCATCATCGCCCTTGAGATGGCCATAGGTGTCGTTATAGTTTTTAAAACAATCAATATCAACAAACACCAGCGACAATGGTTCACCAGAACGCTCCGCGCGATCCCATTCAGTACGAATGGATTCATTAAAATAACGGCGGTTATATAAGCTGGTGAGCGGGTCTTCATTGGACAGCCGGATGAGTTCATTGCTCATCAGTTTGGAATGCAGTTTGTCTAGCTCCAATAAGCGTGCTTGTAGAAAACTAATACGCTCCTTGCCAATAATGCTTTGACTGACAAAAAATCCCACAAAATTGCTGAAGATCACCGAATAAAAATACAGCATGGGATCAAACTTGACCTCCATCAGCCACAATAATGGCAGCGGCAACAGTCCTGCAATCAAACAGGTAATCCACAGAATTAAAGGACGCGTGCCGGTGAGGAAGTAAATCAGCATATAAACAAACACCACAATATAACCACCCTGCTGGGTTAGGCGTGGCTCCTCATACTGCATGGTCAAAAAGCTGCTAAAGAAAATACCAACAAAACTCACGCCAACAATAAAACGCTGAAAATGCGGCATTAACCCCGGAATGTTGGCAATGACCGGCAAAGTGGCAAGACACACTGCCCCGTTGAGATACATCAAAAACCAGATCAGAATGTCATGCAGACGATGCGATTGATCAGCAATGAGATAAATACTGGGAAATGTAATCAGACCCACAATAAAATAAATCAGCACACCCAGCGTGGCAATACTGCGGATCATGTGTAGTGAGCGTTCAGCCAATGATTGCCAGAACAAGGTTTCCAGACTGTCGGGAAAAGAACGACCAATCCGCCGACGGTCGGCCAGCAACTTACGGATAAACTGATCTTCTTGAAGAGTTTCTTCGGGTAAGGCAACAGTCGCAGTTTTAATCACTTACATTCTCATTGTTAATAGATGTTAGTACATCAACGCTCACGTCTGGCCTATGTGAGTTTTATATTTGAGCCATGCATTCAAATATAGGTTCACACTATCAAGACTATATATCTTCCTGCAAGTCATTCCGTCATTTCGATAATTGAATTATCATGGGGTTTTTAAGCAAAGATGTTGAACTTTGAATACTCTTACCATCACCCGTCCTGATGATTGGCATATTCACCTGCGCGACGGTGCTGCACTGGCGCATACGGTGCCTGCCGCTGCCCAGCATTTTAATCGACTGATTTGCATGCCCAATCTGGTGCCGCCAGTGCGTACTGTTGAAGACGCTGCGGCCTATCGTGAGCGTATTTTAGCGCATGCACCCCAAGGCGTACCCTTTGACCCGCGTATGGTGCTGTACTTTACCGATGAAACGCCAGCTTCCGAGATCGCCAAGGCCAAAGCCACTGATTTTATGCAGGCCATCAAGCTGTATCCGGCGGGTGCAACCACCAACTCGCAAAGCGGGGTTAGTGATATTCGCAAGGTGTATTCGGTGATTGAACAACTGGAAGAACACCAGTTTCCATTACTGCTGCACGGTGAAGTGACCCAGAGTCATGTCGACATTTTTGACCGTGAAAAACGTTTTTTGGATGATGTGCTGGCGCCCTTGCTACGTCAGTTTCCCAAGCTCAAACTGGTACTGGAACATATTACCACCAGTGAAGCCGCACATTTTGTACTGGAACAAGGACGCAATGTAGCAGCCACTATTACCCCCCAACACTTGCTGTTTAACCGCAATCATATGCTGGTCGGTGGAATGCGTCCGCATTTTTACTGCCTGCCCATTTTAAAGCGCCAAAAACACCAAACCGTGTTACTGGAAGTGGCCACAAGCGGCAATCCCAAGTTTTTTCTGGGAACCGATAGCGCACCGCATGCACAGGACAAAAAAGAAAATGCCTGTGGCTGTGCCGGCTGCTATACCGCCCCGATTGCGATGCAACTGTATGCCGAGGCCTTTGAGCAGGCTGGTCGTCTGGACAAACTGGAAGGTTTTGCCAGCCACTTTGGCGCAGACTTTTATGGCCTGCCGCGCAATACCGATACCATTACGCTGGTTAAGCAGGACTATGCGGTGCCTGCATCCTATCCTTATCTGGATGATCAGACGTTGGTGCCTTTGCGTGCCGGTGAAACCCTGCCGTGGAGTATTCAATGACCATGCCACCGGATAGCCTACCCATCATTGGCCAGCGCTTTCGGGGCTTTTTGCCGGTGGTGGTTGATGTCGAAACGGCTGGCTTTAATGCGCAAACCGATGCCTTGCTAGAAATTGCCTGTATTCCCATTATTTATGATGAAGCAGGCCGGTTTGTGCCGGGTGAAGCCCTACATGCACATTTGCATCCGTTTGAAGGTGCCAGACTGGATCGCCGTTCACTGGATTTTACCGGGATTGACCCGTTTAACCCCATGCGTATGGCCATTGCCGAAGACGAAAAAATGGCACTCAAGCGAATTTTTAAGCGTTTGACCGAAATCCGCCGTGAACAAGGTTGCACCCATTGTATTTTGGTGGGTCACAATGCGCACTTTGATTTGGGTTTTCTGCAAGCCGCTGTTGCCCGTACTGGCAGCAAAAACCAGACGCCATTTCATAGTTTTTCGGTGCTGGATACGGTCACGCTGGGCGCCATTGCGTATGGACAAACTGTGCTGGCGCGTGCCTGCCGTGCTGCCAATATCGAATTTGATGGAAAAGAGGCGCATTCTGCCTTGTACGACACGCAAAAAACGGCTGAACTGTTTTGTCATATTTTGAACAGTTGGCCGCAAATGCTGCTTGACACTACAGAGCAAAATCCCTAATATGTGCGCACGCCAAACGCCTCGTCCCTATCGTCTAGAGGCCTAGGACATCGCCCTTTCACGGCGGTAACCGGGGTTCGAATCCCCGTAGGGACGCCATATTCGATTCTGCTTTCCATCAGGAGAGCAAATCAGCAAAAGCCCAGTCATTAATGATTGGGCTTTTTGCATTGTGATTGGGCATGTCTAATGATTTTGAATGCCTATTAATTTTGAAAGCCAAACATATTTTAAACATCTAGTTAGCAAAATACTGTTGGCTTGCCTTGCTGATGACATTTTTGCAAACTTGTCTTGCTGTTAAGTCATGCGTCGCTGCTCAATAGCCTCTGACCGCTAACGTGTCCCATGGCACAATGCCGACTTCTCTCAATACTTCCCTTCTTTCTTGCTTATTTAGATCGGTTTGTCATCACATTTATATCTAGCGCGCGCTATTTAGGGCAAAGCGGACGATCATTAACCAGAAAAAAGCTGATCTTTGTGCAACCAAGCATTCGTATTTTAAATATTGCTATACAGAGTTGATGTAAGACGTTGCTATAGACGGTTACCCGATACTCAAAATAACGAGAATGAGTACTAGTTAACAAAAGCGTGGCAAACCAACACTACTTTAAAAAATCATTTGATCTAGCTTAGACACTCTAAGCCAAGCACTCCATGCTGGCAGTTGTGTCAATCGGAGTTGCTATTTTGGGTTTGCTGGTTAGTTATTTTAAATAGGCTGGTTTTTGGATCTGTCATTTGACAGGGGATTATTCAAACATTCTATTTAAAATGCAGCCTTGCCCTTGAATGTAATATCAATGAATAGAAGGAACATGAACATGAGTCAGTTAATTCGATTAAAAGACATTCAAACTAATTATCAATCAGAATTAGGTCAGGATTATTATGATCCACAAGGCCATACGGTTTATGGTGCCAACGATGAGAAAATTGGCAAAATTGAAGGTGCGCTGGTAGAACAAGACACTGGCAAAATCCGTTATTTTATTGTGGACGTCGGTGGCTGGTTTAATAGTAAAGAAGTATTAATTCCTGCTGGTTTTGCAGATTTCCGCAACGATGATGACGTGTATATTAGTAACCTGACCAAAGACCATGCGGAAAATCTGGAAGACTACGATGAAGCGCGGGTCTATCAGTACAACGATGTCAAGGCACAGGATCAGCGTGTTTTTGGCAACGAGTTTGCAAATACCCCTGCTGACACACACAGCAAATACTATGACTCCCCAACCAAGCTTGAATTGCTGGAAGAACGTCTCACTGTCGGCAAAGACCGTTATGTCGCTGGTACAGTGGCCGTGGGCAAACGTGTGGTGAGTAACGAGCAGTCAGTGAATGTTAATCTGGAAGAAGAGGAAGCCTTTATTAACCGTCATCCGGTAGACAATCGTCCGACCGATCGTGAAATTGGTGCCGATAGCCGTACCATTTCGGTAGAGCTTGAAGCAGAGCGCGCCAATGTGGATAAAAAAGCCTACGTGGTAGAAGAGGTTGAAATTGGTAAAACAGCGCATCAGCATCAACAAACCGTGACAGATACGGTAAAACGTGAAGAATTGGATGTGCAAAAAACCGGTGATGTACATGCGGTCAATGATGACAAAAATCCGCGTTAAATTTAGGCGTTGTATGGTTTAAGCAGTATTAAATAGTTTAAACCATCCACTATGTTAAGGCAGCATGGTTAACTTATATAAGGCCATTGCTGCCTTATTGGTCTGTTAAACAGATCCTTTGTATTTTAACTGGTAACGACTATGTCTTCTTTAGAAAAGCCCATCTCTCCTCAATCGAATAGCAGCATTGATTGTCAAATTACTGACTCTCAAATTACTAATAATCAAATCACTGAATCACAACATGCTGTAGAACCGAATATCACTGACCGTATGGAATTACTGGCAGAACAAGTTGATATTCAAGTTGAAAAACACACGACTGGCAGTTTGCTGGTCAAAAAAGTAGTACGTGAACAAACCGTGCATATTCCGGTGGTGCTGACTGAAGAAGTGTTGGTGATCGAATATCAGCAAACTACTGAACCTGCCGATTCTTCAGATGATTCGGAACATACCACCCGCATTCAGCTCAATGGCGAAACGATCACGCTCCGCCCTAATCAAAGTATTGAGCTGCCAGTTTATCGTGAAGAAGCTGTGATTCATAAAAAAACAGTGGTGACCGAGCAAGTCGATATTGGCAAAATTACCCAGCATCACACCACAATCCATGTTGTAACTCTGCGTCATGAGGAATTGGAGATAGACGAACAACATCATTTACCCGAGTAAACCATGCTGTCTACGTCCAAAAACTAAAAATGGATCGTGGTTTATTTCGCTAATCGATTATTTGCTGTCTACGGATAAGCCTTTGGCATGTTGCCATGACAGCCATCCAGTGATCGCCAGCACCACAGCAATAAAGCCCAAAGAAATACCAATAGGCACATGATATACATCCAGCAACAGCATTTTAATACCAATAAACGTCATGATCACGCCCAAGCCATACGGCAGGTAATGCATTTTGGCAGCGGCACCAGCCAGCAGGAAAAACATCGCACGCAAACCCAGAATGGCCAGTAGGTTAGCTGTCAGGACAATAAACGGATCAGTGGTGACGGCAAAAATGGCCGGAATGGAATCTACCGCAAAAATCACATCGGAAAATTCAACCAGAATTAATACCACAAACAGCGGCGTTGCCCACAGCAGGCCATTTTCCCGTACAAAAAACCGGCCTTCGCGCAAGGTTGATGTAATACGCAGATGGCCACGTAGCCACTTGAGCAGCTTCATGTCTTCAATGTCATTTTCCTCGGCGTGATTGCCTTTCATAAATTTGATGCCGGTATAGACCAAAAACGCGCCAAATAGATACAAAATCCATGAAAACTCCTGAATCAGCCAGGCACCGGCAAAAATGAAAATCGTGCGTAAGATAATGGCACCCAGTACGCCATAGAGCAGCACGCGGCGCTGTAATGCTGGCGGTACAGCAAACGCGCCAAAGATCATTAGCCAGACAAACACATTATCAATCGCCAGTGATTTTTCCAGCAGATAACCGGTCACCAGCTCAAGGGTTTTCTGATTGGCAATGGCCGCACCGACTGTCCCATTTAAGTACCACCACAAACCACCTGCAAACAGGCCAGACACAGCAACCCACGCCACACTCCACAGCGCCGCTTGCCGGATGGGGACGGGTTGCTGATTTGATTCTGAGCCTTTTTGCTTAAAGCCTAGGAAGTCAACCAGTAGCATGACTGCCACGATTGCAAAGAAAATGGCATACAGCCACGGATTACCAATGGTTTCCACAATAATTCTCCAGTGCAGACAGCAGGCATCATATCGGGACATAAAAAAACCCTGACCTGCTGTCTGATCAATTAAGTCAAACAACATGAGTCAAGGTCTTGCCTATACTGTCAAACTGGCGTTTTTTGCGCTGTTTGCAGTATCCAGCTACCGGCTTTACTGTTGGCAGTGTTGCCGTGAAATAAAGCGTATTGACGATAGATGGCGTGGGTGAGGCTACTCCCCTTGTGTAGCAAGTGCGTTTCCACATCTTGCCACAATAATCTGTAAAGGCATTCTGGCACAGTCATATAAAGCTAACAAGGTTATATACCTTGCTAGCTTAAGCCAGTCTTTAAAACAACAAAACTAATGGGAAGCTTATGCGCTAAACCATACGTTAAATCATGCAATGAATCAGGCACGTAACCGGGTACGGCGTTGCAAGATTGCCTTGATATTGCCACGGGCATAATTGGCCAGTACCAACAGCGGACTGAGGTTTGGCTTGGGTTTTTTGCCCTGTCCAATCGCCTTAAACTGCGCGGCATACCAGATCACTTCCATCACCGCCATTTTATCCAGCATGGGTAAGCCAGTTTTGATCGGTTTAACCGCATAGCGCACGCTGTCATTACCGGCCAGCAAATGATCCGGTGCATCAGTTTCTACCGCCAATGGACGTGCAATGCCAATAAAGTCACAAGCACCACTTTGCAGGGCGCTGTCCATTCCATGACGGGTTCTAAAGCCACCGGTGACCATCAGGGCAGTTTTGACTTGCTGACGAATTTTTTCAGCAAACTCAAGGAAATAGGCTTCACGTGCCTGTGTGCTTGCTTTTACTGCTGGCTGGTCTGTCGGTTTTTTACGTTTGGCACCAGCCATTGCAGGCGCTTCATAAGTACCGCCAGAAATTTCAATCAGGTCGATGCCTTGTGCATCAATAGCACGAAATACCGCCATGGCATCTTCTTCAGTAAAGCCACCGCGCTGGAAATCGGCTGAGTTCAGTTTGACACTGACAATAAAATTGTCGCCGGTTTGCTGGCGTACTTCTTTATACACTTCCAGCAAAAAGCGCATGCGGTTTTCAATACTGCCGCCCCATTGATCGGTGCGCTGGTTGGTCAGTGGTGATAAAAACTGGCTAATCAAATAACCATGCGCACCATGTAGTTGCACACCTTCAAAACCGGCTTTTTTACAAATACGCGCCGCATTGCCAAAGCGCTGGATAATGTCCTGAATCTCGGCTTCGGTTAAAGCGCGCGGTGTACCAAAAAAAGTAGACAGTGCCGGACTAAACGGAATGGCTGATGGGGCAACGGTTTCCTTGTTCAGACCTTTGGGGCACTGGCGACCCGGATGCGACAACTGCACCAACTGGATCATGTTGTACTGCTTGCCAATACTCGCCCACTGGGTCAGGCCAGCCAGATCATGTTCATCTTCAATGGCCACCACACCGGGTTCATTCTTGGCTCTAATATCCACCATGACATTACCGGTAATTGCGCAGCCCAGACCACCTTGCGCCCAGGTTTCGTACAATTTTAAATGTTTGCTATTGACCTCACCGGCCTTGTTGGCCAGTCCTTCGCTCATGGCACCTTTGATAAAACGATTTTTGAAATCAAATCCTTGCAAGCTATAGGTACTGGCGATGGTCGTGGTGTTAACTGATGTATTCTGCGCACTGGTGGTCATTATGATCTCGCTGTTGTGTGAATGCCCGGCAGTCGGGTCTGGTGCATACTCATTGACTGGGTTCGATTGTAGAGTGTTTTTTAGTTTTGACAATACTTCATGTCAAAACTGTAGCGTCACGCTAACTTAGCGCCACAGTCGCGCTACCCTGCAAAAGTGTACTTTTTAATGATAGATAATCTGTTTATTATAGCCGCTAAATGTCTTTTGCTTTGCTGATACTCAGGAATTCATGTGAGCCACTCTCCTGCCCCACAGCTTAAACGTGGTTTAAAAAATCGTCATATTCAGCTGATTGCCATGGGTGGTGCCATTGGTACTGGCCTGTTTCTGGGTTCAGCCGATGTGATTGCCTCTGCTGGCCCGTCGGTAATTCTGGGCTATGCCATTGGCGGGCTGATTGCATTTTTGATTATGCGTCAACTGGGCGAGATGATTGTACATGAACCCGTGGCCGGATCATTTAGTCATTTTGCTTATCAGTATTGGGGCAAATTTCCGGGTTTTTTGGCGGGCTGGAACTACTGGATCTTGTATATTCTGGTGGCGATGACCGAGCTAACCGCAGTCGGTAAATACATTAATTACTGGTGGCCGCAAATTCCGTCGTGGCTGTCGATTTTGTTTTTTTACCTGATTATCACGGCTATTAATTTAACCAATGTGAAATTTTATGGTGAGTCGGAATTCTGGCTGGCCATCATTAAAGTAGCCGCTGTGATTGCCATGATTGTGTTTGGCTGCTATTTGCTGCTCACCGCGCCTGCTGATTCAATGTCGCATTTTAGCAACCTGTGGACCCATGGCGGATTTTTTCCCAATGGTTTTGATGGCCTGTTTTACATGCTGGCGTTTATCATGTTTGCCTTTGGCGGGATTGAGCTGATTGGTATGGCTGCTGCCGAAGCGGATGATCCACAAAAAACCATTCCCATGGCCATTAATCAGGTGGTGTACCGGGTGCTGATTTTTTATATTGGCTCGCTCACGGTGCTGCTGTCGTTAGTGCCGTGGAACCAGCTGGACATTGGCAGTCTGGACAAAAGCCCGTTTGTGATGATTTTTAGCCAGCTGGGTATTAATTGGGCCGCCAACCTGCTCAATTTTATTATTTTAACGGCTGCCTTATCGGTATATAACAGTGGCATGTATGCCAATAGCCGCATGTTGTTTGGGCTGGCACAACAAGGCAATGCGCCAAAATTATTTTTGAAAGTGAATCGTCAGGGTGTGCCAATTATGGCGACCTTAATGTCTGCCGCGCTGATTTTTGGCTGTGTCTTGCTCAACTATTTTGTGCCGGAAAAAGCCTTAAGTCACCTGATGTACATTGTGATTGGCGCGCTGGTGCTGAACTGGGCGATGATTAGCCTGACGCACTTACACTTTAAGAAGTTTATACAGCGCAACAATATCACCACCAGCTATCCCACGTTGTTTGCGCCGCTAAGCAACTGGGTGGTGCTGGGTTTTGTTGTGCTGGTGCTGTATATCATGTGGCAAAAGGGTTTTAGGGAATCCGTGATTATGATTCCGGTATGGATCGGCCTGATGTATGGGCTGTTTAAAACGCTGGGCTTGAACCGGAACCTGAATCATCACATCAATAAAGATGACCACTCGCCCCACTAAAATTTGCCTTAAATACGGCAAGATGGCTGAAAAACGCTGAGTTTTATGGTTTAATTCCGCCCTTAACATTTGCAAGTCACTAATGTTAATTAATACGCCCTTAGCTTAACTGGATAGAGCAGTTGCCTCCTAAGCGACCGACGTGGGTTCGAGTCCCGCAGGGCGTACGATTTTGAAGTAAAAATAAACTAGATTCACCGGACGTGGATCTCATTCATAAGTTATCTAAGTGAATCCTAATGCCCTTTTTTTGAATAGGCTGAAATGCCCTTATTTAATTAATTTTCACTAAGTATTATTTATTTTCCCAATAATCAATAATTTTAATATCTTCATTCCAAATATTCTGCTTTACAGGCTTTATTATTTTTAGACATACCTTACTATCAAGTATCATTTTATTGTAATCAGTAGCACTACTAATATCTTTTCTACCCATATTAATATTTTGATACATAACAGATCCGTAATGCTCTAAATTAAAATAAAATGTATATCCTTTGCCGCCAGCTCGGTAGGATGGCCTACCTGCATTAGATTCTCGAATAAATTTGCCACAAACGACTTCAGTTTCATACTGTAAAGCTGGTAGTTTATCATTTTGCATTGAATCATAAAAAGAAAAGGATAACCCTGCGAATAAAGCACAGGCCATAGACAACTCTAATATCTTAGGTTTATTAAATATTCCTATAATAAAACTGATAGCAGCAACCAGACCCAAGCTAACCGTCAAGACCAAATAAATATATTCCATAATTTAAACTAGCACTAATTTAATATTATTTAATGTGAATTGATCAAAGAATAAAAATTAATACCATTGTCAAAACTTATCATCAACATCGCACAACTTCGAAATTCTCAACAAAGATTAATCTTATGCTTCTTACAAACTTTGGATTCTTACCAAACTTTTACAAATTATCAGGCTTAATTAAGTTAAATCAAAGAGAAATATCATGATCGACAGCCATCCCAACCCGCTACTTCTACTGGCTTATTAAAATTTATCCAAACAGAAGAAGCCCGTCTATCTCACAAAGACAGCTTATCAATAGATGAAGCACTAAAAAGCCCATAATTCTTATGGTGAGCTATGCCTAAAAAACGATAGAATAGCCCCATATTATTGTTAGCTAATGATGCCGACATTTCGCGATGCAACCATACAGGCCATCGGCAATCATTGGTTTTTCTTAGTACTGATAATTTTTTCAGTTTAGATTTTTGCTTTAGGACCTATATCCATGCGCGCCAGCCGCTTACTGTTTGCCACACTCCGCGAAACCCCCGGTGATGCCGAGGTGATCTCGCACCAGCTCATGCTTCGTGCTGGGATGATCCGTAAACTGGCTACCGGTCTGTACACTTGGCTGCCGCTGGGTGTGCGTGTGCTGAATAAAGTCAGCGCCATTATTCGTGAAGAAATGAATAAAAGCGCCATGGAAGTGCTGATGCCCGTCACCCAACCCATTGAGCTGTGGGAAGAATCCGGCCGTGCGCAGGCCTATGGCCCCGAGCTGCTGCGCTTTCGTGATCGCCATGACCGTCCGTTTGTACTTGGCCCCACTCACGAAGAAGTGATTACCGATCTGGCACGCCAAGAGCTAAAAAGCTACAAGCAATTGCCGGTCAACTTTTATCAGGTACAAACCAAATTCCGCGATGAAATCCGTCCGCGTTTTGGCGTAATGCGCTCACGCGAATTTATCATGAAAGATGCCTATTCATTTCATGCCAATCAGGCCTCTTTAGAAGAAACCTATCAGGGCATGTACGACACCTATCATGCTATTTTTAAGCGTTTGGGGCTAAATTTCCGTGCGGTACAGGCCGATACCGGTTCTATTGGTGGTAATGGTTCGCATGAATTTCATGTGCTGGCCGACAGCGGTGAAGATGATATTGCGTTTTCAACCGAATCCGACTTTGCAGCCAACGTTGAAATGGCCGAAGCCATCGTTACTGGCACACGCCCTGCCCCCACTCAGGCCATGCAAGTGGTTGATACGCCAAACGCCAAAACCATTGCAGAAGTCGCTGCACTGTTAAATGTTGATCCGTCACAAACGGTAAAAACCTTACTGGTGCGCGGTGTGGCGGATGAAGACGGCAAATACAGTCTGGTTGCACTGTTACTGCGCGGCGACCATGAACTCAATGACATCAAGGTGGAAAAACTGGAACAGGTTGCTGCACCGCTCACTTTTGCCAGCGAAGATGAAGTGAAAGCGCTGGGTCTGGAAGCGGGTTCGATTGGTCCACAAGACTTAAGCATTCCGGTGATTGTCGATCGTTCGGCGTCGATACTGAGCGATTTTGTGGCGGGTGCCAATCAGGCTGGCCAGCATGTGACTGGCCTGAACTGGGAACGTGATGCACAGATTACTGCCGTGGCAGACATCCGCAACGTGGTAAATGGTGATCCTTCGCCTGATGGAAAAGGTATTATTAATATCAAGCGTGGCATTGAAGTGGGGCATATTTTCCAGCTAGGCACCAAATATTCCGAAGCCTTAAATTGCAAGGTTCTGGGCGAAGATGGCAAGCCGTTTGTGGTGACCATGGGCTGTTATGGCATTGGGGTTACCCGTGTGGTGGCTGCTGCGATTGAGCAAAACTTTGATGACAAGGGCATTATGTGGCCACAAAGCATTGCCCCGTTTGAAGTCGCGATTGTACCGATGAATCAGGCCAAGTCGCCCCGCGCCGTTGCTGCGGCTGAAGAGTTATATGCCGAATTGCTGGCTGCCGGGTTTGATGTGTTGCTGGATGACCGCAATGAACGTCCGGGCGTGAAGTTTTCTGACTTGGAACTGGTTGGCATACCGCATCGCATTGTGGTGTCCGAGCGTGGTCTGGATGCAGGCACCTTTGAATACAAAGGCCGCCGTGATAGCGAGGCGCGTGAACTCAGCAAGGATGATTTGCTAGCGGTGTTGAAAGGTTGATTGAATCTTCTTATATTAAGAGAGTCGCTTAAGCGGCTCTTTTTTATAGTGCGTTTAAACCTACTTTGCTTATTATCAGGCCACGCGCGAAGCAGCCAGCCATTTATTTTCATTCACCATTACCAAAAACGACACCCCACATAAAATGGCAAAACCCCACGTCATGGGCATAAGCGTGCCGTTATAAAGCTGGCCAATGACCGTGGCCAGTATCAGCGATAAAACGGACGCCGATGCGCCAATAATCGCAGAAGCCATGCCAGCTACATGCCCCATCGGCTCCATGGCAATCGCATTCAAATTGCCAAACAGGCAACCAAACACCGAAAACAAAATGCTCGCATACAGCAAAAACATCCAGAAAGTAATATGCACACCGCTGTATTGCACCAGTAAAAAACAAAACGACAGCAGCGCAATCGACAACATGCCATACATGCAAATCCGGCGCATCCCAATTTTGGCTACCAGTCTTGAGTTCACAAAAGACGCCACTCCCATTAAAGCAGCCAGCATTGCAAAGCACAGACTAAAAGTATTGCCAGACTGGCCAAATTGCTGCATAAAAATTTGCTGTGAGGTGCCCAGATAGCCAATAAAACCGCCAAAACATAAACCGGTACACAGCAAATAACTCATGGTGGTCCGGTTACTGATGACTTCCTGAAAGCCACTTTGAAATGCCTTGAGCTGCATGGGCAGCCGTTGTTCAGGCAGCAGGGTTTCTTCCAGACGCAAGGCAATCCATATCCCAACCACCAGCGCATAGCCAATGTACAGCAGGAAAATTTCTCGCCAGCCTGAAAAATGAATAATCACCTGTCCAATAGCTGGTGCAATGGCAGGTGCTATCATAAATACCATCATGATCAGCGACATCACCCGTGCCATTTCGTTGCCGCTGTATTTGTCGCGTACAACCGAAATAGTAGCAACATATGGCCCGGCAACGCCAATGCCCTGAATAAACCGACCCAGCAAAAACAGCTCAAAACTATGGGTGAGATAACACAGCACGCTGCCCACAAAATAAATGGCAATGCCAGCAAACAAAATCCGCTTGCGGCCAATCGCATCGGACAATGGCCCGGCAATGAGCTGACCCATGGTCATGCCCGCAAAAATACAGGTAATCACCCATTGCACATGATTGGGATTATTGACGGCAAACACTCGGCCAATTTGACCCAATGCAGGCAAAATCGCGTCAATGGAAAAAGAAACCACCGACATCAGTAAAGCCATGAGCAATGCAAACTCTCTGGAATGGATTTTGGTCATATTTATACTCATAAAGATCAAACGATGCTGGTCTATATCAGACTGCTTTATATAGGATGCTTTATCTCAGCGCTATTCTATTATGGGGTGCTAAGCGTTCGCTGTACCGACTTGACGATCCGTTTTATGTTATTTCACGCTTTGATCAAGACTTAAGCAAAATGCTTTGCTTGGGATAAGGATTTTGAGTCACCCCTCAACAGTTAAACCAGCTCGGCCAGATACTTGCCAAACCATTTTGCGGTTTCAATATCGCCTTTTGGCGGCGTTTCTTCGACCGGGGCATTATTGGATTGGGTCATCAGCCCCAAAAAGCCGGACAGCCGGTTTAAATCGGAGTCAGTATGACCGGTTGGCATCAGCGGAATACCGCTCCACAACATACCATGCTGCATGGCAAACAGACAAATTTGCTGCAATACCGCTAGCTTGTCACCGCTCAAGCCACCCGAATTGGCAAATCCTGCCGCCAGCTTGCCAGTCCATAACCGATTTTTCCAGCGCTTGGAGGTGGCATCCATAAACAGCTTAAAACCGCTGGTCACGCTGCCCATATAGGTGGGTGAACCGAAAATAATCACATCGGCATGATCCAGTGCATGCCAATCCACGTGATCTACCGACATCACATGCACCTGTGTAGCGGTAACTTGCCGCGCACCTTCGCCAATGGCGTGTGCCACACGTTCGGTGTGCCCGTAGGGACTATGATAAACAATACAGACCTGTCTACTGGCAGTAGACAGATGAGGAGCAGTATCAGGAGCAATCGCGTTGGTCAATTCAACATCCTAAAAGCGGCCTGCATGGAGATGCGGCTCAAGTGTTACATCATAACAGTATGGGGTTTTTATCTCAAAAGCCGATGCAAAACATCATCATAAAAACAGCAATACACAACATCTCAAGCCATGCTGCATTACGCCATACATCTATGGAGATTGAATCATGACAAAAGTTGCCATGCGCCCCGTTTTTGGGGTGTGCCGATAGGAGTAAAATGTAGCAGATTGCTGATAGCTGCACTGCGTTGCGCCACTGATATGCTGTACCCCCAATCGTTGCAGGCGCTGACCAGCCAGTTGATAAATATCAGCCAGATACTTACCTGCCCCCTGAGCAACAAAAGCACTGGCAGCAGCCGGATTATCCTGAGTAAACGCGCCATATACCTCTGCGCCCACTTCAAAACGTTCTGCACCAATCGCAGCACCCAACCAAGCAAACACAGCCGGAGACTGCATAGCATTCACCGTATTTTCGATAATGCCACCTAGCAAACCACGCCAGCCAGCATGAATACAGCCCACTTCGCTGCCATCGGCATTGCTCAGCACAATCGGCAGGCAATCCGCCGTCATGATCATGCAAGCCACACCGGTTTGCCGGGTAATCAGGGCATCGGCATGAATAGGTGAAAACGATATACTTTTTTCAGTCACTTCATGCACGTGGGTACTATGCGTTTGTTCCAGCCAGACCAGTTGTTTGGCGCCATAAGGTTGCAATGCCTTGAGCAGCTCAATGCGTTGCTGCTGAACTGTTTGGGCATCGTCCCCCACATGCAGCGCCAGATTAAAATCGCCAAAGGGCGCCGCACTTTTTGATAAGGGATTAATCGGGTGTCGGGTGGTTTGCCCTGCCAATACTCCACTTGGCAGACCAGTTGCTGCGATTAGTTGTGGTGGCAAAGACAACTTAATCATCAGCACCCTCATCACGCAGGGCTTTGACCAGTTGGCTAAAGTCCTCTGGCCATGGTGCTTCAAACTGCATATTTTTGCCCGTACCCGGATGCACTAGACCCAGCTTACGTGCATGTAAGGCTTGTCGTTTAAAGTTCTGCAAGGTTTTGACCAGATTCTGACTGGCACCTTGTGGCAATCGCCGCCGCGTGCCATACACCGGATCACCGACCAGCGGAAAGCCCACATGCGACAAATGCACACGGATCTGATGCGTGCGTCCAGTTTCCAGTTGTGCCTGTACCAGCGTGTGCGAGCCAAAGCGTTCCAGCACCCGATAATGAGTGACCGAAGCACGTCCGCCCGGTTGCACGCTCATGCGGGTACGTTCCACCGGATGACGCTTGATGGGCTGGTCAATCGTACCACCGGCAATCACATGCCCCACTACCATGGCATCATAAATACGATACACCGATTTTTCGGCCAGTTGCTTGCTCAGGTGGTGCTGCGCCGCCAGATTTTTGGCCACTACCAGTAAGCCACTGGTGTCCTTGTCAATCCGGTGTACCAGTCCAGCGCGTGGCAATTCCTTGAGCTTGGCATCATGGTACAACAAGCCATTCACCAGTGTGCCTGACCAGTTGCCCGCACCGGGATGCACCACCAGTCCAACCGACTTGTTGACCACTAGAATGTCATCGTCTTCGTACACAATGTCCAGCATCATGGCTTCAGGCTCAGTGGTATTCTGGTCTTGCAGGGTGACATCCAGATTGAGTACCTCGCCACCCAGACAGCGATTTTTGGGTTTTAGCGTCTGGCCATTAATGGTGAGCTGGCCATCCTGCATCCAGCCTTTTAAACGTTCCCGCGAAAATTCAGCAAAAAGGCTGGCAGCCGCCTGATCAAAGCGCAAGCCAATCATCTCGTCTGGCACAATGGCCTGCTGCGTGATTTTGGTGGCAGTAGTGGCTTGATTTGGCGTTAGATCTCCCTCAAACAGGTCTTCATGCAGATCGGCAAATAACGCATTGTCATCCTCAGACGGCTCATTTATGCTTGCATCTGGTGTTTGCTGTAGATTTTGTGTAGGAGCCATTTGGTATCTGTCATCAAAAATGGTTAAATAGCCCCCATTGTAGCGTATTGCCCGTTAAGTCCAGAGGAGTATTTATGTCGCTGCCCCGTTTTAGTGTGTTGATGTTGTCATTATCCGTGGCAATTGCAGGAGGAATGGCGGGTTGTAGCAGCTTTCCAAGTAAGAAAAAAGATTTAAAAGATGCAGGCCCTCAGCGTAGTGAGCAAGCCTATTACCAGTCAGCACAAAAGAGCCTCAAACGCGGCCAGTTTACTGAAGCCAACAAATCACTAGAAGCACTGGATACCTATTATCCAACCGGCGAATACACCGAACAGGCGCAACTGGATCTCATGTACTCACGCTTTCGGCAGGGTGATTACCCCGGTGTCGTGACGCTGGCAGACCGTTTTATCCGCTTGTATCCGCGCAATGCCCAACTGGCTTACGCCTACTATATTCGTGGCGTGTCCAACATGGAGCAGCATTACGATGGCTTGCTACGCTACACCAACCTAGATCAGGCACACCGTGACGTCAGTTACCTGCGTCTGGCCTACAGCAGCCTGCGTGACTTTGTGCAGCGTTTTCCCAGCAGCCGTTATGCGGTCGATGCTGCCCAGCGTATGCAGTACATCAGTCAGGAACTGGCTGAAAGCGAAATGAACATCGCGCGCTACAACCTAAAACGTCAGGCATGGTTGGCTGCGGTACAACGCGCACGCTGGGTACTGGAATACTATCCACAAACTCCGCAAATCCCCGAAGCGCTCGCCACCATGGTGTATGGCTATCAAAAATTGGGCGACCAGCAAACTGCCAATCAGTACCTTGACATCATTCGCATGAACTATCCCAAGCTGGTAAAAGGCAATGGCGTTGACCTTAATGCAGCACGCGGTAAAGCATCATGGGTGAACCGGGCTACCTTGGGAATTTTTGGTCGTGAAGCGCAGTCTTTTGTGCCCAAAAACCATCAGAATGCTGCCGTGGTGCTGCCTCCAGCGGCCAGTCCGGCCACCAGTGATGAACTATCATCCGAACAGATCAAGCCTGATGTGACACAGCCGACTCTGGACAATGCCGTACAGCAACCCGCAGTGCCTAGCATTGGTTTGGGTTTGCCAGAGCTGACCTCGCCACAGCAACAGCCTGAATCTGCACCATCCAATGCGCCGTAGTCGTTATAATCCGGCCAAAGCATAACTGACGATTCAGCTTATGCTATAGTTTCCCTGCTGCCTGTTTTGACCAAGCAGCGCAGCAGGGGGCAACATGGCAATTCCACAACATACCATTGATCAAATACTGGATCGCCTTGATCTGGTCGAGCTGATTGGTAGCCGGATCAAACTCAAAAAAGCCGGCAAAACCTACACTGCCTGCTGTCCGTTTCATCAGGAAAAATCCCCTTCATTTAATGTAGACCGCAACAAAGGGTTTTATCATTGCTTTGGCTGCCATGCGCATGGCAATGCGATTGGCTTTTTGATGGAATACGAAAACCGTAATTTTATTGATGTGATCAAGGATCTGGCGCAACAAGCTGGTATTGAACTGCCCAAAAATTCGCAGGATGACCAGAATAAATTTAGCTACAAACGCAATGAAGCAGCACGGCCTCCCCTACAAAAAATCACCCATAACAAGACTGCCAATACCTCTGACAAATCATCGCTACCCGCAAAAACAGGCAACACGTCGGCACAAGGCAGCGATCCTTTTGATATTCCCCTAGAGACTGACGCATCAGCGGGTTTTGCGCCTGTCAATCACCTGATGCTGGATGACCTCTGGCAAGATCATAGCAATCAGGGTGAAGCAGACGCTGGCATGAGCAGCAGCGCATCTAAAGAAGGCAACCTGTATGATCTTTTGGAACAGGTCGCGCAGTTTTATCAGCAGCAACTCACCAACAATCGTGCTGCCCAAGCCTATTTAAATAATCGGGGACTGGACGACAAAGCCTGTGAGTTTTGGCGACTGGGTTATGCACCCAGCGACTGGCAACATCTGGAACAGCACTTTAGCCGTGATGTTGAAGGTCTAAAAACCGTGGGGCTGATCCGTGATAGTGAAAAAGGCCGTGCCTATGACCTGCTGCGTGACCGGGTGATTTTCCCCATTCGGGATGCCAAAGGCCGCGTGGTAGGTTTTGGTGGCCGTGCCCTGAGTGACGACATCAAGCCCAAATACATCAACTCGCCCGAATCAGTGATTTTCCATAAAAGTGAAATCCTGTATGGCCTGTATGAAGGCCGCAAAGCCCGTGCAAGCCAATGGTTGATGGTAGAAGGCTACATGGACGTGATTGCCCTGCAACAGGCCGGACTACCCGGTGCGGTGGCATCCTTGGGTACAGCCACCAATGTAGAACACCTCAACACCCTGTTTAAGCAAAGCAACAAAATTACGCTGGCCTTTGATGGCGATACAGCCGGACAACGTGCCGCATGGCGTACGCTAGAGCTGGCATTGCCGGCACTCAGCGATGGACGAGAATTGCGTTTTTTGGTGTTGCCCGAGCAGCATGATCCGGATTCCCTGATCAGGCAGGAAGGCTTAGGTGGCATCCGGCGGCGCATTGAACAGGCACCGCCGCTATCGGACTTTTTATTTGAAAGTCTGGCACAGCAAATTGATATTAAAAGTCCCGAAGGCAAAAGTCGGCTGATGCAGGAAGCGCGTGCCTTAACCGCCCTACTGCCAGCAAAAGGCAGCTTTAAGCGACTGCTGGATCAATCCCTGCGCGACCGGCTGGGGCTAGGCTGGAATAAAAAACCGGCTGCACAGCAGCAATTATTGTCGTTTGAACAAAGCTCCAGTCTTGAAGAAAAAGCCCTGTTACTGTTATTGCAATATCCGGCTTTATTTAGTCAGATGACCTCTTTAATAGATCTGGCTGATGCCAACCATGCCTTTGGCCGTGCGCTGTACCTCATGCAGCAAGCCGAAGAAGAATTACCAGATGATCCTGAACAATGTCTTTATTTCCTGTTGGGTGCATGGCCCAATGAACAGGAACGCAACAAGCTGTGTCACTTGCTGGACGCGGTGGATATGGGCGTGTATGTGCAGCAACCCGAACGACTGGATGGCTTGTGTCAGGAAATTGTGTTGCAGCTCAAAAAACTGTATCTCAGCCGAAAAATGAATGTCGCGACTTCGGTGCAAGCCCAGCAAGATCTCAAAAACCAATTGCTGGAAGTGAGCAAAAAGTTGTCATTCAGGGAAGATATTGCTTAAGGGTTTTGCTCAGCGTCAATGCCTAAGCCCTGTACGATCAAATCTAGCAGTTCCGGGTTTTCATGCATAGCAGCCTGCCGCACCAGTTGCGAGGGGGCATGCGCCAGTTTTGCGCTTAAGGCATTGGCCAGACGTTCCATCACCTGTCCGGCATCCTGACCTTGTGCCAAAAGCTGCCTTGCTTTATCCAGTTCGCTACTTTTAAGCTGCTCAATGTGTTTGCGATACGCCACAATATAAGGGGTGGCCTGCTCACTCTGCTGTTGGCGAATAAACTGTGCAGACAACTGGCTCACCATCACCTCAGCTTCTAGTGCCGCCTGTCGTCGTTGCGCCAGATTGCCTTCAATCACGGTCTGCAAGTGATCCACATCATACAAATACACATCATTCAGCCGTGATACCGCCTGATCAATATCGCGCGGCACCGCCAGATCCACCATCAGCATTGGCTTAAAACGTCGTTGTTTTAAGGCTTGTTTGACCGCACTGGCGCCAATTATCTGGTGCAGACTGCCGGTACAGCTAGACACAATATCAGCACGCGGCAAAGCATTTGCCAATTGGTCGAAAGGAATAATTTCAACCGGCACGCGCACCATCAGCTCATCAGCCAGTTGTACTGCGCGCTCGGCAGTCCGGTTGCAAATCAGGATACGGCCAACATTTTGTTCCACCAGATGACGCGCTACTAGCGTGTTCATCTCACCGGCTGCCACAATCAAGGCCGTGGTCTGGTTCAGGCTGCTAAACACCTGTTGCGCCAGTTGTACCACTGCATAGCCCATGGAGATGGCCTGCTCGCCCACGGCGGTTTCAGAGCGTACCTTTTTGGCAGCATAAAACGCATGTTCAAACAAACGGCTAAGCTGACTACCTACAGTGCCCGCCTGTCTGGCCAGTTGAAGTGCATGTTTGACCTGACCAAAAATCTGCGGTTCGCCCAGCACCATGGAATCCAGTCCGCTAGCAACCCGCATTAGATGCGTAATAGCTTGTTCATTATCAAATTGATAAACATGCTGCAACAGATCACTACGCTGCAAGCCGTTAAACTGAGCCAGCCAGTCCAGCAGCATCTCGGGCTGGTTTGTCAGCGCATAAATCTCGGTGCGGTTGCAGGTGGACAAAATCACCAGATCGTGTAAATGACAAGACGTACAGGCTTCATGCAGTGCTGTCGCCAGCCGCTCAGGCGAAAACGCGACTTTTTCACGCAAGCCGACTGATGCCGTAGTATGGTTAACACCTAACGCAAAGAAACCCATATTGCGTGGATTGCTGCAAAAAAAATATGTGCTATTGTGCGTTATCTATGGCACAAACTCAAACAATTCGCAAAAACAGGATTCACTTTGCCCCTATTTTCAACTCCTCATGCTTGTATAAGCGCCAGCCGGCAATGTTTGTATACATTGCTGATGGGGAGCCTGATTTCGTTGCAATCAGCGCAGGCCTTTAAAAGCAGTACTACGCCCATTACGCCGGTCAATGATCACTTTAGCGACAGCATGCAGGCCGAGTTCTTATTGGCACGGCAGCAGCAGGCCAAAGCAGTGGCGATTTACCAGCACATGGCGTTTGAAACCTTAACACCCGCCATTTTGGAACGTGCCCTCACCGTTTCTATTGATGCGCAAGACAACAAAACCGCGCTCAACATTGCCAAACACTGGGTTAAAAACGAACCACAAGACACGCCGGCTCAGTTTTATCTGGCACATCTGGCGCTCAAAACCCATGATTATCCACTGGCCGCGCAAATTCTTGACAAAATTCTCAGTGCCGATGCCGATGTGGCCTTGGATCAGGTGTTGGCTGGTATTTATCCAGAAAATGAACAGGATCGCCAGCAACTTTTAAATGCTTTGATTCATCTGGACATGCACAATAATCCCTCATTGTTGGTGCTGATTGCTGGCTTGCAGGCACAAAACGGCCAACTGGATGAAGCCTTAAAGCGCATCAACCGCGCCTTGAAAAAGCGTCCAGATGTCACTGCCTTTATGACCCTCAAGGCCAACATTCTTATTGCACAACACAAAGATACTGAACTGGTGCAATGGCTGGACAAGCAAACTACGCTGCAACCCGGCAACAAAAGTTTAAGGCTGTTTGAAGTGCGCTATTTGCTCAAGCAAAACCAACAGCCAAAAGCCCTGAAAAAACTGGATGGCATGATCCAGCAGTGGCCTAATGATACCGAGATTTTATTGTTGGCCAGTCTGGTCAGCATCGATGAGCGGCAATACAGCAAAGCAGAGCAATATTTGCTTCGGCTATTGCAACAGCAAGCCTATATGGATCAGGCCTATTACTATCTTGCCATTAATGCCCAACGTCAAAATAAAATTGATATGGCCACCACCTATTACAAACGGGTAGAAGGCACGCTATATCAAAGTGCCCAGAAAAAGCTGGCATTGATGCTGGCCGAACAACATGCCCTGCCGCAAGCCATTTCCCACCTGACACAGGAACGCGTCAATCATCCCGACGAAGCCAGCTTTTTGTACCAGTTACAGGTTCAGTTACTCAAAGATAATCACCAGCCCGAAGCCGCGCGCTCCCTGCTGGATGAAGCGCTCAAAAACCTGCCGGATGATCCCGAACTCATTTATGCGCGGGTGTTATTGCTTAAATCCAGCGAACAAACCTTGCTGGATCAGGAACTCGAACGCCTGCTGGGGATTGAACCCAATAGCCCAACTTACCTCAATGCGTACGCCTACACACTGGCCACCCAGAACCGCCGCCTCAACGATGCAAGGCAACTGGCTGAACGCGCCAATGCACTGGCACCGGATCAACCTGCCATTTTAGATACGCTAGGCTTGGTTGCTTTCCTGCAAAAAGATTACGACAGTGCCATCAAGACCCTGCAAAAAGCACTGGCGCTAGGTGATAACCTTAACATTGCTTTACGTCTGGCCAAGGTTTATCAGGCCAAAGGTGAAATGGCCGCCTATCAGGACTTAAAAACCAAACTTCAAACCCAATATCCTGACAACCTTCAGGTTAGAGCGCTATAAAACCAATAAAGCAGCAAACAAAACAACAAGAAAAGCAATAAAACCATTGATTTTTACTTTTTCAAAAAGCCACAAAATGCGTGTACTTCATGGCATCAACTTGCCTACAATATATGATTAATTTCACTCACTTAAAATGAAATCCATGTCTGTCCAGATTTTGCAATCCCCGGCTTTTCGTCTTTCTGCACTTGTCTTGGCCAGCTGCATCAGC
The DNA here is from genome assembly GCA_004173455.1 of Moraxellaceae bacterium. Classification (GTDB taxonomy): domain Bacteria; phylum Pseudomonadota; class Gammaproteobacteria; order Pseudomonadales; family Moraxellaceae; genus Alkanindiges. The sequence continues at coordinate 42,595 of SECL01000007.1, read as the reverse complement.
CTTGGCCTCAGTGGCTGTCAAAAAACCCTTAAAGCTCCCACGCTAAGCACACCCCTACCCAGTCAGGAGGTCATCAAAACCCAGTTTAGTATTGCGGGCAAAATCGGGGTCAGAACACCGCAGCAAAATGGCAGCGCCTTTTATGCGTGGACGCAGGTCAATGATTACTTTGCCATAGACCTCACCGGTGCGCTGGGAATTGGGCAAACCCGCATTGAAGGGATTCCCGGCAAGGTGACTTTAAATAGCGCCAAGACCGGTACCTTGCAAGCCGCCACCCCAGAAGAACTATTACAACAAGCCACCGGCTGGCAAACGCCTATTTCCTATCTGGTGTCATGGATACAGGGCAAACCGGCCTCAAGCAGTGCCCAAACCGGATACGATGAGCAACATCGCTTGAAGACACTGGCAGAAGGTGACTGGCAGGTTCAGTTTAGCTATGACAACCTGGAAGCCTTGCCACAAAAACTGCTCATGGTGCAAACCCTGCCAGACGGCGAAAATCACGTGACCCTCACCATCCAGACGCGTGAGGATGCAGCCCAATAATGACGCCACTCACGCTTCCCTCTCCTGCCAAGCTCAACCTATTTTTGCATATTACTGGCCAGCGTAGCGACGGCTATCATAACTTGCAATCGGTATTCCAACTGGTTGATTTATGCGATTATCTGACATTTGATATTAGCTTTAAAACATTAATAATCAATGGCATGGATAATATAAGCAGTGAAGACAACCTGATCATTAAGGCAGCGCGACTACTGCAAAAGCACACGGGTTATCAAGGTGGTTGCAAGATTGAGCTACAAAAAAACATTCCAATTGGTGGTGGTATGGGCGGTGGTTCCTCAAATGCTGCCACCACATTACTGGCTTTAAATCACCTATGGCAAACCGGTCTAACACTCGATGAACTGGCCACACTGGGTATTCAACTCGGGGCAGATGTGCCTATTTTCATTCTGGGTAAAAATGCTTGGGCCGAAGGCGTGGGCGAGCAGCTTACTGCAGTGAATTTGGCAAAAATTGATTATATAGTGCTCAAGCCTGCTTGTTTTATCAGCACTAAGCAACTTTTTTCACAAGAAGCATTGACAAGAAACACGCCAGAAACTACATTTGCCGCCTATCAGCAAAACCCAATGCATTTCGGTAATAATTTTGAGGCAATTGCCAAAGATTTATATCCCGAAGTGGCTCAAGCGTTAGCCTATCTCAACCAGTTTGGTCAGGCGCGTTTGACCGGCACAGGAGCCTGCGTGTTTTTACCGGTTCAACCCGGACAGGACATCACAGCCATATTGCAGAACGCACCATGCAACAGTTATTTTTGCCATGGTCTGCAACACTCTCCAGTGCATGCACAATTGGGTTTGGTTTAAACATGGTTAATATGATTACCCATGTCAACAGGGGCGTCGCCAAGTGGTAAGGCACCGGGTTTTGATCTCGGCATCCGTTGGTTCGAATCCAGCCGCCCCTGCCATTTTAAACTACTGATACTATTCAAAAACAGGAACATGGAATTACTCAACTGTTTAAAATTTGCTTTTTTGTGCGGTAGTTTTTGCGTAAAAAAGCTTGACAGTTTGCAGCAATAACACTATAGTTTCCGCCGTCTTAGGGGCGTCGCCAAGTGGTAAGGCACCGGGTTTTGATCTCGGCATCCGTTGGTTCGAATCCAGCCGCCCCTGCCATATTTTATAAAATGCTTTTAGCTTGCCGTTAGGAAAATAGCTTTTCCTATAGCAAAATTGCTATTGGTAATCCTGTTTTGGCATAATTGCTAAAAATTATAGGCTTTGGTTTTCTTTGAAATCTTTTTCTTGAAACCTTTTTTGAAATCATGTTTCTCAGAATAAAGCCTTAATGCAATGCGAGATTCAACCTCGCACTCGAACATATGCCACCCATTGGGTCGCAAGGTCTTGCGCTTAGACACATGAGAAACATTGTTTTGTAAAGCTTCGCTTTAACCTTTAAGGAAAAATCATAGATTTTTCCCTTGCGCTCGGGCGGAGCAGTGCTTCGCTTTAACCTCGCTCAGGTGTTACATGCCCAATCTCGTCGTTTTTAGTGGAAATGCCCATCCTGCTCTGGCACACAAAGTCGTCAGCCACCTTCATGTGCCCCTTGGTTCTGCCATTGTGAACCGGTTTTCTGATGGTGAGATTGCAGTCGAAATTACTGAAAATGTGCGTGGCAAAGACGTTTTTATCGTACAGCCCACCTGTAGTCCTACCAACGATAATCTGATGGAAGTACTAGTCATGGCCGATGCATTGCGTCGTTCCAGTGCTGGCCGTATTACTGCAGTGATTCCCTATTTTGGTTATGCGCGTCAGGATCGCCGTCCGCGTTCTGCCCGCGTTCCTATTACTGCTAAAGTCGTGGCCGATATGCTCACCACCGTCGGGATTGACCGCGTGGTGATGATTGATCTGCATGCCGACCAGATTCAGGGCTTCTTTGATATTCCAGTTGACAACATTTATGGCTCGCCCATTTTGCTGGCCGATCTGCGTCAGCAACAATATGACAACCTGATTGTAGTCTCCCCTGATATTGGCGGTGTGGTGCGTGCGCGTGCGATTGCCAAGCAAATGGGTGACGTGGATCTGGCCATTATTGACAAACGTCGTCCAAAAGCCAATGAATCTCAGGTTATGCACATTATTGGTGATGTGTCAGGCCGTGATTGTGTAATTGTGGATGACATGGTAGACACCGCTGGGACACTGTGCAAAGCGGCTGAAGCGTTGAAAAAATTTGGTGCGCGTCGCGTAGTGGCTTATTGTACCCATCCGGTATTATCTGGCCCCGCCATTAGCAATCTTGAAAACTCGGTGATTGATGAGCTGGTGGTGACAGATACTATTCCCCTGTCTGCGGCAGCTGAAGCCTGCCCTAAGATTCGTCAGGTGTCTGTATCGGCTATGGTGGCTGAAACCGTTCGTCGTATTAATAACGAAGAATCTATCAGTGCCATGTTTGATGAAAGCATCTAATTGCAATCACTATTGATATTTGCAAGTCAAATTTAAAATTTTTGTTTTGCCGTAAAGCTGTTTTTTATGGCAAAAAATCCCAGCTGAACTGGTCGCAAGTTTAGCTTTTTTAACCGTTAGGACATATCATGACCGATTTTAACTTAAATGCCGTAGCACGTGATCAGCAAGGGAAGGGTGCGAGCCGCCGCCTGCGTCACGCCAATCTGGTACCTGCCGTAATTTATGGTGGTGAGCAAGCGCCACAAAGCATTTCCATTTCTTTTAAAGATTTGGTTAAAGTGCTGGAAAGCGAAGCGTTTTACTCTCATATTGTTAACTTGACCGTTGATGGCCAAGCGCAACAAGTGATTTTAAAAGCATTGCAACGTCACCCAGCCAAAAACTTCCCAATGCATGCTGACTTCCTGCGTGTTGATGCGACGCATACCATTAATGTTCGTGTTCCATTGCATTTCACTAATCAGGAAAATGCAATTGGCGTGAAGCAACAAGGTGGTATTGTTTCCATTATTGCCAACGAAGTTGAAATCATTACTTTGCCAGGTAACTTGCCTGAGTTCATTGAAGTGGATTTGGTAAATGTTGAAGTCGGCACTGTGGTTCACTTGTCCGACATCAAACTGCCAGAAGGCGTAAAAATCGCTGCGCTAGAACAAGGTGCCAGCCATGACAACGCGATTGCTAACATCCATGCGCCAGCGGGTGGTGCAACTAAAGATGATGACGCTGCTGAATAAGTCCGTTATTCATCCTCTTTGAGTCAGACCATTGAATAAATTGTCACTCATTGTCGGGCTGGGCAATCCGGGTTCGGAATATGCCCAGACCCGTCATAATGCGGGCTTCTGGTACGTTCAGCAACTGGCCGACCAGTACCGCATTAGTCTTAAAAACGATCCACGTTTTTTTGGGATCTCCGGTCGCGGCACGATTGAAGGACAGGAAGTCAGGTTATTGCTGCCTACTACCTTTATGAATCGTTCTGGGCAATCGGTTGCGCCTTTTGTTAAATTTTTTCAGATTCCTGTTCAGCAAATTCTTATTGCCCATGATGAGCTTGATATGCCTGCGGGTACTATTCGCTTAAAAATAGGCGGTGGACATGGCGGTCATAATGGCTTACGCGATATTGTGCCGCATATTGGGGCTGACTTTCACCGACTGCGTATTGGCATTGGCCATCCGGGTTCGCGTGAAAAAGTCACTGGGCATGTATTGGGTAAAGCACCCGCTGCCGAACAAAATTTATTTGATCAGGCCATTGAACAAGCCCTACAGCAAACCCATCTATTGGTTAATGGTGACGTGGCTAAGGCCATGAACCAGCTGAATGCGTTCAAGTCAGCCTGAGTGAGGATAAGACAAGCATTGCTTGCCCCGAGCGCAAGAGATGACAAACATTGTTTCGCGAGAATATTTTTTCGACGAAGACAAGCAACGACTAACCATACAGCCTAAAATTCTCGTTTATTCTGATATTACATCCGTCACGTCATTCACCCTTAGTCTCAGGATTTTGTGATTATCCTCACAAATTACTTGCAGCCCCGCCTTGAACACGGCAAAATGTCGCCGTTTCAAAGTGGAACAAGCTTCTGCTCAATATCTGGTGCCTCAAACGGCTGATATTTTGCCAGCGTTGGTTACCCTACTCCTCAGGAGACATTTGCCATGCAAACTCATATGCTTAAATGTAAAATTCACCGTGCGGTTGTGACCCATGCTGAGTTACATTATGAAGGTTCGTGCGCCATTGATGGCAAACTGATGGATCTGGCTGGTTTACTGGAATACGAACAAATTCAGGTCTGGAACGTCACCAATGGCAAGCGGTTTACCACCTACGCCATTCGAGGTGAAGATAACTCCGGCATTATTTCAGTCAATGGTGGAGCAGCACATCATGCGGATGTTGGCGATCTGATTATTATTGCGGCGTTTGGGGTTTATACCGAAGTCGAGCTGAAATCCTATAAGCCACGTTTGGTCTATGCCAACCCGGACAATACGGTTAATCACACCACCAATGTTATTCCGGTTCAGGTGGCTTAATCTACTAAGACTCTTATTAGAATTTATGGCTTGCTGACTGAACTTTAATTCAGTCGCTACCCAAAAAGCCTATGCAATGACATAGGCTTTTTTTTGACTACTCTTTTATGAGCGGATTACTCATGGACGCTTTCATCGGTAGGAACTTCAGTAATTCGGCCACCTTGTGCCAAAAAGCGTGCAACTTCATCTTCCAGTTGCTGGCGAATGGATTGCTTGGCTGTCACAGTGAGGCTTTCCGCTTCCGCCAGATCAGCATCAGTTAGACTTGGCGTGTCTTCAGCACTATCGCTACCTGCGGTACTGGTAGATACCGTTTCAGTTTCATCAACATCTACTCCTTCTACATCACTGTCGGCGTTATCGTAGTCATCGTCGTGATCAATAGTCATTGTCATTACCCCTAATGCACATCTTGAAATTAGTCCGGTTTCTTAAGCTTGTTGTTGCCCAAGAATTTTGCTAACTGTAGCAATCCCGAAATATCCTTGCTAGTGGTGGTGACAATAACTTGCTATTTTTTTAAGCGGTTCAACAAAACATGGGTAAATAGTAACCTAAACGCTAGTACTGATCATATCTCGTATCTTTTATTGCAGATTTACCACTGGCTTGTTCAGTAAATATATTCAGTAATAACGGATTGTTAGCCACTACATGCATGCCCTCACTTCGTAACCATTGGACGGCTTTTAACTGACTGCCTTGCAACCAGCTAAGACCAGAAAAACTATGCATCATCAGGCTATTGTGCGTGCGTCGTTTGACCTCATAGCGGTTTAGGGTTTGCCAATGTGCCCACAGTCCACGCTCCGCATCACGCATTAAACTATCCACTAGCAAGGCAGCATCAAGACAGCCCAGATTAACGCCCTGACCCGCCAATGGATGTACCACATGGGCTGCATCGCCAATCAATGCCAGATGCGGTAGCACGTAGCGATCAGCTTGTCTGGCGGCCAGTGGAAATGCTGCACGGGACTCTACAATTGTTACCTGTCCTAGCATGTGGCCACTGGCATGGGTAATTGCTTTTAAAAAATCGGCATCACTGAGCTGGTTGAGTTCTTCTGCATCTTGCTCTGGCAGCGTCCACACCACCGATTGCCAATGTCCAGCGGCTTCATTTTTGTTCAAATGAGTGGTCGCAATATCAGTCATCGGCAAAAATGCCAAAGGCCCGGTAGGCAAAAAAACTTGCCGGGCAATCTGCTGGTGCGGTTTTTCAGTTTTAATGGCACAACTAATGGCGGTTTGCTGGTAATCCAGTACATCCACGCCAATGCCTGCCATTTTTCTGACTAACGAATTAGCACCGTCTGCCCCAATCAGCAACGCCGTATTAAACTGCTGGCCATCACACAAGGTAATTTGCCAGTACTGCCCAAATGGCTCAATACGCTGCACCCGCACTTGAGTATGATATTGTGTAATCTGGGCTTTTAGTTCCTGCTGAATGGCCAGTCCCAGCACACTTGGCTCGACCATACTGCCGAGTAAATCCTGTGGCGTGCATGGTGCAGTACTGTCTGTTTTGCCAAACTCCAAACTGCCGTAGCCATCGCGTGACCACACCTGCATCCCATAGTAATCTGCCTTGCGCTGAATATGCGGCCATACTTCCGTTTGCTGCAATAGGCTGATGGTCGCAGGACTTAAGGCCAGTACCCGGGCATCCCGCCGTTGCAAAATGGCATCGTCTAACTCAGGTGCAGCATCAAGTACGATAGGTTGAATTCCAGCCTTGGCCAGCAGTAGCGCGCATAAACCACCCACCAGTCCACCACCAATAATCACGACCTGTTCAAGTTGCGGCTGATCCGACATGCTTTTATCCCATCATATTTTAAAATTTTGAACTTGCGTCAGACTTAAACCTTTAAGCCCATCGCATAGGTGGCTACCAGTTGCTTGGCGCCGGGAATAACCTCAAAAGCCATAAGACCAGTATTGCGCGCTAGCTTCAGCAATGGATTCTGGTTGGAAAAGCCACGCACCACGCTATCACAAAACCGGATTACACGTTTCTGGTCGCTCAGGCGTGCTTGCTCATATTGCTTGAGACGGGCATTGTCACCCATGTCCTGTCCGGCCTGATATTGCTCAGCGAGGTAACGGGTCAGTACGTGCGCATCGCGCATGCACAGGTTAAAGCCCTGACCTGCTACCGGATGCAAGGTGTGGGCGGCATTGCCCATTAGCACCACGCGACCAGATACCTGACTATGTGCCAATACCTGTGACAACGGATAGGCAAAACGCTTGCCGGTTTTGGTAAATTCCCCAGCGCGGTTGCCATAGGTGTGCTGTAAGGCCTGTAAAAACGGCTGGTCATTAGATTCGCCGAGCCACTGAGCTTCGGTGCCTTTTTCGACCGTCCACACTACAGAGCGGCGATAGCTGTCCTGCTGGCCAGTGATCGCTGGCAACGGCAATAGTGCCAGTGGCCCATTTTTACTAAACCGCTCAAAGGCCACTTGCCCATGCGGCTTACTGGTTTGTACTGTGGTCACAATCGCCACTTGCTGATAATCATGTTCATCCACGCCAATACCGAGTGCTTTGCGACAAAATGAATCACGACCATCGGCAGCAATCAGCAAATTGGACTGAAACTCTAATTGCTCGCTGCCTTGCTGATCACTGCCACGCTGCGCGCTAACCCATACTTTGTCTGCATCCTGTTGCAGGGACGTGACCTGAATGCCATCCACCAGTTCAATATTGACATTGGCACGTACTTCACTTAAGAGCACACGACCCAGCCAGGCGTTTTCAATCACTTGACCAAAGCTTTCGACTTTTTCTTCATGAGCCTGCAAACGCGCCTTGCCAAAACCGCCCTGCTCGCTAATATTCACCTGTAAAATGGGCGTGGCATGTTGCGACAGCTTTTCCCACAGTCCAAGCTCGCTAAAAATCTGCACCGTACGGCGTGACAAAGCCGTATTGCGCGCATCAAAACTGGAATGGTACGTCGTTGGTTCAGTTGCTGTAGTTTCAGGATACTTCACCGCTTCCAGCAAACGAATGGCAATACCTTGTCGTGCCAGCATTAGCGCAAGGCTTAGGCCGACCATTCCACCGCCGACAATTAATATGGGTTGCTGCATTACTTTAGTTCCTTGTTAATCCAGAAAATTTGCATTTTGTACCCATATGCCATCCATTCCTACACAATAAGTATAGAAATCCGCAACTTCAATATTATAAATCTCTACAGCATAGGGAATATGCTCTTCGTTTTCATCAAGGTAATAATTATTGCAGCCTTTACCAGTGCGTACTAAACCAACCTTACTAGTAGTTAATTCATTTAAATTAATAACATGACCATATGACTCACCTATACGATATTCATCATTACTAGGTAACCAAGCCAAAGTTGAGTCTTTTAATTGATACAATGGAGTAGTTTGACCTACTAGATATAAATTATTATTTACACCCTTGATTACATCTCCCTCTAACAGCTGATCTACACGTAACCAGTGACCTGTAGCTTTCTTAAAGCTTTGTTTTTCCAGAGAAGATGAAGCTGTTCCACATTTCCACACAGGATGGTTCAGTGTAACAAAATAAGTTGATAAGCCTGGCTGCTCAGTAGTGATGTCATCCACAAGATCATAGACTCTTAACGCCCAAATCTCTTTTTTTGTATATTTAAAGGTTTTAACCACTGGCTTATAGTCCTGAATATCTTCATCAGTATCTGGCCTAGACAAAACCAAATCGCCAACCTGAAGCTGTTCAATTGGCTTCCACCACTCCAACGGTAAATTTTTGTCTTCTTTTACCTTTATCAAGGTTCCTGCAATAAAACCACTCATATCTATTTTCCAATATTTTTTATCAATTTCTTATTTGCCCATCAATTTTTCAATCTCTTCCACGGTTTTTGGCACGTCTTTGGTTAAGACTTCATTGCCGCTGCCAGTCACCAGCACATCATCCTCAATACGAATACCAATGCCACGCCAGCGTGCCTCAACGGTTTCATCATCTGGAGCAATGTACAGGCCGGGTTCAACCGTGACCACCATGCCGGCTTGATAAGGCCGCCATTCATTGTTTAATTTATAGCTGCCGACATCATGCACGTCCATGCCCAGCCAGTGCCCCGTACCATGCATATAAAACTGGCGGTAGGCTTCGTTGGCAATTAATTCTTCAACGTCACCTTGCAACAAGCCTAGCTCAACCAGCCCTGTGGTCAATATTTTTACTGCTGTTTCATGCGGCACACGGTAATGATTGCCAGGAATCGTGGCTTCAATGGCTGCAAGCTGGGCCTTTAATACCAGCTTATACAAGGCTTTTTGTTCAGGCGAAAACGTGCCATTGACCGGAAAAGTACGGGTAATATCTGCCGCATAATGATCCAGCTCAGCACCCGCATCAATCAGCACTAAATCACCGTCTTTTAAGGTTTGGTTGTTTTCCACATAATGCAAAATGCAGCCATTGGCGCCGCCACCCACAATACTGTTATATGCGGTCTGGCAGCCATTTTTTTGCATCACATACAGCACTTCTGCTTCCAGTGCATATTCCATCATGTTCGGCTTAACAGTTTGCATGGCACGCACATGCGCCTGTGCACTGATGTGTGCAGCACGACGCATTAAGTCAATTTCATGTACATCCTTAAACAGGCGCATTTCATCCAGCAAAGAATCGAGCTGAATAATTTCGATAGGCGCTTGCCCGCCCTGACGCTGGTTGGCCGCAATTTTCTTTAGCCAGCCTATGATACGTAAATCAAAAGCTTCGTCCTGACCTAGCCGCACATACAGGCGTTTTTTACCACTCAGCAAAGCAATGATTTGCTCGTCTAGCTGCTCAATGGTAAAGGCCTGATCGGCTGCATACTGACTCACTGCGCCTTCCGTACCCGCGCGTAAACCGTTCCAGATTTCCATTTCACGGTTGCGTTCACGACAAAACAGCGTGTAAGGCTGCTCACTGCCACTTTGAATAACTGCCATCGCTTCAGGCTCGGCAAAACCGGTTAAATAATAAAAGCTGCTATCGGCACGGAACCGATAGTCAGCATCGCGGTTACGGTACATTTCTGCGCGCGTGCCAATAATGGCAATGGCATCATCACCCATGTGTTGTAATAGGCGGGCGCGGCGACTGGCAAAGGGCTGTTGGCGGGCTAAAGTCATAAGTCTTTTATTTTCAAAAAATAATTTACATAAATTGAAACAGCTTTAATTCATTACCATGCTTTAGGCATGAATGCAAAACCAAATCGCGTTAAAGCATGTTTAAGGCAGCTATTTTAAAATAGCCATCAAAAATCAGCCGTCCGTGATTAGGACGGGCGCTCTGGTGTGAACATGTCCACAATGGAAATATTATCATCCTGCACCAGCTTGGCAGACGATGCCTTGCTTTTGAAAATTGCCGTATCAGCCACCGCCTGTTTCTGGCGACCCATAGCAAGGCTCACTGGAATCAGGCGCACAAATTCCACCAGATCGGCATAACTGGCTTCACCCTCTTCATCATCGTCGCTGGCCTCAAACTCAACCGCAGCCACATCCTGCAAATCTTGTAACAATTCAGACTCATCGTTACGCAACTGGCCAGATGCCAAGCCAAAACCCAGCACCACCCCATTACACCAGTCAGCCAGACACTGCACTCGTTCTTCTAGTGTGTGCTGGTCATCCGGTAGCATGGGCATATAATCAAGGCTATCATCGGCCAGTGCAGCAGCAGCGTCTTCTGCTTCATCCGTCAACAACTGCAAGGCATTGACCTCTAGCGGCGCAAAATCTAGCTGTTGCAGGATATACTGCCACTCTTCCTCAGTCGGTGCCTGTGCCACTGACACAATGCCCATTACCACGCCATGCAGCTCGCTGGGGCTTGCCAGCTCGGGAATATCATTAAAAGCGGCTTCCCACTCGTTCCAACCTGAAATATCGTCTTGCATTACATTGACCAACCTCTATCTTGACCTCTATATTACCCTTCATTGTTAAGCGACGCGACCCAATCATGTTGGAAGAAGTTCAGCGTTTACAAACGCTCATTCAAAAATTAACCACTCAGTTGCAATTGGTGCAAACGCAGAACCAGGAATTGCGTATCGAGCTGGATGCCAAACCAAAAACGGTGGAAGACCCAGCCGTGCGTGAAGCACTGGAACTCACCAATGTGCGTAATCAGGAACTGGAACAAGAGCTGGAACAATTCCAGCAGCGTTATATCAGCCTGCAAACCGATGCAACCGCGCTGGCCGAACGTTATGGCCGCTTGGAGCAAAATGCCGGTGAGCTCAAAAACCGCTTTGAGTCCTTGCTGGTGGTGCGTGACCAGCTCAAAAACGAGCGCGACAAATTGAGTGGTGAACAGCAGCAGCTCAATCAGAAACACCAGAGCCTGCTTAAAGAACGTGATGGTTTAATCATCAAAAATGAACATGCCAAGCAAAAAGTAGAAGCCATCATCCAGCGGCTGGCCTCACTCGGGCAAGGTTTGAGTCCGGCACAGGCCAATCAGGATATTGCAACACTTGAAAATCCGGCGGCTGATGAAGAAGGAAATGAAGCATGACCATTGAAGTACGACTGCTGGATCGCAGCTATAAACTGGCCAGCGAACCCAATGAACAAGAGCAGTTACAAAAAGCAGTCAATCTGCTGGAACAAAAGTTTCAGGAAATGCGTCGCAATATGCCACGGCTTGAATCTGAGCGACTGGCGGTCATGGTGGCCTTGAGTCTAGCGCAGGAAGTATTAAGCTTAAACAAAGGTTTGCAGGAGCAAACCCATTGCCAGCGCCTAATCAAACAAATGATTAATGACGCTGAAAAAACACTGGCACAACATAGCTAAATATTACCTTTAACCTACAATGTGAAGGTCAAGCCCTAAAATTGTTTTTTATACAAAGCTCAACAAAAGCTTTGCCAAAAAATAAAGCAAATGCACAATCACAGGGATTACAAGCGCTGTCGTCTAGGCTATAATGAAATCAATCTGAAGTGTTCGCCAGTGTGTCCTAATCCCCTGAGCCGATATCAACACGTATGGATGCGGTCTGCTGACTTTGTGCGCATGTCTGCCTTCGGGTAGAAAGCCTTTAAGTTGGCGTCGCCTCCGCCTTGAACTTTAGGGTTCAAGGGTAACGATACACAGCGGCACTTTGGAGCTTTTATTTTGTGAGTTTATAATCAATTTATAATTTTTCTCTTTTTCTAAATTATCTTTCTATTTTTTCATTTTAAATTTTTATCTTCTGAACTTAATGATCTAAATTATCTTACTGTCCATTTCTGTAGTTCTCAGGGCTTATCCCAATCAATGCCTTAAATGACCGGGCAAAATTTGACGATGACGAGTAGCCTAACTCATAGGCAATCTGGGTAATACTATCAGTTGACGTCGTTAGTCTTTGCTTGGCTCTAAATACAATCACCTGTTTTTTAATAGTATTAAAATCTGTATTTTTTTTGCGCAACTGTCGCTGTAAGGTCTTGGTCGATACATGCAGTAGACCTGCACATTCTGCCAGCGTGGGCAATTGATAGGCATTCATTAATAATTTTTCAATCCACTCGGGAAAACCCTGTGATTCGGTGATTTCTTTCATTTGCTCCTGACATCGCAGCTCAACTGCTTTTAAGGTCATTTCATCAGCTAGGGGCAATTTATGATTGAGCAGGGTTTGACCTAAAATAAGTTTTAGTCCAGTGCTGTGCAGAGCATTAAAATGAAAAGTTGCATTGGTTAAGCGATTAAATTTTTGTACATGCAACGGTGCAGGTATCGATAAAAAAATATGATAGCTGGTTAGACTATTATTAATTAATTCATTGATATTGTTATATAAAGCTACGGAAATGGCTTCAACATGAAAATTTAGCGTTAGGGCTTCCATATCCAGCTCGGGGACAATGAGCAGCTCCAACTGATTTTGCTGGTTGTAGCGGATAGAAGCCTTGAAGCTGGGCATAATCAAACTAAAATAGCGGGTGACCAATGTAATCGCATGCTCAATGCTGTCACAGGTCAAAATCGCATACCCGACCAGACTATGGGCACTTAGGTGCAGTGAGTGGCCAAGCTCAAATGCCAGATCATGATTGGCCGGATTGCGTAAACAATAGTGAACAAATTTTTCTACCTGCTCTACCGACACCTTGAGATCCGGTTCGGCAAGAAATTTCTGGATATCAATATTGAATTCATCCAGCAGCGCTTGCGTTGAACTGCCCCGTGAAACAATAAGCTCAATCAGCCTGAGGTAATAACGTACCGGAATAAGTGGAATCGTTTTACTGATCATGTCTGCACGCTGTGATGGATGATGTGTGATGAATAGGCTGGTGTTTTAGTCTGGCAGCGTATCCGGATTTGGCTTGCGCTGAAACAGATGAGCATATTGATTGAGTAATCGTTGCCGCGCTTTTGGGTAAATATTGATTTTTTCAATATGACCCTCGTAGTGCGCAATGACCCGCTCATCCATGAGCTTAAACCACCAGCTTGGAATGAGAGCCGGCAATACCATACTGGCATACCCAGCAGGAAGCTGCGGTACATTGGCGTAATGACGCAGCGACTGAAAACTACGGGTAGGATATGCATGATGATCCGAATGACGCTGTAACTGGTACAACAGGACGTTACTAAACATACTGTTATTGTTCCAGCTATGCTCTGGCATGGTGCGTGCGTAGCGTCCGTTGCCCAAATCATCTCGTTTTAAGCCGTAATGTTCCATATAGTTGACGGCTTCAAACAGGGTAATGCCACAAAATGCTTGCGTGAGCTGGGTGGGAATAATTCGGGTGCCAAAGCATTTGAGCATGATCAGGTGATATGCCGCGCTCAGTGCCCAGCCGTGAATTAGTTCATTGTCCAGTGACCAGAAATTTTTGCCTTTACGCGCCAACCGTCGGGTTTCAATCTCAATGGCGGATTTAAAGCTGCCTACCACAGTGCGTGGCCAGAACTGCCAAAAGCTTTCACCCAGTTGCGATGAGGCCGGATCCTCAGGGGTTGCAACACGACGGTGATGGCCGTAAGGATGTTCAATGCGAAAATGATTGTAGCCCGTGGGTGCCAAGCTGACATGTGATAAATAATGTTCCAGCTTGCCGGCTTTATGACTGAGTTCATGCGCAGTATTGGTTGCCACGCCGTTGACCACACCCAGAAGATGCCCTATTAAAATACGGTCTATAAGCGGTGTGGATTCCCTGCTGGCAATATAGTTGCCATAAAAATTGGCAATGAGTTGAAAGGGAATGAATAACTTGACGACGCGCGCATAGTAGACATCGTTTTCCAGCGCGGCAATGGCAGCTTCGGGCGGATTATCAGGATCTTCTCCCATGTGTTTATCAATGGCGGGAATAATAAGATGCAATGCCAAAGGACCCGCAGCGGCAAATAACTTACGGGTTATTTTTGGGCCAAACTGATACCCTAAAAACGCGGCATTGGCAATATTGGGAACGACTAATCCCAACAGCCATAGCTTGCGCTTGTTATCCTTAAATTGGATGGACTGCTGGTCTGTCTCACGGTGTGTTAAAGCGTTCATGATTATCTCCACAATTTTTTATCTTGGCTTGATATAGCCTATTGTGGCGAGGAAATAGGGGTGCTGATATTCACTAAAGGACATTTGTCATTCATTTTAAGACATGCTGTTTTTTAAAACAGCATGCTTTTTACGAAAGCCTTTTAATATAGTGTCGCTTAATCAGCCCTTACTCATCATTCATGCTGCATTCGTAATTAGAAGGCTCAAACTTGCAGCGTACCCGTTTTAAAAACTGCATCATGGTTTTGTCGTAATAGCCTTCTTTGGTCATGGCAATGCGGGCTTCACGCATCATTTTAAGATAACCGGGTTTATCAGTACTTGGCACATCCATCCAGTATTTGACCGGAATGTCATTTTCGGTTCGATAGACAAAATCATAAGCCGGTGCAAGGTTGAGCGAACTCACTTCACGCACAATCTGACCCAGTCCATCGGGAAACTTGCCACGGTGCATCATCAGTACACCGGTGACCTGCATCAGTGGAAAACGGATAATGGCACCTTGTACCTGACCATCCGACCCTGTCATGCCTTTGGCCAGTTCCATCGGTTTAAAAATGAGCGCAGGGCCTGCCATGACCTGAACTTCGCCATTATTAAACTTGCCGCCCACCGAGGTAAAATCCACCGCGACAGGTTGAGCACCCACCCGCTGCACCAGTTTGGCCTGTGATTTATCAAAATCAAACACCGCCACTTTTTTGCCTGCCGCCTTGGCCAGCGTATTGATCTTGCGATCATTGACCATGATATAAGCTGCCCCCAGTGGAATAACGCCCACCACTTCGTAATCCTTGTTGCTCATACGGCTGGCA
The DNA here is from genome assembly GCA_004173455.1 of Moraxellaceae bacterium. Classification (GTDB taxonomy): domain Bacteria; phylum Pseudomonadota; class Gammaproteobacteria; order Pseudomonadales; family Moraxellaceae; genus Alkanindiges. The sequence goes on along the minus strand of SECL01000007.1, from coordinate 27,138 downwards.
AATTCAGGTCGTGACAGCAGGCTAATAGCTTCGGACAGTTGCTGGTAGGTAAGAATACCGCCGATGGCATCCATGCTGCCAGTAAAAGCATTAAACTGCCGCGCGCGAATATTACTCATGCCCGCGCCATCGCATTTTTTCATTTTAAAATCTTCAGCCAAAACGCGTTCATCGCTGTAAACCCGAATTTTGGTTTCGGTACTGGCACTTTTTTTCAGCTTGGGATAACCCAGATCAATACGCAGTGTATTCGGGTTGAGCATAGTCACATTCAGGTCGATGCCGATATCCTTGGCCATACGGGTATATTTGGGCACTTCGGTCAAGTAGCTCATGGCCTGCTTGAAGCTTTCGCCTTTTGGTCCATCGGGTGAATACACACACAAGGTAACTTGCTTGGGGATTTTTTGCCATGTGGCGGGGTTATCCATCAGCTTTTGAATACGGCCAATCACCAACTGGCTGAGTTGTGGCTCAGGCTTGCTGGCAGGCACTGCATAGGCCGTTACAGGCAGTAGGCAGGAAGCGGCGGCAGCCCATAACATACTGCCGCACAGTTGGTTTTTTGAGAAAACGTGCTTGAGGTTTTTCATTTTTTTGCATCCTGCTTGACTAATCTTTAAGCAGGATTAAAGCACGGCTTGTGTGTTGCCACATTGACACGTGTACGGCAAAACGCTTGAGAGTTTGGTCAATGTGGCTCGTGTTCATCAGGCCATGCTGTGTGCTTAATTTCAGGTAATTTCTACTTAGTCCAGCTTGAACCGACTCAGGCGCAAGGCATTCATCACCACCGATACCGAGCTTAGTGACATGGCCAGTGCCGCCATCATGGGGGTGAGTAAAATGCCAAACAGCGGATAAAGCACGCCAGCCGCAACCGGGATACCTATGGCGTTGTACAGCAGGGAAAACGCCAAATTTTGTTTCATGTTTTTCACCGTAGCCTGTGACAAGCGATAAGCCCGTGCAATGCCATACAGGTCACCTTTGACCAGTGTCACACTGGCACTTTGCATGGCAATATCAGTACCGGTGCCCATGGCAATGCCCACGGATGCGGCGGCTAGTGCGGGTGCATCATTAATCCCATCACCCGCCATAGCCACTACCTTGCCCTGTTGTTGCAATTGTTTGACCAGCTCCGCTTTACTATGCGATGTCATGTCACCATAGGCTTGTGTAATGTCCAGTGTTTTTGCCACAAGATTGGCACTGGCCTGACTGTCACCGGTTGCCATAATCACCTCAAGATTTTGCGATTTTAAAAAACGCAGGGCTTGTGCGGTGGTGGCCTTGATTGGATCATTCACACTCACCAAAGCAGCCAGTTGTCCATTAATGGCAAAATACAAAATAATCTCACCCTGATGACGTAATTCCTCGGCCTGACGCTGGGTCGCGTCATCCAGCGCAATGTTCGACTGCTTGAGCCAGCTTTCACTACCGGCCATTAACTGTTTGCCGTTAAGATTGGCTTGCACACCAATTCCGGATGATGAATCAAAATCCTGCACTGTTTGCAGACTAATATTTTGGGCGTGTGCGGCTTGCATAATGGCACGTGCCAGTGGATGCTCGCTGCCCTGCTCCAGTGATGCCAGCATGCCCAAAAGCTGATCATTGTCAAACTGGTCTGTTTTGGCCAGTAAGCGATTCAATACTGGCCGACCTTCAGTTAAGGTGCCGGTTTTATCAATCACCACCGTGGTCACCTGCCGCAATTGCTCGATGGCTTCGGCATTGCTAAACAACACGCCACTGGTTGCCGCCCGACCAGTGGCGGCCATAATGGACATCGGAGTGGCCAAGCCTAAAGCGCACGGACAGGCAATAATTAGCACCGCTACACTATTGAGTAAGGCATAACTGAGCTGCGGTTCGGGGCCAAACCATGCCCACACGACAAATGTGACGATGGCAATGGTTAGCACGGCCAGCACAAAACCACCCGCGACCTTATCTGCAATGCGCTGCATCGGCGCCCGCGAACGCTGCGCATCGGCCACCAACTGTACAATTTGTGCCAGCATACTGTCCTGCCCAATGTGCTGTGCTTCAATCAACAGCGTACCACTACCATTGAGGGTTGCGCCAATTACCCGGTCACCGGCCTGCTTTTTAACCGGCATTGGTTCACCGGTGAGCATGGATTCATCAATCGTGGTCGAACCGTCTAGCACAATGCCATCTACTGGAACTTTATCACCCGGCCGGATGCGCAACCGGTCGCCCACCTGTACCTGTTCCAGTAGAATTTCTTCAGCCTGCCCGTTCTGCACCCGCCATGCCGTATTGGCCTGTAAGCCCAGCAGGCTTTTTAAGGCACTGGAAGTTTGAGAGCGTGCTTTTAACTCCAGAATTTGTCCAAACAGCGTCAGCGAGACAATCATACAGGCCGCTTCAAAATACACCCCGACCCGACCATGCATATAAAACGACTGCGGGAAAATTTGCGGTGCTAGCGTTGCCACTACGCTATAGACAACCGAAGCCGTCACGCCAATGCCAATCAGTGTCCACATATTGAGATGACGGGTTTTTAATGAGGCAAAACAACGCTGCAAAATTGGCCAGCCCGCCCACAGTACTACCGGCAGACTCAGCAACAACTCCATTCCACTACGCAGGCCAGCGGACAGACCTGTTATATGCTGCCCCAGCATGGCCAGTGCCATCACAAGGATCGACAGCGGTAAGGTCCAGTAAAACCGGCGACTAAAATCAATCAGTTCCGGCGACTTCTCATCGGTTAAACTGGGCTGCATGGGTTCTAGCGCCATGCCACAAATCGGACAAGTGCCCGGTCCTTTTTGTACAATTTCCGGATCCATCGGACAGGTGTACAGCATCTCCTCTGCACCGGCCGGTAACGGTTCTGCGGCTTTTGGTTGCAAGTATTTTTCTGGCTCAGCCTGAAATTTGATTAAGCATCCTTCGCGGCAAAAATAATAATGTTGCTGCTGATAATCGGTATGCCACTGGCTGGCTGTACTCACTGTCATGCCGCATACGGGATCAATGGCCGACTGCGTCTGGCTTTCTACGCTAGCCTGATTCTCTGTAGCAGCACTGGGTGTTGCGCCACCACAGCAAGCAGAATGGTTTTTGTGGTCTGGTTGCTCTGATTCAGCGTGTTCCATAATCAATACCCTGAGTTGACTTTAGCTAAAAAACACGATAAACCCTGTACCCGAGTACAGAGTCAAGTCCCCACTGTAAGCGTGTTTTACTAATTTGTTTTAAGTCTATTCATGAGGTCATAACTGACATGTTTACCATTGGCAAGCTGGCCAAACAGGCGGGCTTACAGCTCAATGAAATTGCCGAGTTATTGGCACTTGATGGCCTACAGGACAAGCAACGGGTACGTGAGGTGATCCAAAAGCGCCTGAACGAAATCCAGCAGCGCATGGATGAACTACAGTATTTACAGCAGCGTCTTAGCAGCTGGATTGATGAATGCGAGCACTCTAACACTGCGTGCTGTCCTATTTTGCAGGCATTAAATGATCCTGCCACAAAATAACGTCGTCCAATCCAAGGAATGCATTGAATGAATTACTGTGTTGCGTATTTTTCATGCGTTAAGCTCATGCAAAATCAGCGGCACACAAGATCGGCTAGCAAAAAAACAATTATCGCGATAAAACAGTAAGATAAAATCTATATGACGCCCGAACAACTCAAACCTTTGCGCAAACAACTCCGCCAGCAACGCCGCAAGTTAACAGCGCGTACCCGGCAACAGGCGGGTCGTCTGGTCGCCCAGCATTTGCGCAGGCAGCCGGTATTCCAGCAGGCACGCCATATTGGCATTTACCTGAGCGCCTTTGGTGAAGTCCCGACTCAAGCCATCATTAATTTGTGCTTTAACCATCATAAGCAGATTTACCTGCCGCAAATTTGTAATGTTGACCAAAAACTACGCTGGGTGCGCATTAATCGCCAGCAATGGCAAAACCGGCGGTTTTCTATTCACAAGCTGGGCATGCATGAACCGCGACAGCGTGGACATCGTGTCAACCGATTGGATTTACTGATCATGCCATTACTGGCCTTTGACCGTTATGGTTCCAGAGTTGGCATGGGTGGCGGCTATTATGACCGCACTTTATGGAAACAGCACAAGGCGTACCGTTTGGGGTTGGCCTATGACTTTCAACGGGCCGAACGGCTGACGCGACAAGCATGGGATCAGCCATTAGATGCTGTTGTTACCCCTTCCACGTTTTACCAGTTTCATACGCGCTAAGCTATTTTAGTATTGCGCCAGATTTCATTTTTTTGTGAATAAATGATGCCTTAGGTCTGAACCATTTGCGTCAAAAGTCCAGACAAGGTAAATTGCAGCACCAGTATTCGTTGTATTTTTATTCGTGGCAGAAGTTTGTTTTGTCACTGCTTGAAGGGTTCGTTAATGAGTTTATTGATTTCCACAGCCTATGCTGCGCCTGCGGCTGCTCAACAAAGTCCGCTGCCCTCCATCCTGATGATGGTTGGCTTTATCCTGATTTTCTATTTCCTGATCTGGCGTCCCCAAGCCAAGCGCACTAAGGAACATCGCGCCATGGTAGAGAGTGTTAATGTGGGCAGTGAAGTAGTATTTGCCGGCGGATTGATGGGGCGTATTACCAAGGTGGACGGTGATTATGCGGTGGTTGAACTCAATCGTGGCAATGAAGTGAAAATTCAAAAAGCTGCGGTCATTTCCGTATTGCCAGAAGGCACTCTCAACAGTCTGTAATTTTATAGGGATTGGTTTAGCAATCCCTTTTTTCATTTAAGTAGAATTCAAATGCGTTATCCAGCGTGGAAATATGTCCTGATCCTTTTTGTTCTGGTGATCAGTTCGTTATATGCCCTGCCCAGTCTCTATCCTGACGAGCCAGCGGTTCAGATTTCAGGCGCCAAGGCAGGAAGCCAAATAGACCAGACGGTATTGGACCGTGCAGAACAATTGCTAAAAACCGCAAATATTGCAACCCATGATGGTAGCTTTGGCCAAAATGCGGCATTGCTACGGGTGCGAACCAGTGAAGACCAGCTCAAGGCACAGGAAGTGTTGCGCCGTGAACTGGGCGAAAACTATGTGGTTGCGCTCAACCTTGCCCCAACCACACCCGCATGGTTACAAGCCATTGGTGCCAAACCCATGAAACTGGGACTGGACTTGCGCGGTGGGGTGCATTTCCTGCTGGAAGTGGACATGAGCAAGGCGCTGGAGCAACGGCTGGAAACTGCTACCGCCGACATTCGCCGCAACCTGCGTGACAACAAAATCAGCTTTAATGCCGTCAATCAAAACAAAGACAGCATTGTAGTGAGCTTTGCCAATACTACGGATCGTGACAATGCGCAAAGTGTGCTGCGTCGCCTCAGTAATGATTTTAGCGTGCAGCCACTGGTTTCCAATGATGGGCCAATCCTGCAACTCAAATATACCGAAGCCCGCTTACAGGAAATTAACCAGTATGCAGTGAACCAGAACTTAACCACGCTGCGTAACCGGATTAATGAGCTGGGTGTAGCAGAGGCGCTGGTACAAACGCAAGGCAGCAACCGGATTGTGGTGGACTTGCCCGGTGTGCAAGATACCGCAGAAGCCAAACGCGTTCTGGGTCGTACGGCCAATCTTGAGTTTCGTCTGGTAGCCGAACAGGCAGATACCTATGCCGGTGGGTCAGTACCCGCAGGCACGCAGGCTTTCCCGTTTGAAAAGCTCGATGGTCCTACCATTTTGCTCAAACGCCAGCGCATCGTCACTGGTGAGCGCGTGCAAAATGCCATGAGTGGCTATGATGAAAACAACCAATCCGAAGTTAACATTACGCTAGATAACGCTGGCGGTAAGCTGATGGCCGATGCTACCCGCAACGCTGTGGGCAAGCAAATGGCCGTGCTGTTTATTGAAAACAAGCAGCGCATTAGTTATGTGACCGATCCTGTCACTGGCAAAACTGTAGAGACCCGTACGCCGTATACCGAAAGCGTGGTGATTAACCGTGCCACCATTCAGGCAGTATTGGGTTCGAGCTTCCGCATTACCGGTGTGGGTACGCCACAGGAAGCGTCGGAGTTGGCGCTATTACTACGTGCTGGTGCGCTGGCTGCACCCATGTACTTTGTGGAAGAGCGCACCGTTGGCCCAAGTCTGGGTCAGGACAATATCGACAAGGGGATTTTATCCACCCAGATTGGTTTTGTGCTGGTTGCCTTGTTCATGATTGTGTTTTACCGCGTGTTTGGCGTGATTGCCAACGTCGCGCTATTTATGAACCTTGCCATGATTTTAACCGTGATGTCATGGATTGGTGCGGCGCTGTCACTACCCGGTATTGCCGGTATCGTACTTACCATTGGGATGGCGGTAGATGCCAACGTCTTGATCTGTGAGCGTATACGCGAAGAAATCCGTTGGGGCGCATCGCCCAAGCACGCCATTGTGGCCGGTTATGACCGCGCATATACCACCATTTTTGACTCCAACCTGACGACTTTACTGGTGGCGTTCATCCTGTTTGCCATTGGTAGCGGCCCCATCAAGGGCTTTGCGGTCACGCTGGCGATTGGTATTGTCTGCTCCATGTTCACCGCCATTACAGTTACTCGTGGCATTGTGCAACTGGTGTATGGCAAGCGCCGTATTGATCACTTGAGCATTTGAGGAGAACGCCCATGAAAAAATCAACTGCTCAAACCAGTACGCCCGACCAGCCACGCGAATATGGCAATCGTGGTAATGAACCTGTCATTCCATTCATGCGCTTTAGGACACCGGCAGCCATTTTTTCGCTGGTGTTTAGCTTAGTGTGCCTTGGTTTTATTTTTACCAAAGGCTTAAACCTTGGACTGGATTTTACCGGTGGCGTTTCGGCTGAAATTAACTACAGCCAGCCAGTGGAACAAAAACAGGTCATGAATGCGCTACAGCAAGCGGGTTTTAAGGAACCTGTGGTGCAATTTCTGGGCACCCAGCGCGACCTGATTATCCGTATGCCAGCACAGGAAGGTGAAGACCTTGCGACCCGTCTGACGCGTGCCGTACAACTGCCCAACAATACCGCTGCTGTACAAAAAGTGGATGCTGTGGGTTCACAAGTGGGCAATGAGTTGTATATCCGTTCTGTTGGCGCTGTGGCACTGGCATTACTACTGATGCTGGTATACGTGACCATTCGATTTGAGTTTAAACTGGCTGTCGGTGCCGTGATTTCCCTACTGCATGACACCATCGTCACCGTGGGTATTTTTGCGATATTTGGCTGGCCATTTGACCTGACTGTACTGGCTGCCATTTTGGCGCTGATTGGTTACTCGCTCAATGACAGTATCGTGGTATCGGATCGTATTCGAGAAAATTTCCGCAAGATTCGTGGTGCTGATCCGGTGGAAGTGGTGGATATTTCTCTCACAGAAACCTTACGCCGTACCATTATGACTGTCACCACCGTCTTGCTGGTGGATCTGGCCATGCTGTTTTTAGGCGGTGATGGTTTGTTCTGGTTTGCCGTCGCCATGCTGGTTGGGCTGTTTGTCGGCACCTACTCGTCCATTTATATTGGTACGTCGTATGCCTTGTGGCGTGGACTCAACCGTCAGGACTTTGTGATTCAGGTAAAGCCTGAATTTGAAGAAAATGACGTAGTGCCTTAGTGAGAGCATGTTGAATCCGCTTTGAGGCTTCATGCTATAACAGCCTGCTGGTTATCCTGATGATTCATAGGCCAGCAGGCTTTTTAATGCGCGCTGTTGCGGTGTTTCACGCAGCTTGAGCTCCCAGCTTGAACAACTACTCATTCAGCCAGCGAAAACCAACCGGTGAGCTTACATGCTGTTGTTTAGAGTTTGCTTGCCATGCCACTGTATAAAAATAATCTTCCGTTTCAAAACACTGATAAGCCCACGTTCCAATGGCTGAATGACTTGCAGTATGAGCGCGCGGTTGAATATCTGATTTTAGCTGTTGTGCTGCCTGATAGCCTGTTTCCAATTGATTCAGATTTAAGCGAATACCCAGCCCACTGGCCTTAAGCACTGCTTCTTTAATGGTCCAGCATGTTAGCAAATAAGCCTGTGGATTTGCTGCCTGCCTAAAAGCCTGCATTTCTAAAACGGTTAAAATCCGTTGCGCTAATCCAACCTGATTGATCACCCGTTGTTTGGCTTCAATATCTACCCCGACAGCCACGCCCTGCGCGTTAAACGCCAGTACAAACTGCTGCGCACAATGTGACTGACTCAGTTGTAAATGAGGCTCATGGACTAGATACGGTTTGCCATTGCTGTTTTTGGCAAAACACAGACTTTCCGGGGCTTGCTCAAGCTGCGTCGCCAAAATCTGCCGCCGCCAGCTACGGCTGATTAATTGCTCGATCCTGCGCTGCGGATGAGTGGCCAATGCGTGTTGATCGGCCGTGTCAATCTGCAAGCCATTTAGAATTTCTGGATGAATGGATCGTAAGGCAATATGCATGTGCAATTGATTTTGCATCATATTGGGCGCGATGTTTCGTATAGCTTTCAATGTGATTTCTGGCGTGGTGTTTGGCATATTATCTGACCTCACCCCTTTGCAATCTCTGGGATAACCATACGCTAAGCGCAACAATCTGAATTTTAATTCACGCCTCATTCAACGCCATACTTAGTCCAGCGCCACGCTTAGTTTATAAATTATGGTATTTAACTGTTCGGTGTCATTGTCCTCACACAATAAAAACTCAATTTTATCGTTGAGTTGCTGATACAACGCCAGCCCTTCGAACTTATGACAAGTGCTAATCAACTGCACGTCCTGAATTATTTTGCTGTTTAAATCCATACAACCAAGATAGCTGCCCAACACTTCGCCATCCGTGTAAGTCGAGCTACTGTTTTCTGCGCTGGCCAAAAAATAAATGGTTTGCCCGACCACAATGGCATCGGTAAAACTGCTGTTGACCTGATGAATTACTGGTAGCTGCACTGGCACAAAGGTGAGCCAATCACTGACATTCCCTGCAACACCGCTTTCCAGATTCTCATACTGAAAAATATCACCCTGCATGGTAAAAATACCATTTTTAGCCTGTTTGCCATTACCGCGCTGGAAAAACAGCCATTGTGCCTGATGATAAATAACTCCTTCAATATTGAGTTCGGCATCATCCAGTTGCGCAGTTCTTTTAAACGCCTCATACAGTTTCGATAAATCATAAATTGTGGGGCTTACCACAGTAGTATGTGCATTGGTCTGAGCGCTTGCCAGATCGTAACATACCGCGCTATTACGGCGCTGAGTCGAGCCTGAACCAAACAGCCATAATGCGTTGTCATACAACACAATGGCCTCAAAATCAAATTTTTTGGGCTTGGGTAACAGTTCGGGGCAATCGGCAAACAGGGCAATTCTAGTGAGCTGGCGCTGCGGAAGATCATAACGATACAGACAGCTACTATAGTCTGAAGCCAGATATAAATAAGGCGGCTGATAAATCAAACCTGATGCAGCACCTATTCCCTCAATCTCATGAAAGGCTTTCAATATAAACTGCATGATGCTGCCTGCTGATGCGTGATTAACTCAAGATCATACAAAGAAAAAACGCCGCATTAGCGACGTTTCTTATCCATTTTCTTAAATTTTTGTACAAAACGCCGTTTGCGATCTGCCGCGCGGGGATCAACCTGAGTGCGCCGCCCTTCAAACGGATTAGTACCCACCTTGAATTCAACCTGAATGGGTGTGCCTTCCAGTTTAAACACCTTGCGGAATACATTTTCCAGATAGCGTTTATAGGCGGCTGGCACATGATCCGTCTGGTTGCCATGAATGACAATCAGCGGAGGATTAAGCCCACCCATATGCGCATAACGCAACTTGATGCGACGTCCAGACACCAGTGGCGGTTGATGCTGCTCTACCGCATCTTCCAGAATCTTGGTGAGCTTGGGTGTTGGAATTTTGGTAAATGCAGACTCATAAGCGCGATGAATGGAGGGATATAAATCACCCACACCGGTGCCATGCAATGCAGAAATCAGGTGTATCTTTGCCCATGGAATAAAGTCAAAGCGGCGCTCCATGGCTTCTTTGACCTGACCGCGGTCATAGTCATTCATGCCATCCCATTTATTGATGGCAATCACTATCGCGCGGCCTGCTTCTAGTGCAAAGCCCAGCAAATGCAAGTCCTGCTCAACAATACCTTCGCGGGCATCCAGTACCACCACCACCACATGCGCATCCTTAATGGCTTGCAGGGTTTTGACCACTGAAAACTTTTCAATCATTTCATTGACACGACCACGACGACGCACCCCGGCAGTATCAATGAGGGTGTATTGCCTGCCCTGCCGTTCATAGGGAATATAAATACTGTCGCGTGTGGTGCCCGGCATGTCAAACACCACCACCCGTTCCTCACCCAGCAGACGGTTGACTAGGGTGGATTTGCCCACGTTGGGACGACCAATAATCGCCAAGCGTAGACCCTTGATATGCTCCTGCTCGTCAATGGGCACATCTTCAGGAAGCTCAATGAGCACATCTTCCAGCAATTGCTGAACGCCACGACCATGACTGGCCGCCACATGATGCGGCTCACCAAAGCCCAGCTTGAAGAATTCGCTAACTGCCGCTTCGGCATGTACACCATCGACCTTGTTGGCCACCAGATGTACTTTTTTGCCTAGCGTCCGCAGCTCACGCGCAATCTGCTCATCAGAGGCCAGCAAACCAGCACGGGCATCGACCACAAACAGGATAATATCGGCTTCTTCAATCGCGGTTTTGGATTGCTCAGCCATATAGGCATCAATCCCACCCTCGCTTTCACCAATCCCACCCGTGTCGACCACAATGAACGACTTATTTTCATAAGTGGCATCGCCATACTGACGGTCACGGGTAAGACCCGGAATATCAGCCACCAGCGCATTACGGCTTTTGGTAATCTGATTGAATAAGGTTGATTTGCCCACATTGGGGCGGCCAATCAAGGCCAAAACAGGTTTCATGAATTAGGAGGCCTGCCACACACTTAAGTTACCGGTACGGGTTGCCACGTACAGGCGATTATCAATTGCACGAATAGTGGTGATTTCACCCTTACTGCGCACACGACCCAGCACATTGCCGGTATTTGGATCAATTAGGTGCAAATAACCATCCAGATCACCGACCACCACATACTGGCCAATCATGACTGGATTGCTGAGTTTACGATAAGCCAGCGCGTCTTGTTCCCACGCTTTTTCACCGGTTACCTGATTAAAGGCCTGAATGTGACCTTCGCTAGTTGCGACATAGACCAGCCCATTGCCTAAAGCTGGACTGCGCAAACTGCTGGTATCTTGTGACCACATCACCCGCTGGGATTGCAGATTCACGGCGGTAAGCTGACCCTGATAACTCACGGTAAACATATTATTGTCAGCAATAACAGGCTCACCATCAATATCAATCAGGCGCTGAACCTCAGACCGCCCTTCGCTCACCGCAACACGGCGCTGCCAGCGTGGAATGCCACTTTGCACATCAAGGCCATACACATAGCCACTATTGTTGGCCATAATGACTGTATTGTCATCGGCCAAAACTGGTGCGGCATTACCCCGCACACTCAACGAAGCAGTTGCTGTATCAAATGTCCAGACGGGTTCACCGGTGCTGGCATCAGTACCAAATACCGTTCCATCATTGGCATAGGTAACGACACGGCCATCATGGATCAGTGAAGGTGACAAAATGGAACCTGATAACTGGCGCTGCCATTTTACAGCACCGGTCGCGGAATCCAGCCCATACAGATAACCTTTGCCCGAACCAACCACTACCAGCCCATCAGCGGCTGTAACCCCACTGGTCAGGTTTTTGTCTTTTTTGCGCGGCCGGGTTTCCCAGATTTTTTTGCCCTTTAGGTCATACGCTACCACTTCACCCTTGCGGCTCACGGCATAAATGGCCTGATCGGTGGCATCGAGTTGCAAGCGCAGGGGATCATGTTTTTCACCGCCACTCACGCTTTCCTTAAATACGGGGGTTAGCGCCTGCATCTGGGCAACTTTGGGCAGTTTGCTGGGCTTGTGCTCTTCAACCTTTGGCCCTTTACTACAGCCCGCCATAATAGCCACAGCAATACAGGTGCTTAGCAACAAGGGTTTACGCAGCTTGTTGGCTGCCATGATACTCGTCATTGTCTTATGCTCCTGAACCGGATTGTGCTGTTGGTACGGCTGGCGAAGCAGCGGGAATCGTAGGGGTATCGCTGGCCGGACGGATTGGCCCGTCTATTTTGAGTTCAGGCACCTGAACGCCCAGACTTTCCAGTTTAACCTGTAAAAGCTGGCGCGGCTCTTCACGCTTGACCAGCGCATCCCAAGCTGCCTGATAGGCTGCTTTTGCACCGGCCAAATCATTTTTTTGGACTAAAATATCACCTTTGGCTTCATTAGCACTGGGCAGAAAAGCCGCATCTTCAATTTTCTTTAAACTGGCCAGCGCCGCATCATTTTTGCCTTGTGCCATTTGCATATACGCCAGACGCAGCCATGCCAGCTGTTTTAAGCCGTCATCTTTCACAGTGCTAGTCGTCGCGGCCAACAGCTGTTTTTCAGCCGTGACATAATCGCCTTTACCCGCAGCAACTTTGGCACTCAAAAACCGGGTTTGCAGGGCTTGAGCACTGTCAGGACTGGCTTTGACCAGCGTATCTGCCTTGGAAAAATATTGGGTGCGCGCAGGCTGATTATCCGGTGTAGCCGCCAGTCGCTTGCTGGAATCAACCACTTGCTGATACTGGTTGGCCAGATTAAAGCGCTCAACCGCTTGTTTCTTTTGCCAGTATTGCCAGCCAAAAAAGATAATCAGCGCTACCAAAATACCCGTGACAATGGCATTTCCATAGGTTTTCAGAAAGCCTTTAAAGCGATCAACTTGCTCTTCATCACTTAAATAGGTACTCATGTCGGGCTTCCTGTCTGCGGGTTAAAAGCATCGCTGCCTAAAGAATCAGCGGATAAAAAAGATGGCTCTACTGTAGCGGATTGTTGTAATTGTTCAAGCAAATAGCGGTTTAAATCGGTTAATAAAACTGGTGTTTGTTCGCCTGTCGCCAGTGTTTTTGCCATCACCTGCGCATTGGCTGCTTCACGCTCACCCAAAATTAAAGCCAGTTTGGCACCAGACTGGTCGGCCTTTTTCATCTGGCTTTTCAGGCTACCCTGTGAACCGGTCTTTAACCGAATCAGCTTGCCTTGCTGGGCAAACTGGCTGCGTAACTGCTCGGCCAACACCAGCGCCTGTCCCTGACAAAGCGGATCAGCCAGCAAAAACACCTCACATTCCGTGGTGTTCAGATTTTGACTGGTCTGCTCAAGCAATAACAGCAACCGCTCCATACCCAAAGCAAAACCAACCGCAGGCACGCTTTGATCAGGCTTGCCTTTTAATTGGCCAACCAGTCCATCATAACGGCCACCGGCACACACTGTACCTTGTGCGCCCAGATGGGTAGTTGTCCACTCAAAAACGGTTTTGTTGTAATAATCCAGACCGCGCACCAGCTTCTGGTTAATCACAAACTGAATACCAGCCGCAGTTAAATAAGCTTTAAGCTGCTCAAAATGCGCCAGCGTGTGCTCACCCATAAAATCATGCAACTTGGGAGCATTCTGCAAAATAGCTTGGGTCTGGGCATGTTTACTGTCTAAAATACGCAATGGATTGCTGTCCAACCGGCGCTGTGAGTCGTCATCCAACTGTAGTTTATACACGGTTAAATAATCCACCAAAGCTTGCCGATACTGGGCACGTTCGTCACTTTCGCCCAGCGTGTTCAGCTCTAGTTGAACCTTGTCACTGATGCCTAAGCGCTGCCACAACCGTGCTGTCATCATGATCAGTTCGGCATCAATATCCGGCGTGGCAATGCCAAAAGTTTCTACGCCAAACTGGTGAAACTGGCGATAGCGCCCTTTTTGCGGCTTTTCATAGCGAAACATGGAGCCAATGTACCAGACCCGTGGCGCAGCACTGCGCAGCAAATTATGCTCCAGCATGGCGCGCACACAGCCTGCAGTGCCTTCTGGCCGCAAGGTGAGCGAATCTGGCGGATCACCTTTGTCAAAAAAGGTGTACATTTCTTTTTCAACAATATCGGTGGCATCACCAATGGAGCGCTTGAACAAATTGGTTTGCTCAACGATAGGCAAGCGGATCTGCTGGTAGCCATAGCTATCCATCAAACCAGTAAGCTGGACTTCCAGCGCGCGCCATGCCGCTGTCTGGGCAGGTAAAATATCATTAAAGCCTTTAATTGCTGTTATTGAACTCATAAACCACTCAAGATACTTTCATCATTTCGCGATTATTGCGCGATCATTTCGCGCGAATAATCTCTTTTTCTTTGGCTTTTTCAAGTGCCTCTACTTTGGCACGCACCATGCTTTCAATTTCATTGACCAGTTGATTGGTGTCAATCAAATGACTTTTTTCACCATTCATATAGACCAGTGAACGTGGACTGGCACCCACCACGCCAATATCAGCTTCCTTGGCTTCACCTGGTCCATTCACCTTGCAGCCAATCACGGAAACATCCATAGGGGTACGAATATCTTCCAGCCGTTCTTCCAGTGCATTCATGACCCGAATCACATCAAATTCCTGCCGCGAACAGCTCGGACAGGCAATAAAGTTAATGCCATTAGAACGAATATTAAGCGATTTTAAGATATCAAAACCAATCTTGACTTCGTCTTCTGGTTCAGCGGCCAGCGACACCCGTAAGGTATCGCCAATGCCGTCAAGCAATAACCCACCTAACGCAATAGCAGACTTGACCGTGCCGGAACGGAATACACCCGCTTCGGTCACACCCAGATGCAGTGGATTATCAATTTGCTTTGACAACAGGCGATATGCGTCCAAGGTCAAAAACACATTGGATGCCTTTACACTGACCTTGAATTCATGAAAATTTAACCGATCCAGAATATCAATATGACGCATGGCCGATTCCAGCAGGGCTTCCCCCGTGGGTTCACCATACTTGACCTGCAAATCTTTTTCTAAAGACCCGGCATTGACCCCAATCCGCATAGAAATTCCATGATGACGCGCGGCAGCTACTACTTCACGGATCTTGTCTTCGTTACCAATATTACCGGGATTAATACGCAAGCAATCTGCGCCATAATCAGCAACAGCCAGCGCAATTTTGTGATCAAAATGAATATCGGCAACCAGCGGCACATTGACCTGCTTGCGGATTTGCCCAAAAGCTTCTGCGGCCTGCATGGTCGGCACGGACACCCGCACAATGTCAGCCCCGACATCAACACAGCGGTTAATCTGCGCCACAGTAGCAGCTACATCACAGGTTTCGGTGTTGGTCATGGTTTGCACCGTAATGGGCGCATCGCCACCAACATAGACTGAACCCACACGGATTTTACGGGTAGGTCGACGCACAATGGGAGAGTGGTGCATTCTTTATATTTTCCGTTAAAATTCTGGAGAGAAATCTAAGCACAAACCGAAGCATAGCTTAAACAAAGTCACGTTAGCGCGATAACCTAAACTCGGCCTTACCATTGACGGTATAGGGCGACAGTGAAACCTGTTCCTGATTAAAACTCAAACTCACCGCCGCCGCATCATCCAGACGAATACTAAATGGTGACTGTCCGCTCAAGGTGAGTGGCTGAGTCTGCCGGCCAGAAGCCAGATTCTTACCCGTTGCATCGTGAATGGAAACAGTCACCGGATGGCTAAAGCTCAGGCTTAGGCGATCCTCACTACTGGCAGGCGTTGCTGGCAGTGAATCTGCTACAGGCAATACCGCAGGTGTGGTCACACCATCCACAGGTGCAGCCACGGTCGCTTCCGGTATAACAGGCTGTTCCGGTTGACTATTACGCCATGCCTTGATTCCGGCATACAACAGCCACAATATCGCAATAATAACCAGTGCGCCAACCAGCCACTTGATCCAGCCCAGTCGCACACGGCGGCCGCGTTGCAAACGACCTAGCGCCTTTAATGGAGAGTTCTCCAGCGCATGATTGGCCGGTAAGCCAGTATCGCTGGTATATATTTCATCAAAACGACGAATCAAATGACTGGCATCGGCACCCAGCAACCGGGCATAGGTTCTCAAAAACCCCTTAATAAATGCAGGTTCTGGTAACGACTTATAGTCATCAGCTTCCAGCGCAATCAACTGGCGTTCCGGCATGTTCAACTCACGGGCAACCTCACTCAGCTCACGCTTTTGCATGTGCCGTAGCTGCCGTAAATATTCACCGGGACGCTGCGCATTATTCAGGTTACCTGAACCTGATGATGGCGGCTGGTTGCTATTTATTTCCATACTGCCTCAGGAGTGTGTTGCAATTGAACATAACGTTGATATTCAGTGCTGGCTGGATAGTCTGCACCAAGTTGATTAATAAAATTTTTCATGCGTATATTATCACGTTCTGCGCGGGCAATGCGGATTCCTAGCCACAAAGAACGTGCGCCCTGCTTTTGTGATCCAATCTGGCTGAGGTAGTCGTTATACAGGGCGCTGGCATCACGAATCTGATTACGCTGTAAAAATATTTCGGCCAGTTCCAGCTTGGCAATGATGGAATCCCGATTGGCCTGCAAGGCTTGCTTAAAGGCTTTTTCGGCATTTTTGGCATCATTGACCTGTAAATAAGTACGCCCCAGATTTTCCAGTGCCGCAGCGCGTCCTTCGTAGCCAAGCGTTGCCCCCGCTTCACGAAACTGAACAAGTGCTTCCACATAGCGTTTGCGACCGCTTAAATACACGCCATAGTTATTGCGCACTTGCGCATACTTGGGATCAAGTGCAATGGCACGCTTAAAATAAGTTTCAGCCTTAGCCACATTGGATGGACTGCCTTCCTGCTGTAATAGCACGCCCATCATGTTGTTGGCTTCAACCGAGCTTGAATCAGTTTGTAGCGCTTCATCCAGATTACGTTTGGCCGCATCCAGATCACCACTGCGGATATATTCAGCCGCCAGTGCGGTACGGGTCGCTACAGCAGCTTTTGGATCGGCTTTAAGCCGGTGGGTGGTCTGGCATCCTGTCAATGGCAGGGTCAGCACCACACCCAAAGCGAGGGCATAGATAGCGCCCGAATTTAATAGTAGTCCATCACGGACGTATGCCACTGCGGGTTTATGCTTAACGCTCACCTTAACCTCGTGTTCTTAGTATTTCGGTTTGATTACCTAAAGTCGTACCATCTTTCTGCTGCAACACTTTTTTCTGCCAGCGTTCAGCACGGCGGGTACGGTCTGCCACCTGCCCCACCAGCTGACCACAAGCCGCATCAATATCATCACCACGAGTCGTCCTTACCGTACAGACAAAACCAGCATCGGAAAGCTGCTTTTGAAACGCCATAATCCGGTTGCGGCTGGAACGACCATACGGCGCATGCGGAAACGGATTAAACGGAATCAGGTTAATCTTACTGGGCAACTCGCGTAACAGTTGGATCAATTGCTTGGCATGTTCAGGCAGGTCGTTTACCCCTTCCAGCATTACATACTCAATGGTCACATGCTTACGCGCACTATCAATCACGCCATTGGTAGAAATATAACGGCGTGCTGCTGGAATTAACTCCGCCAACGGATATTTTTTATTAATGGGCACCAGTTCATTACGCAAGGCATCATTGGGTGCATGTAATGAAATGGCCAATGCCACATCAATTTCGTCGCGCAGCTTATCAATCATCGGCACAATGCCAGAAGTTGATAAGGTCACACGGCGCTTGGACATACCATAGGCAAAATCATCCAGCATTAAGCGCATGGAAGACACCACGGGCTCAAAGTTCAGCAATGGCTCACCCATGCCCATCATGACCACATTGGTTACGGTACGGGTACGTTCACCTAATGGCACATCTTCCATATAAGATTGATTAGCGACCCACAACTGACCAATAATTTCTGCGGCCGTTAAATCACGCTCAAAACCCTGCTTACCAGTACTACAAAAACTGCAATCTAATGCGCAGCCCACTTGAGATGAAATACATAAAGTTTTCCGTGCACCAGTTTTGTCATCAGCCGGAATCAGCACCGTTTCAACCAGCGAGCCTGCTCCATCACCCACACGAAAAACCCACTTGCGCGTACCGTCTTTAGAAAAATTTTTATGGACGATTTCAGGTGCCTGAACGTACGCGACCTGTTTTAATTTCTCGCGTAATTTACCCGCTAAATTGGTCATCTGATCGAAGTCAGCTACACCAAACTGATGAATCCACTTTAATACTTGCGTGGCACGAAATTTCTTTTCGCCCATGCTTTCAAAAAACGCTTCCATTTGTGGACGTGACAACCCCAGCAAATTGGTGCGCTTTATTTCGGAGTGCGGGCGGGCGGTTTGGACAGATAATTCACTAGAGCAAGCAGCCGCAGCTTGTTGCGGGTCTGCCGTGGACGACGCGGATTGTTCTGCTTGCGCTAGTAAATCAGGGGATTCGATGTGCATAACCTGTCATCTTTCAGAAGAAACCTACAGCGAACTCAGGTTGGCTACAGATTTAACGATGTATAAAAAAAACCAGACAAGCATAACACTTATCTGGCCTGTAACTATGAACGATTAACGAGTGCGTGGGCAGATTTCGTTATCGTTAAAGAAGTATCCAATTTCACGCGTAGCAGAGGTGGTTGAGTCTGAACCATGCGCTGCATTTTCATCAATGCTGCTGGCAAAATCAGCACGGATGGTGCCCGGCGCTGCATCCTTAGGGTTGGTCGCGCCCAGAATGTCACGATGCGCCAGAACAGCGTTTTCGCCTTCTAGTACAGAAACAACCACTGGACCAGAGGTCATAAAGCTTACCAAATCAGCAAAGAAACCACGTTCTTTATGTTCAGCATAAAAGCCTTCAGCATCAGCTTGGGACAGTTGCTTCATTTTGGTGGCAATGATTTTCAAGCCAGCTTTTTCAAAACGGCTAAAAATATCGCCGATGTGGTTTTTGCTGACAGCATCTGGTTTAACAATCGATAAAGTACGTTCAATAGCCATGTTTTAGCTCCTTAAAAAAATAAACATCAAAAAAGATGGCGCATTATAGCGTTGTCATCCAACAAAGATAGCGTCATGCCAGCGCAAAATGTTTTTTTATCAATCGGTGCATCACCAGCAGGGATTCTAGCTGGCCTCGTCAATCCATGCCATCTGAATGCCTTCTAGCAGCCCTTCGTTGGAACGGTTGGGATCATCTGCAAAATCAGGCAGATCACATATCCAGCGATGCAGGTCTGTAAAGCGCACATATTGTGGATCAACATCTGGATGGGCTTCATATAGCTCAATGGCAATGTCAATGGTATCAGTCCAGCGCAAGCCCATGGTATCGCTCCAAAACTCTGGTGTATTTTAGGCGTTTACTTTAGCAAATATTACCTTCTGTGTTGCAGTGACTTGTCATACATTTTTACAGAACCAAGTCTCAACGCAACAAACCGGAAATAGCAGAGCGCCAAGAACACTAAGCATCCTACAGGTTAAAAAAACAGTGATCAAACCACACGGATTAAAGTATTAATGGCCATAAAAACTGCCATGCCCCTGCCAGCAATACCAGCGTACCACCAATTTCAGCCATGATTAATGACCACATAAACAGATGAATTAAAAATCGTGGTAGCGTCATGGGTCCCAAGCGATGTGGGCTGCGCAACTGGTTATCGGTATCTTTTAGTGCCCCATGAATCACATAGGTGCCAATCGCCAGCGCAAAATAAATCACATTGGCCAGCACTGCCCACCAGTTAATCCATGTTGGCCACACTGAAAAATACGCCAGAGCCGCCAGAATCAATGCTGCACTGGCATACATTAAGGAAGCACGATGCGCAATATCGACATAATACGGCGCTCGGGCTTTAGCACTTTGCATAATCGCCACGTATTTCCAGACACCTGTCAGCAAGCCAATGACTAAAAATAGTCCAGACGCCAGTATTGCCATTGCCACTGCCGGGCTTAAGGTTTCATCCATGACCACGTATCCATATAAATTGATGGGATTTAAAGATTAGCCGTATGCTAAATAGACTGGTCAATGATGTAAAGCAAAAGCTAAATTGAGCTTAAAAACTATTTTTAACTTTAATAACTTATTGATAAATATTTTATTTTTATTGATCCAATTTATAAATTATAGCGATATTTGCAACCAAGATGCCATCCCAATCCACAATCCGGCCAATGTTGCCCCAATAATCGCACCAGCCACCACATCACTAGGATAATGCAAACCCAAAATAACCCGTGATATCGCTACCAATAGCGTAAATGGTAAAAGTAGCAACAACATGCTCGGCAGGATATATCCCAGCAAAATGCACAACATGACCGCATGCAGGGTATGCCCAGATGGAAAGCTAAAATGATCCAAAGGTCGCTCACCCCGCACAACAGCCTGATGCACCTGATAAGGCCGTGGCCGCAAGGTCTTATGTTTTAATAATTTATAAAGGGCGGTGGCGCATAACATGCCAACAATAACATAGAGCATTTGGGCAGAATATGCGGTGCCTTGAATCAGCCATGTGACCAACAAACTGCTATACCAGAACCAGCCATCGCCCAGCCGACTAATGACTTTAAAGAAAACAGCTATATTTTTTGTGGTGGAATATTGATTGAGCTTAATGCACCAGTTCAGGTCAAGATACTGGGCGCGGCGTAGATGGGAACGAATACTAGTCGCTTGCGTTTTGTTCATAGGTTCTCCTGATGACTGCTGATGTGATCTATGCTTGGAATAAATAGCTAGGTGATAAACAGTGGAATCATTGCCTTGTTCCATGCTGTTGAATAAAGGGATTGATGGTTACGGGCTGTAGTTTTGAGCGCAAATTCAAACTGGTCAACCGCCATCGACCAGCCAAACCGTTGTGCGATTGATGTAGCTCGCAAACCCATCTGCTGTAGCTGGGTGAGTGCTGGCATTTGCGCAGCCAGTTGCTCAAACTGCGCATGATCATTAAGTTGGCATACCCAGCCATTAAGACCATGCTGAATCGTCAATGCCGCACAGGCATAATCATATGCCAGTACGGGTAATCCACTGGCCAGTGCTTCAAGCACCACGTTGCCAAAGGTTTCCACTGCACTGGCAAACAGAAACACATCAGCGCTAGCATAGTGCCGCGCCAGTTGCTCACCAGTTTGCATGCCGGTAAAAATGGCATCGGGGCTTAGCGCTTGTAAGCGGGTGCGATCGGGACCATCGCCCACAATGACCAGTCTAAAATCACGTTTAGGCTGGGTGGTCTTGGCATGCTGGTAAGCCTGTATCACTAGATCAATATTTTTCTCTGGCGATAAGCGTCCTACATACAACATGACGGTGGTTTGTGGCGTGGCCTGCCATTGCTGTCGCAAGTCATTGCAACGTTTTTTAGGATTAAAATGCTGATTATCTACCCCACGTGTCACCAGTGCCATTGGACAAGTAAAACCTAACCTTACCAGCGCACGCTGGGTATCTGTACTGGGCACACAGGTCAGATCCGTGCGATTATGAAACCAGCGCAAATAATACTGCACGGGCTTGATCAAAAACCTTAAATCAAAAAACCGACTGAATTCGTGAAACGGGGAATGAAAACCACTAGACACCGGATAATTACATTGCCGTGCAATATTCAGGGCACTTAGCCCTAGCGGGCCTTCGGTCACAATATGCACAATATCTGGCTTAAACTGATTTAGCGCTTTGATCACTTTGCCATGTTGAGGATAACCAAAGCGCAACTCAGGATATTTGGGGATACGGCTGGCAGCCACCAGGCATTCGGCATTGGGTTTAAAACTTTGGCATTCACTGGGCTGATAAGGCCGAATGAGTAAAATCCGATGCCCGCGCTGTTGTAAGCCTTTACACAATTGCAATACCGACATGGCCACGCCATTAATCTCGGGTGACCATGTTTCAGTCACAATGGCAATGTTTAAAGGCTCACCAAACCACTGCGGCGCTGTATCCTGAGGATGAGTACGCTGCGAATTAGTATGAAAAAATGAATTAAAATTTTGTAGTAAGGTCATCTCTATTCTTCTTTATCTTTTGAGTTCACTATACCTTAGGTCAGTGAGTTGACCGTTCAATGAAGCTTTAATGACATTTTGATGACTTGCTTTACTCGTCTCTTATCTAGCCCAAATTTATAAATCAGCCAGCCATAAAAAAGCACGCCGAAGCGTGCTTTTAAGGATTTCTACAAAACAAAGCCCATTTATGATACGGGTGGTTGCGGTACAGTAATGCTGGCATCACTGACCTTTGTTTCAGGATGTGCTTTTTGCAAATTCACGGTATCCATCAAAATATTGGCGGATTCAGTAATAAAAGCCTCATCCTCTGGCAAAGGCGGACGTTGTGCTTCTTTCATCTTGGCACGTGATTCCGAGCGAGCATCTAGTGCGGCCTGATAACTTTCCCAATTGGCGTAAGGCTGCAAACCAGTTGCCGTACGACGTGCATTTTCAGCTTGCAAGGTTTCTGCTTCCAGATCCTTGATTTCATGCTTACGCACATCAATATTCAACGATGACTGCTTCTTGTCTTTGGTTTTCTCGGAAATATTTTTCAGCGCACTTAAATAAACAAACTGTGGATCAATGTTGGTTCGTATGCCCGACCATGTAATAACCTGTGGAACAAATGGCGTAATCACCCCTTCACGCTTGTAAGGTGCAGTCTGGATCGTGTCCCATTTCAGCGCATTCTTGGCCTTGCGCTCACCCATGTCTTCATCATAAATATTAATCAGCGGAACATCGGGCACCACGCCCTTATTTTGGGTGCTGCCGCCGGTAATCCGGTAAAACTTGCGTTGGGTTAAAGTTGCCTGACCATACGCCAGACTGTCCAGTTGTACCTGTGCAGTGCCTTTACCCGTGGTTGTGCTACCAATCACAATGCCGCGCTGATAATCCTGAATGGCTGCCGAAAAAATCTCACTGGCCGATGCCGATGCCAGATTGACGATCACCGCTAATGGGCCACTGTAAACCTGTTCACCACCATCTTCATCACGGAACACACTCACGTTGCCATTACCGTCACGGATTTGCACCACAGGTCCGTCTTTGACAAACTGACCTAGCATCCGCGCCACTTCTTCCAAAGAACCGCCCGGATTATTGCGCAAATCCACCACCACGCCTTCAACATTCTGGCCTTCTAATGAAACCAGTGCTTTTTGTGTATCAATACTGACACTGCGGTAGCTGTTGCCTTCACGACGCGCCCGATAGTTGAGGTAAAACGAAGGAATCTCAATTACACCAATTTTGTGTTCGCCATCTTTGCGTTTCACATTCACGACTCGTGAGCGCACACCAGAATCTTCTTCCTGAATGACATCACGCGTTAATGTCACGACGCGCGCCTGATTGGCTGAGGCACCCGTTGCCAACAAACGCAAGGTCACTTTAGTGCCGCGCTTACCACGGATCAAGCCTACAATCTCGCCACTCGGCCAGCCAATCACATCGACAATTGGATCACCGTCTTGTCCCACACCAATAATGCGATCACCAGATTTGACTTGCCCAGACTTGCTGGCAGGTCCGCCATCCACAATGGTTTCAATTCGTGTATAGTCCTCATTACCGCGCTCAGGACGAATCGATACGCCAATACCTTCTAGCGCCAGCGTGGTTTGGCGATTAAGTTCCATTGCCTCAATCGGCGCATAATAATTGCTGTGTGGATCATATGTTGCCAGTGTGGCATTCAGGATTTTTTCCAAAACTCGGTCACTTTTAACCCGAGTTTGCTGTTCCATCTGACGGCGATAACGTTTTTTCAAGGTATCAACCGGACTTAAGTCTTCCGGCGGCGTCAAGTCCTGCCCGGCTGCCAGCGCAGGATTGGCTTTAAGTGCCTGCTGTTTAGCGGCTTCTTCTTCCTTGTTAATGGTCAGGTTAATCAACTGTGACACCAGCATTTTCTGCCAGTGTTCCTGCTGGTCACGCTTATTTTTAAGAAATGGCGCCTTTTCACGATCCAGTTCAATAAAATCGCTACGATGCAAATCCTGCTTTTTATCCAGCTGCTGCATCGCATACTGATAAAAACTGTTCAGGCGAGTGCGATAACGGTCGTAAATATTAAAGGCAGGCACTAAATCACCTGTCTTGAGCGAAGTCCCTAAACTGGCTGCATATTTTTTATTAAATTCATCAATATCAGACTGCAAGAACAGCGTATGATCCGGATCGAGCGAGTCAATATACATAGCCAGCACACGACGCGACACATCCGCGTCCAGCCGCATATTCAAATAATGCTGACGATCCACCAACGTTGCAACCTGACGGGTAACCAGCGACTGCTCGCGAGTTGGCGCAAGTTTTGTCTGCTGCTCGACAGTTGTTGCCGCAATGGCTTCGTTAACTGTATAGGAGAAAAAAAGACCGCCTGTCATCAAGGCTACGGCACAGGCCAAAGTTTGTAATTTCATAAGACGCTTGGGTTTCCTAATCACATGACCCGATTGTTGTATAACGACTTTTGCAGCATTTTGCGTGCAGCGTTCAACTGACCGAATAATTTTCCATAAATCACTTTAACGTATTGTTCAGCACTATCTACGCCTAGATAGTTGCAGCATACCACCAAATTCCAGCGATACAATGTAGCAAAACTGATTATAAATGCGGTATTGTCTCCTCCATTAGATTTATTGGATATTTGTTGCATGATTGGCGCATTGATGCTGGATATTGAAGGAACCTCCCTCACTGTGGAGGATCAAAGGCTTTTGGCTGAACCTCAGGTCGGTGGCGTCATTCTGTTTGGTCGCAATATTCAGAGTCCGCAACAAGTGCGTGCCCTTACTGACAGTATGCGTAATATTCGCCCTGAACTACTGATTGCCGTAGATCAGGAAGGGGGTCGTGTACAGCGTTTGCGTGCTGGTTTTACCCGTCTGCCATCTATGCGTGCCTTTGGTCATCTGGCTGAAAAAGACCCTGTACAAGCTATCATGCTGGCTGAACAATGCGGTTGGTTAATGGCTAGTGAAGTATTAGCCGTAGGTATTGATTTTAGTTTTGCCCCCGTTCTCGATCTGGATGGTATCAGTCAGGTGATTGGGGATCGTGGCTTTCACTCCAGCACGGCGCAGGTGATCACATTAGCGTCAGCCTTTATGCAGGGCATGCATCGCGCGGGCATGGCGACGACAGGTAAACATTTTCCTGGTCACGGCTCAGTTGAAGCGGATTCGCACATTGCTGCACCAGTTGACCATCGTACCCTTGATGATATTGAGCGCAATGACATGCAGCCTTTTATGCAGCTCAAAGACCAACTTGATGCGCTAATGCCAGCACATGTGATTTATGATCAAATAGATCCTCATCCGGCTGGTTTCTCACCATTTTGGCTACAGACCATTATCCGCCAGAAACTCGGTTTTGATGGCGTGCTATTTTCTGATGACCTCTCCATGCAGGCAGCCTGTGTCGCTGGGGGTGCAGATGCACGCATTAAGGCAGCGCTAACTGCTGGGTGCGATATGGGTTTAGTGTGCAATGATCGTTCTGCTGCCCTGATTGCTTTGACCGCATTACAGGATATGCCATTGCCCGATCAGCAACGACTGGAAAAAATGCGGGGCAACATTCCAGCCATCACAATTGCTGAAAATTTGAATTTAGGACAGCAATGGCAAGAAGCCAAAATACAGCTTGAGCCGCTATTAATTTAAATAAGCAATCAAGCCACATACTCTATAGTTTAAACAAATTTTAAATGAAAAATTGACCAACTGGAGGGTCAGACATGAATAGCAAAACAAGACAGGATTTATCGCCACACCGCCACATTTCCTTTACAGCTCATTACACTGGCTATATCTGGTATCTGCTGGGTATTTCTCATGAACGCCTTGCCACCGCCAAAGGTAAGCAGCTAGCAACCCTTTTGCATCCGTTTGAAACGTTAGCAGAAAAATTTGTCGGGCATAGTGTGCGTTCTACATTAAAACTACGCCATCGTCTGATTGACCAGCGTCTGGAACAATTGATTGCACAACATCCTGATCTTCAAATTATTGAAATTGCCACTGGTTTATCACCACGTGGCTGGCGTTTTCGCCAAAAATATCCAGCGATCAGTTATATTGAAGTCGACTTACCAGCCATGGCAGCGATCAAAAGTGAAGCTCTAAAATCAATTGATCCAGACGCCAAGGTATATGGCTGTGACATTTTTAGCGACCAGTTTCAACAGATTTTAAAACAGGATCTTGACCATACCCGCCCTATTGCGGTGCTGAGTGAAGGTCTTATTAATTATTTTTCAAAAGATCTGATTGGTCAGTTAAGCCAGATTTTAAGCACTGCATTTAGCCAATTTCCTCATGGTTATTTTATCAGTGACCTGTATCCAGAACCAACCCATCGGTTGGCAAAAGTCATCTGGCATAGCAGCAAACTTTTAAAATTCCTATCCAAAAGCGAATTTCAGTTTTATTTTACCAGTCCGCAGGAAGCTGCCAACTTCTTTAAAGAACATGGCTTTAAAACTGCGAATATTCGTCAAGCTTCCAGTTTTGACCATCCTGAAGAACAAAATCATCTTGGTGATATTGTGTGGATTGTTGACGCTCAGGCTTAAATTTCTAGCAGATCATATAATTACTTTCAAAGTTGTTTAGCATGTATAGATTTTAATGACCAGCTGAGTGCAATGATTTTTTTACTCAGCTGATTAAATTTAAATCTTAAACTTTTAAAATCCTCATTTAAGAGCTTTTATAGGTTGGATAATTTTTATGGATAATAGCTGAACATAATGTTCTATGCTTTAAGCTATTATTCACATGAATATATGTAGGCTATACTATTTAGTCAATTTCATCAGTGATTTACTGCAAATACTAGATTGAAAGTCTTTATTAAACATGGCTGAACTGTCTTTTATCTAAAGCCAGCTATTCGTTAAACTGGTACAGATCCAGGCCAATGCGTTTGATGCCAGCCAGTTTCAGGGTTAAACCTATAGAGTTTTTGCTTGATCAAGCTTGCTCCTTTACGGAGCAGGCTTTTTTATGGCTGGCTTAAGTGAATGCTTAGC
>SECL01000063.1 GCA_004173455.1 Moraxellaceae bacterium | reverse complement strand
GTGCAGACATGTACGAGTACGGCTATTACATGAAAAAAGCCAGTGCAACCAATGCCTGTAAAAACATCATCATCCGAAACTGCACCATTACCCTTAACAAAGCACAACTTTATTCTTACGGAATTTATGTTTCCAATATTTCCGGTACGGGCTCTGTAACGGTAACCTCAACGGGCGGACGGAGCGAGAACATCAAGATTTACGGCAACACCATCTATGCTTATGGTGGAATCCAAAGCAGAGGTTATGGCGCCAGCGCACCTTACGATCTTTATGATCAGAACATTGAAATCGGTGTTGACGGCGGTAATATCATTTCTGATTTTGGCGGTGGCAGCACAGCAGTCTTTTGCACCATTTTTATCAATGTCAGCAACCTTAAAATTGCCAACAACGCCATTTCCGGCGGCACAGGCACAACCGGAACTACCTATGGTATATATGCCAGTGCAACGGGTTCGGATGTTGACATCTTTAATAACACTGTGTCCTTCTCACCATCACTAACGTCTAATACAGCTTACGCTATTTACGCTAGCGCCGGAACAGCCGGAAATACAGTCAATATTTATAATAACAATGTTATCGGTATCAGCCTTGCAAATGCTACCTCCGGTTCTTTGTACGGCATTTACCAGATAGCTTCTGTGGGCACTGCCAATATTTATAATAATACGGTGAACAACATTACCAAAACGGGTAGTGGAACGATTTACTCCATTTACAATTCCAGTTCCGCCGCATCCGGTGTTTCCAGGATATATGGTAACAAGGTGACCAACGTTACTGCCCCAGGTACAGCCACCGTTTACGGTATTTATTCAAACCCTGTTGCAACTACGAGTGTTCAAATAAATAATAATGAAGTAGGAACAATCTCGGGTGCGAGTGTATATGGCATTACGCTAACCTCGGGGGCTGCGACAAAGGTTTATCAAAACAAAGTTTATGACCTGAACTCTTCCACTAGTACCGTTTACGGCATTCAGGCCACAAGCGGAAGTTCGGGTAACAGTTATGATATCTACAACAATCTGGTAGGCAACCTTACAGCACCATCTGGCAATGCAACAGATGCGGTGCGGGGAATTAGCATTACCTCTACAACTACCACTACGACGTATAACGTTTCAAATAATACCATTTATTTAAACGCTTCATCCGGAGGCACCAATTTTGGTTCTGCCGGTGTTTATCAAACAACAAGTGCTACCGCAACTTCTGCCACATTGAATTTGCG
>SECL01000038.1 GCA_004173455.1 Moraxellaceae bacterium | reverse complement strand
TCTTAAAGATGAGAAGCACTGCTTCGCAAGGTTTAGATTCAATTATGGGTCGCCTAAAGAGCAATTAAAAACATTGCTCATTTGGACGAAAATCTAACCTGTGCTACTACAGCCCCAAAGTTTATACTCGCAATAATCTTAATCCTGAAGTAAAAACTGCCACTGTAGAGATTCTAAACCAGATTCTGGCTAATCTGATTGATCTATCGCTGTTG
Organism: Moraxellaceae bacterium; assembly: GCA_004173455.1. GTDB lineage: Bacteria > Pseudomonadota > Gammaproteobacteria > Pseudomonadales > Moraxellaceae > Alkanindiges. The sequence continues at coordinate 24,204 of SECL01000038.1, read as the reverse complement.
ACCAAGCAGGCGCACTGGAACATGCGCGGCAGCAACTTTATTGCCGTACATGAAATGCTGGATATGTTTAGAACCACCCTGATTACTCATCTGGACAGTGTGGCTGAACGCGCGGTACAAATTGGTGGTACAGCACTGGGCACTACCCAAACTGTAGCAGCAGCTTCACATCTGGCAGCTTATCCAGTGGACATTCATAATGTACAGGAACATTTAAAAGAATTGGCTGATCGCTATGGCGTGGTGGCCAATCATTTGCGTGACACGATTGATAAGATTGAAGATCCGATTTCTGAAGATATTATTCATGCGGCACTGGAAGATCTGGATCAATATCTGTGGTTTTTGGAAGCCAATATTGATAGTGAAAATGCGCCATCAGATCAAGGTGCTTAATCAGCCAGTATTTTAAACCAACAGCCCGGCAGGTGTATCAAAGCAACTGCCGGGCTGTTTGTTTGCCTTTAAAATGTGACAAGACCACTGGAAAAATTTAAAGCCGAATTAAAAATAAAGCGCACTCAATTAACTTTTAACCGGACTACCGCCCAGACTTTGCATCAGCGTGACCATATTACCCAGTTGATTTAGTCGAATCTGAATTAATGAATTTTCAGTATTACGGCGTGCTTCCTGTGCATCAATCCATTGCTTGAGTGCAATTGCACCGGCACGATAGCGCACTTCATTTAAGTGTTCAGTACGCTGCGCCAAAGCAAGGGTGCGTTGCTGGGCAGAGGCTTGGATTTGCAACTGGTTTTTGTTGGACAGGGCATTTTCAACATCCGCCAGCGCATTATAAATGGATTGTCTAAAGCCAATAATAGCTGCCTGATATTCGAGGTCGCTAATCGCCAGATTGCGTTGCATATCGTTATATTGCAAAAAGGGCAGGGAGAGTCCGGCACCGAGTGTCAGGGCTGGATTCTTGACCAGTTCTGTAAGCGATGTGCTGCTGGAACCTAAAGAACCGGTGAGACTAATCGAAGGATAGTAACTGGCACGGGTAGCATCTTTGTTGGCCAGCACGCGACGCAAGCGCAGTTCAGCCGCGGTCAGGTCAGGCCGGCGGGCAATCAATTCAGCTGGTAAGCCGGCATCAATGACTGGAAGCGGCATGTTGGCCAAGCGCTGCGGTTCAGTAAAGCCGAGCTGGCCGGGCGCGACATCAAACAAAATCGCCAAAGCATTGCGGGCTTCAACCCGCTGCTGAATGAGCTGGCTTTGACTGGCTTCTTGTCCCACGAGCGATTGTTCCGCCTGTGCCAGTTCAAGCCCCGATACTGCACCGGCACGATATTGCGCTTGCACCAGTTGAAACAGCTTGCGGCTGTTGGCAATGCTGGCTTCACTTGAGGCAATGCGTTCGTTTAAATAGGCCAATTGCCAATACAAGTTGCAGACCGTGCCTGCTAGCGTTTGGGCAGTGGCTTGCAAATCTTGCGCGGTGGCCGCTGCTTCCCAGCGTGCGGCTTCAGTCTGGCTGGCCAGTTTGCCCCACAAATCTACTTCATAGCTAACCGAACCGGACAAGCTCAGACCACGTGAATTGTCTTCACCGTCGCGTATATCGACCTGATGCGATGCCGAGACATTAGCCCCTACACGTGGCAGTTGCTGGTTGGCGGTAAGTCCTGCCTGTTCGCGCGCCTGTTTTAAGCGTAAACCGGCTACAGCCAAATCAGTATTGGCTGCCAAAGCACGGTCAACCAGATTATTTAGCTCATTATCATTAAACACTGTCCACCAGTGATCTTTGAGTTGCACTAAATCTAAAGCATTACCCGCTTGATTCTGCTGAGCGTACTGCGCCGGAATCTGTATGTCCGGCTGCTGATAAGGCGTACGGATTACCGCAGCACAGCCTCCCAGTAATGTCACTGCCATGACATAGAGCACAGTGCGTTGCGATATTTTTAATGTATTTAAAGCCATATTCATTGTTACATTCTCATCATCTATGCGCTGGCAATACAGCTATAAATTCGGCGATCTGGATTATTCACGGGCAAGGGCAGCCACAGGATCAAGCTGTGCTGCATTGCGTGCCGGTAAAAAGCCAAACAGTACCCCAATTAACGACGAGCAGATAAATGCCGCAACCATAGAGGTGGTGGAATAAATCATCTGGAAACTGTCACTGGCAAAGTGACCAAAAATCTGGCCAATCCCCAGCGCCAATAAGACACCTAGTACCCCACCCAAAATACACACCAACACCGCTTCAATCAGGAACTGCTGCAAAATATCGCTTTGCCGCGCCCCGACTGCCATACGCACCCCAATTTCGCCGGTACGTTCAGTTACCGATACCAGCATAATGTTCATCACCCCAATACCGCCCACAATCAGCGAAATGACCGCAATGGCCGAAACCAGCAAAGTCATGGTAGCAGTGGTTTGCTGAATGGTTTCACGAATGCTGTCACTGTTCTGGGTAAACACGTCCTGTGCGCCATGCCGTTGTTCCAGCAAACTTAAAATAGCGTTTTCAGCCGCACTAGTGGGCGCGCTATCATTAATGCGCACAATAATACTGCGCAAATTGGGCTGACCCAGAATCCGGCTCATGACAGTGGTGTAGGGCATCCACACATTTAAGGAGTCAGAGCTGCCAAAGGCACTTTTTTCAGCTGCCGTTACGCCAATAATGCGGGAAGGCACATTACCCAGCAAAATCACTTGTCCAACCGGATTTTCCCCATTGGGAAACAGGGTGTTTTTGGTATTGTCATCAATCACCACATCCTGACTGAGTTCTTTGACGTTTTGCCGGTCAAAACCCTGACCGCTATTAAAGGTCATGCCTTTGACATCAAAAAAATCTTCGCCAACCCCATTAATGCTGGCGCTGGCTTCGATATCGCGGTAACGAATGGTTTGCGAGCTATTGACACTCGGACTCACGCTGTCGACATAGGGCTGCTCGGCAATCGCATCGGCATCATCAGGAATCAGGGTGCGCGCCTGACTGGTACGCGAATTGTCACCAAACCCCCGACCCTGATACACGGTAATGGTATTAGTGCCTAGACTGCTAATATTTTGCAAGATTTGCTGTTGCGATCCATTGCCTAAAGCCACGACTGAAACCACCGAGGCAATACCAATAATAATACCCAGCATGGTTAAAAAAGTACGCAAGCGATGGGCATTCATAGCCAGTATTGCCATGTGGAAAGCTTCACCCAGCCGATCAAGTGACGAACGCCATGCCGACACACGCTTTACAGGTTTGCTGGTGTCAGCCGATTCTGTAATAGCTGCTTGTGCCTGATTGCCCACATGGTCTTCAGTGGCATAAATTGGTGTGTTTTGCCGGTCTGCAATAATTTCCCCATCACTGATTTCAATAATCCGGCTGGCGTTTTGTGCTACCAGCGGATCATGCGTGACCAGAATAATAGTATGACCCTGCTGATGCAGCTCACGCAAAATGCGCATGACTTCAATGCCGCTGTGTTTATCCAGCGCGCCGGTTGGTTCATCAGCCAGAATCACATCACCGCCATTGACTAGCGCACGAGCTATACTCACGCGCTGCTGCTGGCCACCGGATAGCTGACTAGGGCGGTGATTCAAACGTTCGCCCAGACCCAATTGCGTCAATAACTGGGCGGCACGCTGCTGGCGCGCTGAGGGTTCAATCCCCGCATAAATAGACGGTACTTCCACATTACCCACGGCGGACAAATCACCCAGCAAATGATAGCGCTGAAAAATAAAGCCAAAATATTCACGGCGCAGGCGAGCTAGTTCATCAGGTTGTAGCTTGCCGGTTTCCTGGCCATTCACGCGATAGTTGCCACGGGTAGGGCGATCCAGACAACCCAGAATATTCATCAGGGTGGACTTGCCAGAACCGGATTGACCAATAATAGCCACCAGTTCGCCCGCATGGATTTTCAGGTTAATGTTTTTGAGTACCGCGACTGTACCTTCACCTGCCGGAAACTCACGGGTGAGATTTTCCACTTCAAGTAAAGGCACATCTGACAGGTTTGAACCTATGGGATTCATAGGATTGGTTTTTACAGTACTCACTGTTTAAAATCTCATCGCACGGTTGCTGGAGCGTTTGGCACCATTATTGGAAGAATCACTGCTGTCAGCAATCACCACTTCTTCACCATCCTTAAGCCCTGACAAAATTTCAGCGGTAATGCGATTGTTTAAGCCCACTTTGACCTGACGCTCTACCGCATTGCCATCTGGATCTAATACACGCACCATGGCGCGGCGGTTGGCAATCTTACTACTGGCATTGGCCTTACTATTTTTGGCACCAGTGGTCGAATCAGCATTAGCGCCAGCATTATTTGTGCTGTTTTGATTGGTCGTATTACTAGCAGCATTACTAGAACTGCCATTTGCCTTATTGGCAGCGCTATCGCCTTGCGCTGATTTTTTACCACGTGCTTGTCCTTTGCTTAAGGCTGCCGCAGGAATAGTCAGTACATTTTTGGCTTCATTTAGCACAATATAGACCTGTGCCGTCATATCAATGCGCAGCTTGCCGTCGGGGTTGGGCACATCAAATAGGGCATTGTAATACACTGCGCTGGAACTACTGCTACTACCTGAGCTGCTGCTTTCAGTGATAATGGAATCTGGTGCAGGCTCAATTGCACGTAGGCTGGCATATATTTTCTTGTCCGGTTCACCTAGCGTGGTGAAATACACTGGCTGACCCTGATTAATGCGCATCACATCGGCTTCACTCACCTGTGCCTTAATGGTCATGGTGTGTAGTTTGGCCAGTTTCACAATCGTTGGTGCCGACTGATTGGCGTTTACGGTTTGGCCTTCCTCAGTCACGATCGCCACCACAGTGCCATCAATGGGTGCAGTAATGCGGGTATAACCGACGTTTTCACGCGCTGTTGAAATGGTCAGACGACTTTGTTCAATCTGGGCATCAATGGCCTTGATATTAGCCTGTGCCGTTTCATACGTGGCTTGTGCGCTCTCATACTCCGCGCGGGAAGTAGCATCTTGCGCCAGCATTTGCTTTTGGCGATTAAAGGCCAGTTGTGCTTCTTTTAAGCTGGCCAGTCGGGTGGCCTTTTGCGCCAGCAGGTTATCCAGCGCGGCTTCTTCATTTTGTAAATCGTTTTCCTGCCGCACTGAATCAATTTGGGCGATCAATTGACCTTGCTTGACCTGATCGCCCAGTTTGACATACATCTTTTTAACCTGACCGGAAACCTGTGCACCCACGCTCACCAGTTGTTCAGCCTGCAACACGCCAGTAGCCAGTACAGTTTCTTCAATATCCCCACGACTGACCTGTGCGGTAATGTATTGTGGTTTTTCTTGTTTGGGCTTTAAAAGTTTCCAAGCCAGCAAGGCCATCAGTGCCGCAATTAAGATAATGACCAAAATTTTCAAGGGTCTGGATTTAGGCAACATAACGATATCAGTTTGATTTTAAATAAAAACAACTATAAGGACTGATTCTACGGATTAGATTGGCTGAATTGTTTTTTTATATATCAGAATGTTAACGAATTGTAACTTTGCACTGATCTATTAAGGGTTTTAATTCATATTTTATGAAATAAAAGGCGCTTTATTTATAATAACTTACTTCATAAATTATTAAGGCGCTTAAATTTAAACAATACCAGTTATAGCCATGTTGTTTTTGCGTCAAAGGCTAACCAAGACATGCCATGATTACCTTGCTGAAAATTAAATGAAACTTAACCCAAAACACTAAATTTTAAAAAATGCACCACGATAATACCGAAAGCAAATAAATTAAGGTCTTCATGAGTGAATAAAAAATAAACAGATATGATGATTTTAGCGGGGCTCAGTCCGTTCTTATGGCTAGAAACATTTACATAAAATCAGGTACAATCCCGTGCAATCTTCAAGGATTTGGTTTTTTCCTAACCAAATGTATTTTACCTACCAAAATTATTTTGGCCTGCCAGGAGTTGTCCCCGCATGAGTGCCATTACTCCATACGACTGGGCTGTTGTGGCTTTTGTTATCGGTGTCACGTTTTTATGCGTTTTCATGCTCACTGTTCCTTTGCTACTGGGTGGCAAAGCATGGGGTCGTGCCAAAAATGAACCCTTCGAATCAGGGGTGGTCGGTGCTGGCGGTGCGCGCTTGCGACTGTCTGCCAAATTTTATCTTGTTGCCATCTTCTTTGTGGTGTTCGATCTTGAGGCACTCTACCTGTACGCCTGGTCTGTTTCGGTGCGTGAGGCGGGCTGGATTGGATTCTGGACAGCCACCATTTTTGTGCTGGTATTGCTGATTGGTCTGGTGTATGAGTTAAGCACCGGTTCACTCAACTGGTCACCTGCAGATCGCCGCAAGCAGGCGGGTATTCAGCCACATATTGGCAAACCCAATATGGATCTGGCTGAAATTACCCGTTTTACCACTATTGAAGCGCTAGAAATTGATCCGACTGGAAAAGTGCCTGCGCAGTTATCTGGCAAGATTTCATCGCGTAACAATCGCTTGTCTTCTCCAGCTGATGTCAAGGAGTAATGCGATATGAAATACACGCTCACTCGTGCCAATCCCAATGCCGATCAATATCCGTTGCAGGATCGCCGGGAAGTCAATGACCCGGTTGCTGCCGAGGTCGACAAAAATGTGTTTATGGCCAAACTTGAAGATCTTGTGCATTCTTCGGTGAACTGGGGTCGTAAAAACTCACTGTGGCCGTATAACTTTGGCACTTCATGCTGTTATGTGGAATATGCCACAACGCTAACAGCCGTGCATGACTTGTCACGCTTTGGTGCTGAGGTCATTCGGGCCTCACCGCGTCAGGCTGATCTGATGATTGTCGCCGGAACCTGTTTTATCAAAATGGCGCCTGTTATTCAGCGCCTGTATGAGCAAATGCTAGAACCCAAATGGGTCATTTCCATGGGTGCCTGCGCCAACTCGGGTGGCATGTACGACATTTATTCGGTAGTGCAGGGCGTTGATAAGATTATTCCAGTCGATGTGTATGTGCCGGGCTGCCCACCACGGCCTGAGGCGCTGATTCAGGCGCTCATGCTGTTGCAGGATCAGATCCAGAAAGAGCGTCGTCCGTTGTCTGCCGTGATTGGCGATGATCTGAAGCCGGTCTATCGTCCTAAAATGCAGCCAGAGCGTGATCGTAAAAACGCCCAGCGCATTGCGGTGACCAACTTGCGCTCGCCTGACGAGATCCGGTAGTTGTAATTCCCATGACGCTGCCTGTGTAGCGTTTTGCCAGCTCAAGCAAGTGATCAGTACTGATCCTTGTACGCCAGAATTTGTAGTAAATAGGAAGCCTAACCAATGGCTGAAGAATCAATTGTTTTGCCAGACGCGACATCACAGTCACCTGCTGATAAACGCCCTGCGTTTGCGGTTGTAGAAGAACTGCGCAGCAAGTTTGGTGATGCCTTCAAAATGCAAGCCACGTTTGAGGACTTTCCCACCCTGTGGGTAGAGCGTTCTCAACTGCTGGACATCCTGATGTTCCTGCGCATGTTGCCCAAGCCATACGTCATGCTGTTTGACTTGTCTGCGATGGATGAGCGTCTGCGCACCCATCGTGAAGGCCTGCCACCCTCGGACTTTACCGTGTTTTATCACCTGTTATCGCTGGAACGCAATACTGATATTCGCATTAAAGTGGCGTTGTCGATGAGCGACCTGAATATTCCTACCGCCACCCGGGTCTGGCCCAATGCCAACTGGTACGAGCGCGAAGCGTATGACATGTTTGGCATCAACTTTAGCGGTCATCCCATGTTGCGCCGTATTTTGCTGCCGACGTACTGGGAAGGTCATCCGCTGCGCAAAGACTACTCAGCGCGTGCCACCGAATACACGCCCTATTATCTGGATAAAGCCAAGCAGGACTTTGAGCAAGAACAATTGCGCTTTGTGCCTGAAGACTGGGGAATGAAACGCGGTAACCGGGACGAGGACTTCATGTTCTTAAACCTTGGGCCAAACCATCCATCGGCGCATGGTGCATTTCGTGTGGTGTTGCAGCTTGATGGTGAAGAAGTGGTTGATAGCGTACCGGATATTGGCTATCACCATCGCGGTGCCGAAAAAATGGGTGAGCGCCAGACGTGGCATTCGTATATTCCCTATACCGACCGTGTGGATTATCTCGGTGGTGTGGCGCAAAATATGCCGTATGTCATGTCAGTTGAGAAACTGGCTGGCATTACAGTGCCTGATCGTGCGCAAGTTATTCGGGTCATGCTGTCTGAATTTTTCCGTATCAATAATCACTTGTTGTTTATTGGCACTGCCATTCAGGATGCTGGCGGCATGACCCCAGTATTCTATATGTTTACCGACCGCCAGAAAATTTATGATGTGATTGAAGCCATTACCGGTTTCCGTATGCATCCGGCATGGTTCCGTATTGGTGGTACTGCTGCTGACCTGCCCAATGGCTGGCAAAAACTGGTACGCGAATTTCTGGACTGGATGCCAAGTCGCCTGAAAGAATATAAAAAGGCCGCGCTGGACAACAGTGTAATGATTGGGCGTACCCGCAATGTGGCGCAGTATGATGCCAAGCAGGCGCTGGCGTGGGGCGTGACCGGGACGGGCTTGCGTGCGACCGGGATTGACTTTGATGTGCGCAAGGCGCGTCCGTATAGTGGCTATGAAAACTTCGATTTTGAAGTGCCATTATGCTACCACGGTGATGCCTATGACCGTATTTTGGTGCATTACGAAGAAATCTGGCAGTCCATGCGCATTATTGAACAGTGCCTGAACAATATGCCGGCTGGGCCATACAAAGCCGACCATCCTTTGTCTGTACCACCACCAAAAGATAAAACCCTGCATGACATTGAAACCCTGATTACCCACTTTTTAAGTGTGTCATGGGGGCCAGTGATGCCAGCCGGTGAATCGACCGTCATGGCTGAGGTGGTGAAAGGGGCAAGTACCTATTATCTGACGTCTGATAAATCAACCATGAGCTATCGCACCCGGATTCGTACCCCGACATTCCCGCACTTGCAACAAATTCCTTCTGTAATTAATGGCAGTTTGGTGTCCGACTTGATTATTTATCTGGCGACCATCGATATTGTAATGGCCGATGTGGATCGCTAAGAGGATAATGCCATCATGATGATTTTGACTGATAAAAAACCGCGTGTGAATGTTGAAGCCATTTTGACCACGCAAGAAATTCACGATATTGAACACCAGATTGCTCATTATCCTGATCCACGTGCTGCATCTCTAGATGCCCTGAAAATCGTGCAAAAGCGCAATGGCTGGGTGGATGATGCGCAAGTTGTCGCCATTGGTCAGATGCTGGGTATTCCAGCCGCTGATGTCGAAGGTGTGGCCACGTTTTATAACCGTATTTACCGTCGTCCGGTAGGTCGTAACGTGATTTTGCTGTGTGATTCCATTGCCTGCTTCCTCATGGGTGCAGAAACGCTGGCTGAAGCATTTCAAAAACACCTTGGCATTGCCTATGGCCAAACCACAGCCGATGACCGGTTTACATTGCTACCCATTTGCTGTCTGGGCAACTGTGACAAAGGGCCAACCCTGATGATTAATGAAGACACGCATGGTCTGGTCGGTGTCAATGACATCGCTGCGTTACTGGAGCACTATGTATGACAACCCATGTAAATACAGAACCAAGACCCATACATGGTAACGGCACTGCCGAAACGCATCCACTCACGTGGCGCTTAAAGCATCATGAGCTGATTCATGATGTAGACACGTATGAGTCGCTCGAAGGCTATGCGGGTATGAAAAAAGCCTTAAGCATGACACCAGCCGAAGTGCAGGAAGTGGTAAAAGCCGCAACCGTTAAGGGGCGTGGTGGGGCAGGCTTTCCAGCAGGGATCAAATGGTCACTGATGGCACCCAATGATGGCGGCCCGCGTTACCTGATTTGTAATGCCGATGAAATGGAGCCGGGCACCTTTAAAGATCGCCTGCTCATGGAGAAGCTGCCGCATCAGCTGATTGAAGGCATGATCATTGCAGCCTACACGCTAGAAGCCACCATGGGATATATTTTTATCCGGGGTGAGTATATCGAAGCGGCGCAATATCTGAATAATGCTTTAGAGCAAGTGCGAGCCAAAGGCTATCTGGGTGAAAATATCCTGGATACTGGCTGGTCATTTGATATGCATGTGCATACCGGTGCGGGTCGTTATATTTGCGGTGAAGAAACCGCACTGATTAATTCTCTGGAAGGCCGTCGTGCCAATCCACGCACCAAGCCGCCATTTCCACAGGTGGCTGGTGCGTGGGGTCGTCCTACGATCGTCAATAACGTGGAAACCTTTAATAACCTGCCAGCTATCTTATTGCGCGGGCCAGAATGGTATATCAACCTGTCTGCCCACAAGAGCAAAGATCCCGGCACCAAGATTTATGGGGTTTCTGGCAAGGTGCGTTTCCCCGGTTTGTGGGAATTGCCGTTTGGCACCACTGCACGCGAAGTCATTGAGGAATATGCTGGTGGCATGCGTGAAGGTCTCAAACTAAAAGCATGGTTACCGGGTGGCGCGTCTACTGACTTTTTAACCACAGAGCATCTGGACATCCCTATGGATGCCGACAGCATCATGAAAGCTGGATCGCGTCTGGGCACCTGCCTGATTATGGTGGTGGATGAAACCCAGTGCATGGTGTCGCTCACCCGTAATCTGGAAGAGTTTTTTTCGCGTGAATCCTGTGGCTGGTGTACGCCGTGCCGCGATGGCTTGCCTTGGAGTGTCAAAGCCCTGTCTGCTATTGAACATGGTCGTGGCAAGCTGGAAGATATTACCCATCTGGAGCAGCTCACCAAGAACCTGTGGATTGGCAAGACATTCTGCGCGCATGCACCCGGTGCCATGGAACCACTCCAAAGCGCCCTAAAATATTTTCGCAGCGAGTTTGAAGCACTGATTCCCCAAGAAACAGAATCAGTGGTTCAAATCAGCAACGCTCAGCAAGCTTAAGGAACCAGGCGATGGCTACAATACATGTCGATGGTAAAGATTATGAGGTAGATGGATCAGAAAACCTATTGCAGGTCTGTCTATCCCTTGGCCTTGATATTCCCTATTTTTGTTGGCATCCGTCATTGGGTTCTGTAGGCTCATGCCGTCAGTGTGCAGTGAAGCAGTATGCCAATGCGGATGACAAGCGCGGACGTCTGGTGATGTCGTGCATGACACCCGCTGTCAACGATACCTATATTTCCATTGAAGATGACGAAGCAAAGGCATTTCGCGAAACCATCGTGGAATACCTGATGACCAACCACCCGCATGACTGTCCGGTTTGTGAAGAAGGTGGACATTGTCATTTGCAGGATATGACCGTTATGACGGGTCATGATCGTCGTCGTTATCGTTTTACCAAACGAACGCACCAGAATCAGGATCTGGGACCATTTATTGCCCATGAAATGAACCGTTGTATCGCGTGTTATCGCTGTGTGCGTTATTACAAGGATTATGCAGGCGGTACGGATCTAGGGGTTTATGGCAGTGCCGCGCGAGTTTATTTTGGCCGTGAAACTGATGGTGTGCTGGAAAGCGAATTTTCCGGCAATCTGGTTGAAGTGTGCCCAACTGGGGTATTTACCGACAAAACCCATTCTGAACGCTATAACCGCAAATGGGATATGCAGTATGCGCCCAGTATTTGTCAGGGTTGTTCGTCAGGCTGTAATATTTCCCCGGGCGAGCGCTATGGTGAATTGCGCCGCATCGAAAACCGCTTTAACGGCTCGGTTAACCAGTATTTCCTGTGTGATAAGGGTCGCTTTGGCTATGGCTACGTTAATCGCAAGGATCGTCCGTTGCAGCCGCAGTTGCATATTGAAAACCGTACCTTGACCTTAAGTGTGGATGAAGCACTGGATCAGGCTATTGCAGGTTTACAAGGCCAGAACGTCTTGGGCATTGGCTCACCGCGTGCCAGTTTAGAAAGCAACTTTGCTTTGCGTGAACTGGTGGGTGTCAATAATTTCTCGACTGGAATGACCCAGCAGGAGCAGCAACTGGTTGAATTGGCTGCCAGCTTGATGCAAACCGAAGGGATTTATAATCCTAACCTGCGCGAGATCGAAGAGTACGATGCTGTACTGATTCTGGGCGAAGACCTGACCCAAACTGCACCACGCATGGCGTTATCAGTGCGTCAGTCCGTCAAGAATAAAGGACTGGAAATGGCTGCGGAGCGCAAGACGCAAGGCTGGCTGGCTGAGCCAGTTGCCCGTATTGCACAAGATGCCAAAAGTCCGGTGTATATCTTAAGTGCCGTTGCCACACGCTTAAGTGACATTGCTGAAGGTGAAGTGGTTGCATCACCCAATGACATTGCCCGTTTGGGTTTTGCCATTGCAGCAGCCATCAAAGCTGAAGCAATGAATAGTGATATTGCCGATGATGCCAAGGTGTTTGCATTGGAAGTGGCGCGTCAGCTTAAACATGCCAAAAAGCCGTTAATTATTGCAGGTACTAGTTTGCTAGAACCAGCACTTATGGAAGCAGCCGCGCAAATTGCTCTCAATTTAGGCAGCGTTGATGGACGAAGCAAAGCCGGTTTGAGTCTGGTGGTGCCAGAAGTCAACTCTATGGGTCTTGCGCTGATGGGCGGCATGCCACTGGAACAAGCATTTGAGCAAGCCTATGATGCTATAGTGATTGTTGAAAATGACCTATATCGTCGTATGTCCGCGCAACAGGTCAAAGCGGCACTGTCCAAAACCCAGCAAGTAATTGTGCTGGATCATCAGGAAACGGCTACCGCTAAAAAAGCGTCTATTGTGTTGTCTGCGGCAAGTTTTGCCGAAGGGGATGGCACCGTGGTAAGTCAGGAAGGCCGTGCCCAGCGTTATTTTCAGGTATTTGACCCAGCCTATTATGATCCGACAATTACTATCAAGGAAAGCTGGCGCTGGTTGCATGCCATTCACACTGGCATTCAGGGCAAACCTGTAGACTGGACAATGCTGGATGATGTGATTGATAAGATTGCCAGCAAGATCCCAGCGCTAGAGGGTATTTTGGATGTGGCGCCAGATGCAGGCTACCGGGTGCATGGCCTAAAAATTGCGCGTGAGCCACGTCGTTATTCGGGTCGTACGGCCATACGTGCGCCAATTTCTGTACATGAGCCCAAGCAACCCACAGATCAGGACTCTGCACTGACTTTCTCTATGGAAGGTTATGTGGGGCCACAGGAATCTTCTTCCCTGATTCCATTTGCCTGGGCGCCAGGCTGGAACTCCCCCCAATCCTGGAACAAGTTTCAAGATGAAGTCGGTGGACATTTAAAAGCCGGTGATCCGGGTGTGCGCTTGTTTGACCGTTTACCAAAGCGTCCGGCACGCAGTTTTGTTGCGCCTGCACCCTTATTGGACAATGACAGCACCTATCGTTTAGTTCCAGTGCATCATATTTTTGCCAGTGGTGAAATGACTGCACGTGCTCCGGTGATGCAATCGCGTATTCCTGATGCAGCATTTAGCGTTAGCCGTGATGATGCTGTACGCCTGAATGTTCAGCAGGGGCAGCGTGTGACTGTAAAAGTTGGTGACACCAGCATTAACCTGCCGGTCAATCTGGTGGATTACTTGCCATACGGCTATGTGGGTTATCCGGTTGGACTTGCACCGGTAGTCAGCTTGACCGATTCAATAGCCATCAGCGTTGATGCTGCTGCGGTAGGAGTCTAACAATGCGGGTTGATCCTTCAATACCATCATTTTTAAATGATTATATGACCACCAGCCAGTGGCAAACCACTTTTATGGTGGTGCAGGCGATTGTGATTCTGCTGGTGGTTGTGCTGTTTGCGGCGCTGATGAGTTTTATCGAACGCCGTTTACTGGCCTTGTGGCAGGATCGTTATGGCCCTAATCGGGTGGGTCCCGGCGGCATGTTCCAGATTGTTGCCGACATGCTAAAAATCATGTTTAAGGAAGACTGGACACCCAAGTTTGCCGATAAGCTGACTTTCCGTCTGGCACCTGCGGTGGCGATGGGTACTGCCGTCATGTCCTTTATGGTGATCCCGATTAGTCCTAGTTTAGGGGTCGCGGATCTGGATATTGGCCTGCTATTTTTTATGGCCATGGCAGGTATCGCGGTATATGCCGTGCTGTTTGGTGGTTGGGCGTCTAACAACAAATACTCTCTGCTGGGCGGTTTGCGCTCCGCAGCCCAGACCATTTCTTATGAAGTGTTTTTGGGTTTGTCACTGATGGGTGTGGTGGCGATTGCCGGTTCGTTTAACCTGCGTGATATTGTAGAGTCGCAACGTGACCTATGGAATATTGTGCCGCAATTTCTAGGCTTTTGTATTTTTGCCATTGCCGGTGTCGCGGTGACGCATCGGCATCCTTTCGACCAGCCGGAAGCCGAGCAGGAATTGGCTGAGGGTTATCATATTGAATATGGTGGCATGAAATGGGGTATGTTCTTCGTTGCTGAATATGTCAATGTTGTGGTGATTTCTGCCCTCATTGTCGTGTTGTTCTTTGGTGGCTGGCTGGCACCGTTTAATATTGATATTCCATTCGTGCCACCGTTGTTTTGGTTTATTGTCAAAACGCTGTTCTTTGTCATGATGTTTGTATTGGCTCGGGGTTCCTTAATGCGCCCACGGTATGATCAGGTGATGAATTTTGGCTGGAAAGTATGTCTGCCATTAACCTTGATCAATCTTATTGTTACTGCTGCAGTGATACTGCACAACTATTCCGCCTAAGGGAGCAAGGAGAGCATTTATGACAAATATTCTGGCTTCCTTTGGGAAGATTATTATTGGGGCAGGAACAATTGTCCGTAGTTTGGTGATGGTATTTAGTCACGCTTTTCGCAAGCGCGATACCATTTTATATCCGGAAGTACCGGCAGAGCAGATTGTACCACCGCGTTATCGTGGCCGGATTGTGCTCACCCGTGATCCAGATGGTGAAGAGCGTTGTGTGGCCTGTAACCTATGTGCGGTTGCCTGTCCAGTGGGCTGTATTTCCCTGCAAAAAGCAGAAAAAGAAGATGGCCGTTGGTATCCCGAATTTTTCCGTATCAATTTTTCACGCTGCATTTTTTGCGGGATGTGTGAAGAAGCCTGTCCAACCACAGCGATTCAGTTAACACCGGATTTTGAAATGGGCGAATATGTTCGTCAGGATTTAGTGTATGAAAAGCAGCATCTGTTAATTTCAGGCCCTGGCAAATACCCCGATTATAATTTTTACCGGGTAGCCGGTATGGCTATTGATGGTAAACCCAAAGGGGCTGCCGAGCGCGAATCTGCACCGATTGATACACGGAGCTTACTGCCATGATGGAGTATTTAACATGATCTGGCCATTTTATCTTATGGCTGTTGTGGCCCTGTTATCGACTATTCGGGTGGTCACCAATACCAATCCGGTACATGCCTTACTAAACCTGATTGTGTCACTGCTGGCAGTGTCAGGTATTTTCTTTATGATGGGTGCGCCTTTTGCGGGTGCGCTGGAAGTAATTGTATATGCCGGTGCCATTATGGTGCTGTTTGTGTTTGTGGTGATGATGCTCAATCTGGGTTCACAAACCACCCATCAGGAAAAGCTGTGGCTTAACTCATCAGCGTGGACTGTGCCTGCATTGCTCAGCTTTTTGCTTGGTCTGGCGTTAGTCTGGATGCTGTCTTCTGGCAACACCGCAGCGCATCCGGCACTGGGAACACATGCGGTTGGTCCAAAGCAGGTGGGTATTGCGCTGTTTGGCCCGTATCTGCTGCTGGTTGAAATTGCAGCCATGTTGCTATTAGGCGCGCTGGTTGCTGCATTTCACTTGGGTAAAAGAGAAGCTGATTCCGCCAAGGATGCTAATGAGGTGCAACGATGATGGGTACAATTCCACTAGAGCATGGCCTAATTTTGGCGACATTGCTGTTTGCGCTGGGACTTTATGGCGTTATGGTACGCCGTAACCTGATGTTTATGCTCATGAGCCTTGAAATCATGATGAATGCGGCTGCGCTGGCTTTTGTGCTGGCGGGCAGTGTTTGGGGTCAGCCTGACGGGCAGATTATGTTTATTTTAATCCTGACGCTGGCTGCGGCTGAGGCCTGTATTGGCTTGGCCATCGTGCTTCAATTTTATCATCGCTTCCAGCATCTGGATGTTGATGCAGCCAGTGAGATGCGCGGATGAACTTACTGTTTTTAACCTTTGTTTTTCCGCTGCTGGGCTTTATTTTACTGGCCGGTCTGCGTGACCAGATTTCTGAAAAAATGGCAGCGATCATTGGCGTTGGATCAATGGCACTGTCTGCATTAACTGCAGTGTATGTCGGTATTGATTTTTTAAGTCAGGGTGCGCAGGGTGGTTATTATCACCAGATCCTGTGGACGTGGCTGCATATTGGCAGTTTTGCCCCAAGTTTTGGCTTGCAGCTTGATGGTTTGTCGTTGGTCATGCTGGGCATGATTACCGGTGTTGGTTTTTTCATTCACCTGTTTGCCGCGTGGTATATGCGCGGTGAAGAAGGCTTTGCCCGCTTTTTCTCGTATTTCAACCTGTTTGTGATGAGCATGTTGTTGCTGGTATTGGGTGATAACCTGCTGGTACTGTTTTTGGGCTGGGAAGGCGTTGGCTTGTGTTCCTACCTGCTGATCGGTTTTTACTTTAAAAATCCGGATAACGGCTTTGCAGCCATCAAGGCATTTACTGTCACTCGCGTAGGTGACGTACTGTTATTGATTGGCCTGTTTATCCTATTCCAGCAATTTGGCACGCTAGATATTTATGAAATTACTGTACGCGCTCCAGAAGTGCTGACCAGTGGTAGCCCAGCAGTCACTTGGGCTGCTTTAATGCTCTTGGGTGGCGCAGTGGGTAAATCGGCACAGTTGCCATTACAAACTTGGCTGGCCGATGCCATGGCAGGCCCTACGCCAGTTTCAGCATTGATTCATGCGGCTACCATGGTAACTGCTGGTGTTTATCTGATTGCCCGTATGCATTCAGTGTTTGAGCTGGCGCCAAACGTGCTGTATCTGGTGGGTGTCATTGGGGCAATTACCCTATTGATGGCTGGTTTTGCGGCGCTGGTACAAACCGATATTAAACGGGTATTGGCTTATTCCACCATGAGCCAACTGGGTTATATGTTTTTGGCGCTGGGTGCTGAGGCCTATCAGGCTGCGGTATTCCACATGCTTACCCATGCGTTCTTTAAAGCATTGCTATTCCTGTCCTCAGGTGCAGTCATTATTGCTTGTCATCATGAGCAAAATATTTTCAAAATGGGTGGTTTGCGTAAAACCATTCCTTTTGTTTATGTGTGCTTTTTGGTGGGCGGCGGCGCATTGGCAGCATTGCCGTTTATTACCGTGGGCTTTTATTCTAAAGATGAAATCCTGTGGCAAGCATGGGCATCGGGTCATCCTGAATTATTTTGGGCCGGTGTGGTGGGTGCATTCCTGACCTCAGTTTATACTTTCCGGCTGATCTGGCTGGTGTTCCATGGTGAAGAAAAAACTCATGCCCACAAGATCGAAGGTGTGACTTACTGGTTGCCACTTGGTGTGCTATTGATACTGTCCACGTGTGTGGGTGCGTTATTACAGCATCCAGTTGGTCATGTACTGAGTAATGTATTGCCAGAATTTGTAGTGAATGCAGCGGTTGCTCATGACAAGCATTTTGTGGAATACACAGCAGTTGGCGTGGCATTGCTGGGTCTGGTAGTGGGTGCAGTGTTATTTGCCTTTAATTATCAGTCGGTACAAAAAATGGCCAATACACCATGGGGTGCGGGTATTGCGCATATCTGGCGCAATGCGTGGGGTTTTGATGCGCTTTATCATCTGATATTGGTGAAGCCCTATCTCACGATTGCACGCTTATTGGGTCATGATCCGGTAGACCGGATTTGGGGCGTTTTTCCAGTCATCGTAAGGGCAGGGAATAGCGTAACTACCAAACGCCAGACAGGATCGCTACGTGGTTATGCAGCGGCTATTGCAATTGGTTCGGTAATATTACTCATGATACTTATTGTGATTCAGGTACTGGGGAAATAAGATGCAGGAACTTTCAACTCCAAATAACTGGATTCTCCCTGCACTGATCTTGATTCCCTTTGTTGCAGGTTTTTTGTGCTGGATATTCGAAAAAGTGAGTATCCGGTCGCCACGCTGGATTGCCTTGATCGGCATGCTGGTGACATTAGGTCTGACCATTCAGTTGTGGATGGCTGGCCATTATGGTGAAACCACTTCTATCTTGGTACAACCGGGCATTGCGCCGGTATGGCAGGCAGAATTCAATGTGCCGTGGATCCCTATGCTGGGCATTCATTTTCATCTGGCGCTTGATGGCTTATCCCTGATGATGGTGGCACTGACTGCGCTGCTGGGTGTGCTGGCGGTGGGCTGTTCATGGGATGAAATCCAGAAAAATGTGGGTTTCTTTCATTTGAATTTGCTCTGGAGCCTGGGCGGCGTTATTGGTGTATTTCTGGCCATTGATATGTTCCTGTTCTTCTTCTTCTGGGAGATGATGCTGGTGCCAATCTATTTCCTGATTGCACTTTGGGGACATTCTGGTTCTACCGGCCGTTCACGGGTGTATGCAGCCACCAAGTTTTTTATCTATACACAGGCATCTGGCCTGATCATGCTGGTGGGTATTTTAACGCTGGTACTGATCCGTTTTACCCAGACCAGTGAGCTGTCATTTGACTATATGCATTTGCTGGGCACTACATTGCCGTATGGTTATGAGTTTGGCCTGATGCTGTGTTTCTTTATTGCGTTTGCGGTCAAGCTACCGGTAGTGCCATTTCACGGCTGGTTGCCGGATGCACATGCGCAGGCACCCACTGCGGGTTCGGTGGATTTGGCCGGTATTTTGATCAAAACCGCAGCCTATGGCATCTTGCGTTTTGTGTTGCCGCTATTTCCGCATGCTTCGGCAGATTTTGCCAATATTGCGATTATTCTGGGCTTGGTTGGCGTGTTCTACGGGGCATGGCTGGCGTTCCAGCAAACCGATATGAAACGCTTGCTGGCGTATACCAGTGTGTCGCACATGGGCTTTATTCTGCTGGCGATTTATGCGGGCAACCTGATGACCCTGCAAGGTGTCATGCTGATGATGCTGGCACATGGCCTGTCATCGGCTGCGTTGTTTATCATGGCGGGTCAGATTTATGAGCGCCTACATACCCGTGACCTGCGTTTAATGGGTGGCATGTGGGGTCAGTTCCGCTATCTGCCATTTTTCCTGATGTTCTTTAGTGCGGCATTAATGGGTATTCCGGGTACAGGTAACTTTGTGGCTGAATTCCTGATCCTGCTGGGTTCTTATAACAGTCATCCGGCCTTTACCATTTTGGCAACCGTGAGTCTGGTATTTGCAGGACTGTATACCCTGATTATGATTCACAAAGCCATGTTTGGTCAGCCGCATGCGTCACAGCAGCAAATGAAACAGCCATTTAAAGACTTAAATGCCCGTGAAATGACGATGTTATTGGTAATGGGCATGGGTTTACTGTGGCTGGGACTGTTCCCGCAGGATGTGTTGAATACCTCTCATTTAAGTATGCAATGGTTAAGTAATTCCTATCATTACCCATTGTTTAATACGCCAAACATTAGCCCAATGAATAGCGTGGAGATGCAATAAGCCATGGATATGATTTCTACGCTGATGCCGCTGGCACCTGTGATTATTGTTGCGCTGACGGCTGTTCTGGTTATGTTGCTGGTGGCGATCAAGCGCCAGCATGACCTGATCGCCACGGCTACTGTAATTGGCCTGAATGCCGCTGTGGCCTGTATTGTCTGGCAAGTATTTTTCCAGAATTCAGGTCCACAGGAAGTTATGGGCCTGTTTGTGGTGGACGGTTTTGCGCTGTTTAATATGGCGCTGATCCTGATTGCCTCGCTGGCGTGCTGTACGCTGGCGCATGCCTATATTGACAGTTATCCACACAACCGTGAAGAACTGTACCTATTGCTGTTAACTGCCGTTGCAGGTGCAATGCTGATGACTGCCAGCAGTCATATGGCCTCTTTCTTTATGAGTCTTGAACTGCTGTCTATCCCAACCTATGGTTTACTGGCTTATACCCATGAGCGCAGCAAATCGCTGGAATCTGGAATTAAATATCTGGTGTTATCCGCTACAGCGTCTGCGACTCTGTTGATGGGTATGGCTTTTTTGTATAGCTATACCGGCACGATGGATTTCCGTAATCTGGGTCAGATTCTGGTGCAGGTATTGCACGAGCCGATTGTGGTGATGGGTTTTGGCCTAATGATAATTGCCATTGCCTTTAAGCTGTCACTCGCACCATTTCACGCTTGGACACCGGATGTGTATCAGGGTGCGCCTGCGCCTGCTGCTACTTTTCTGGCTGCCGTGAGCAAGGTGGCGATGCTGGCTGTTGCTGTGCGCTTCTTGCTAGTGTCCAGTTCACTGGCGATGGAAGGCTTACAGACGGTACTGACCGTGATTGCCGTGCTGTCTATTCTGGTAGGTAACTTGCTGGCAGTGCGTCAGGTAAACTTGAAACGCTTGCTGGGTTATTCATCCATCGCGCATTTTGGTTATTTACTGGTTGCCATTATTTGTCTGGGCGTGTCATCAATTGCCACAATCAGTATTTATCTGGTGACCTATGTGCTCACGACGATTGGGGCATTTGGTGCGGTTGCACTGATGTCCAGTCCTTATAGCGCCACGGAAGCCGAATCCATTGCCGATTATCGTGGCCTGTTCTGGCGTCGTCCGGTACTGACTGCTGTGCTCACGGTGATGATGCTGTCGCTGGCTGGTATTCCGATGACCGCAGGCTTTATTGGTAAGTTCTTTGTGGTCATGGCAGCGGTACAGAATATGAGTTGGCTCTTGGCCGCTATGGTGATTCTGGGCAGTGTGATTGGATTGTATTATTACCTACGGGTGATGGTGGTGCTGTATATGACGCCGCCGGATACGCCACGTATTGATGCGCAAACCAACTGGGGCGTGAAGGCGGGTGGTATTATGGTCTTGCTGACTTCGCTGCTGGTGCTGTTGCTTGGCGTCTACCCACAACCGCTGATCAAGCTGGCTGCACTGGCACAAATTGTAGTCATGCGCTAAAGTCAATGGATGCAATTTTGATTAGACCTGTCTAACAAAATGCTGATGAAAAAATGCCTCAACCTTGTTGAGGCATTTTTTATGCTGACTTTTTATGGGAATTCAGTTTTTGTAAATCATGATATTGTTAACCGCAGCGATCTTAATCAATATGTGTATCTTTGTGATGCAGGCGATATATGATGCAAATAATAAGATTTTTGAGATCCTACAAAAGCCAATTATTTTTACGAAGCTCTAGTGCCAGATCTGGCAGTCTATTCAATTAGCTGTTGTTTTGTTGGCAGAATTCCATAAAGGACTTCAAACCGGGGCCTTTGTATTTTTGGCGATGCACCAGCATAAATAGCGGACGTTTGAGCGTCCAGAACGGGGTGTTTAGAATGACCAGTTGTCCTTCATGGGCCAGTGGTTCAATCGCTAACCGGGATACGCACGCCACGCCAAGTCCGCCAGCCACGACTTTTAAAATCGCTTCATTATGACCCAGTGTCAGGCGCAGTTTGGCATTGGGCAGGTCTTTGAGCATGACATTGTCAAACACCTCACGAGTACCTGATCCTTCTTCCCGCAAAATCCAGTCGATCTGCTGAAAGTCGCTTAAATCCAGCGCTCGGTCAATTTGTGCCAAGGGGTGCTGCGGCGCACAGCATACGGCGAGCTCATCATCGCGCCATGGAAAAGCCTGCAATTGTGGCAAATGGCAGGAGCCTTCAATCAAACCTAGATCTAGCTGGAACTGGCTAACCGCTTCAATAATCTGGCGGGTGTTGCCTACCTGCAATTGTAATTGTGCCTGAGGCTGAAATTTCAAAAAATCTGCCATCAGGTCAGGCATGAGGTAATCACTAATGGTTAAGGTAGCACCCAGCCGCAAATCAATAGACTGCAACTCACCTTGTGCGGCCTGTTCAAAAGCCTCACAACGTCCCAGAATCTCTAGCGCCTGTGGCAGCAAAAACCGACCAAGGTCATTAAGTTGCAAGCGTTTACCCAGTCGGTCAAACAGTGGCGCACCCAGCGCATCCTCAAGGTCAGCCAGCGCCATGCTCGCAGCACTTTGAGTCAAGCGTACGGCATCACTGGCACGGGTCACAGTACCTTCTTGGGCAACGGCAACAAACACGGCCAGTTGTCTTAATGTCATGCGCATGAAGTGTACCTTTGTTGACTTTTTAGGTGAGAGCATTAGGAACTGTAGTGATACATGCTACCATTGCAAAGCCGTATAGAGATATAAGTATGTACCGATGAACGAAGAAAAATTTACCCGGGAAACCGTGCTAAGTGTGCGGCGCTGGAGCGACACCCTGTTTAGTTTCACTCTGACCCGGCCTGCACATTTTCGCTTTAGTGCTGGGCAGTTTGCCCGCATTGGTATTGAGGTGGATGGTGAGAAAATTTTTCGGGCTTATTCGGTCGTTTCTTCACCGTTTGCCGAAGAACTGGAATTTTTTTCCATCGTGGTGCCAGACGGTGCCTTCACCTCACGCTTACAACATCTCAAGGCGGGTGATCAGTTATTGCTGGAAAAAATACCCTTTGGTTTTTTAACGCTGGCACGTTACCAGAAACCCTTGCCACAGGACTTGTGGCTACTGGCGACTGGCACCGGACTTGCGCCGTTTTTATCCATGTTGCAAGACTTTGCGCCATGGCAGCAGTATCAGCAGATTATTCTGGCCTATAGCGTGCGCATGCCTGAAGAACTCGCCTACGCTGAAGAAATTAAGACTATTGCGCAAACTTTTGGTGAGGGCGGAGCCAGCTTTAAGTTTCTACCGATCGTCACGCGACCCGTAGTTCCGCCAAGCGATACAACTTTGGCGCAACGCCTGCCAACACTGATTGAAAATGGCTTGCTGGAACAACATGCAGGGCTAGCCCTCAATCCGGCAACCAGCCATGTGATGCTGTGTGGCAATCCACAAATGGTTGAGGACACCCGCAATGCACTAAAAGCGCGTGGCCTGACCATGAACCGGCGCGGTGAAGGTAATATTGCCGTAGAAAACTATTGGTAACTTAAAGGTCATTTGTTAATTCGTGGGTTATTAAAAACTGGCAATGCAGTTCAAAAAAAGTATAACGCGGGTTTAGTGAAAGCGCATATCAAAAAAATCGCGCATATCTTTTAAAGTGGCCTGCAAGTCCCACGCCAGCCACGCCGGTTCAAACACGGATGAATAGTAAGCCCGTTGCTCATCACTCACCAGCACCCGAATCGGACAATCATCCTCAGTCAGGCGCCATGGAAAAATCGGAACATCTGCTTCCAGCCTGGCCTCAAGATGACGTAGGTCAATAATAAGGGCAGAGATATATTCAGGAAAAGCCATCACTGAAAATTCATCGCTGCGCCGTCTTAAATATTCCAGATCGTACCAGTTTAATTCTGGTGCATCTCCTTCAAAGGCAATAATACCAATTAAATGGCCATCCCTTGAGGTATGCAACCAGCACTGGTGCTTGAGTGAAGTGGGCAGGTCGAGCTGAACAGGTATAACGGAGTAGGGCATCACAGCACTTAAACTGCCAAAAGAGCGCGCAATTTTAAGTAAGTTTGGTTGACAAAGCAAAAAATAATACGCTATCTATACGCTTGAGGATTCTTTCCTGTAACCTGTAAAAAAAAGCAGTAATAATTTTTAATCATAATTAGGGTAAACGAGGTCATTTTATGAGTACTTTTGACACATCACAGCCGCCTGTCATGGCACCTGTTGCAGATCATCCACTGTCACCACGCGGACGTTTTGGCCGATTGGCCTATCTGGCATGGTATCTGGTCATTACATTAATTATTCTGGCAGTGGCCGTTATAGGTATTGCCATTTTTGGTAACTCCGCCAGCTCTTCTGATCCGTATGCAGGTATTGGCACCGTGAGCATTCTGATCATGGTGGTAGCCTATATCGTATTTTTTTACTATGCCATTGTGTTTACCATTCGCCGCCTGCATGACTTAGGGGCTGTAGTAGATTAGCCTTATGTTAGTCTACGAAAATGAAGATAACAAATTGTAAATTAAGTAAAAAACTACAGCGAAAGTTACTTGAGTATTTTGTACTTGAAGTGACAGCTCG
>SECL01000062.1 GCA_004173455.1 Moraxellaceae bacterium | reverse complement strand
CCGTTACCCTAACAAACCGAATGGCGTCATCAGTGGTTTTATTCAGAAAGAAATGATGCATGTGTTTGGCGACGGCAAACAAACGGTGTGGGAGTTGATTCTTCAACATCCGAAAGCCAGGCACAGGCTTGAAGAAATGCGCATCAAACATGAAACCATGCTGGACACTGTTTTGCCGGCCGGTGAAAAATATATTCTGACGCATGCCGCCAATTTAAATCGCGGTGCAAGGTTCACCAACCTGCGGAAACAAATAGATGGACAACTGCATTCAATCTTTGACCCACTCAGTCATCGTTGCCAATGGTATTATGGCCGTTACGATTTAAAATGCAACAGCATTGAAGAGTTGAAGCAGGGAAAATTTATCATTCTTGAATTCAACGGGGCAGGAGCGGAGCCAAACCATGTGTACAACGCTGGCTTCTCGTGGGGCAGGGCGTTAAAGGAGTTTGCCCATCATTGGAAAATGCTGTACGAAATTGGCAAATACAATCACCAACACAACGGCATCCGT
The DNA here is from genome assembly GCA_004173455.1 of Moraxellaceae bacterium. Lineage (GTDB taxonomy): Bacteria > Pseudomonadota > Gammaproteobacteria > Pseudomonadales > Moraxellaceae > Alkanindiges. Next base: position 769 of record SECL01000062.1, on the reverse strand, counting down.
TACTGGGGAAATGGCGAAGGAAGGCGATGGTTAGCGCAGGCGAGGGCACATGGCCAATTGCTGGAAAAGTACGATCGTGAAATTTTAATTTGAGTCGCGAATGCTGAAGCTGCTGCGCATAGTTGTCACGGGTATTTTTATTTCTTTTATTGGTGCATTGCCCTTGGGTACGCAGAACCTGGCTGCCATGCAAATTGCCATTAGTGATGGCCTCAAGCCTGCGCTGCTTTTTGCAGCCGGGCTTGTGGTAGCGGATATTTTCTATATCTATGTTACGCTGCTGGCAATGCAATGGATTCAAAAGCACAAAAAGCTTTTCAAAGCATTGGAGTGGGTAACGCTGCTTGTGGTGGTTGCACTTGCATCCGCCAATTTTTATGCAGCCTTTCACCCGGGTGTGCAAAAGAATGTTGTATTAAGCAATTCCCTTCCACGATTTGCTTTAGGCCTTCTTTTGAATGGCGTCAATCCCATGCAGGTGCCATTTTGGTTTGGCTGGAGCACGGTGCTGTTTACAAAAAAAATCATTCAGCCCAGATGGAAGCACTACCATCTATTCTCGGTAGGTGCAACGATTGGCATGTCGGCTGCCACTTTGCTTTTTATTTTTGGCGGACGAATTATTGCTGATCGCATTCAGCACAATCAGAATATTGTTTATCTCATTATTGGCGGCATCTTCACCGTTACCGGGCTTATTCAAATCTGGAAGATGGTGAAGAAAAAAGGTGTTGAACAAAAGCTGGAACATCCCGAAGAGATCACCGAA
>SECL01000061.1 GCA_004173455.1 Moraxellaceae bacterium | reverse complement strand
TCTGCTTCTACCTGCAAAATCAGGCAACCACTTTGCGCATGTTCGATGGTGTTTCTTGCTACTTCCGATACCGCTGTGGCAAAACTGGTTTGCGCTGCCAGTGTCAAGCCAGCCAGTTCCCCCAATCGCATGGACCGCCGGTGAGCCAGTATAAGGTCCATCTCATTTTCAAGCGTAACCCGTGCTATTTCGTGCATATTGATTACAAGTTTATTTTACAGGCCGCTACCGACATGTCGTCTGTATAGCGGGCAAAATCTTTTACCAGGGAGGCCGCCAGTAAGGAAAGATCATAGCGGACAATGCCGGGATATTTGATCGTATCCCAACGTGACTTCAATCCGTCGCTGCACATGACCAGATACTGCCCTCTTTCATACGCAATTTCCTGTGCGTTGAGAGTATTGGGTACATTAAGTCCAATGATACCGTTGTAAGACATATAACTTTTCAAAAGCGAAGGGCCATAAATCTTTGTGCTGATGTTTCCAACCCCACACACTCGCCAGTGGCGACGGTGTTTGTCAAATACAGCAACCGTGCCTACCAGCCCCCTTGTCTTTTTTACCCTGTCGTTGATAAAACGAATGATGTCTACTGGTTCATTCTCTTCGCAAGCTTCAAAGGCCTCGCCTGCCTTTAAGACAGCTGCTGCTGCATCGGCACCGTGTCCTAAGCCGTCACCTAAAAAAAGCTGGTACTGATCATCGGTTTCTTTGTGAAAGAACCCATCGCCGCACTCCTCTTCATTTGGCTTTGATAAAACCACTGACCGGATTTCAATCTTTGGCGGTTTCCGAAAGGACGGAAACGGTTCAGCAAAAACACGAATGAGCAGAACCGTTCCCCATTCCTTTTGCGAAAAAACCTGGAATACATCTGCCAGTCGCTTCATAGCGCCAAGCCCGTGTCCCAAGGTGTTTTTGGTGGAGAAGCCGTCAGCCATCATGCGGCCCACATCATGCATGCCTGGACCATTGTCGATAGAAATCAATTCAATGCCCGTTACACCATCTTCTATAACCGTTTTCACCCATATTGTACCACCGCCTGCATGCTTTGCCAGGTTGCTGGTTAATTCGGCAACAATAATATCGGTCTCTCCTACTCTTGACTCATTGAAGCCTGCTTCTATTGCCAGTGCGTGAATTGTTTTTTTCAGCAAAGCAAAATAACTCCTGTCATCCGCCCTTAGCGCCACGTGTGTTCTGCTACCCATTCTTCCACTTTATGATGGTGACGGTTGTGCCTTCGCCTGCTTTGCTTTTAATGTCAAATTCGCTTACCAAACGTTTGGTGCCAGG
>SECL01000060.1 GCA_004173455.1 Moraxellaceae bacterium | reverse complement strand
TTTTCACCTTTCCCTTACGGTACTGGTTCACTATCGGTCTCTGAGGAGTATTTAGCCTTACCAGATGGTGCTGGCAGATTCAAGCAGGATTTCTCCGGTCCCGCCCTACTCAGGATACCGCTCGTCCCCTTCTCTTTACGCTTACGCGACTTTCACGCTCTATGGTCTGACTTTCCAGAAAGTTCAGCTTGAAGAAGGTTTCTAAATGCGGTCCTACAACCCTCAAGCGGCACGCCGCTCAAGTTTAGGCTGTTCCCTGTTCGCTCGCCACTACTTAGGGAATCATTATTTATTTTCTTTTCCTCCCGGTACTTAGATGTTTCAGTTCTCGGGGTTGGCTCTCCTTTCGGAGTGACATGTCTTCAACATGCCGGGTTGTCCCATTCGGAAATCTGGGGATGTAACGATTGTGTGCATCTCCCCCCAGCTTATCGCAGCTTACCACGTCCTTCATCGCCTCTCAGAGCCAAGGCATCCACCATGCGCCCTTAGTTGCTTTAAAAATTTTGAAATTGTATTTGTTACCCGACCACCAACTTCAGACCACCAATTACTTGGCGATGCAAAAAATTAATGTGATCGATAAATAGACTCTTCGTCTAACAACTTTTCAATTGATTCCAATATGTCAAAGAACTTTGCTGGCGAGCTATTAGCTGTGAGCTACTAGCTGCTAGCGTTTGGCTGATCGTTACTAGCACATGGCTACTACCGCTCGGCCGCTTGCAGATGGTTAGGTTGTGAACCTACAGACCAACACCCTATTGTGTCGTCATCATCTAAAGTTTGAAAGAACTGTTTTTGGTTTGCTGCTTCTGCTAGTAGCTTGTCGCTAATAGCTGGCAGCTTCTTTAGTGGAGGATAACGGATTCGAACCGTTGACCCCCTGCGTGCAAGGCAGGTGCTCTAGCCAGCTGAGCTAATCCCCCTGGAGAAAAGCTTCGAGCTTTGTGCTTCGAGCCTCGAGCAGCTTGCTCGCAGCTAGCAGCTAATAGCTAGCAGCTTGGTTTGGTAGACCCGTCCAGATTTGAACTGGAGACCCCTACATTATCAGTGTAGTGCTCTAACCAGGCTGAGCTACGGATCTATTAGGATTGTAGCCCGCATCAAAGTCGGGTTACTTACAGAAAAAACAAAGAACGTAATTTCAATGAAAGTAGTTGGAAACAACAGCTTAGGTAAGTCGCTAAGCTCTAAAAAGGAGGTATTCCAGCCGCACCTTCCGATACGGCTACCTTGTTACGACTTAGCCCCAGTTACTAGTTTTACCCTAGGCGGCTCCTTGCGGTTACCGACTTTAGGTA
>SECL01000037.1 GCA_004173455.1 Moraxellaceae bacterium | reverse complement strand
TAAAATTCTTGCAGAGCGCTACCGCAATCGACGTAAACGCATGGGATTACGCTTTAATTTGATTGCTGCTATTTATAATATCGAGCTGGTCAAAAAATGATTTATGCAAGAGATCTATTTTACCTTAGGTATTTTAAGACATATTTATCCTGTTGATTTATCAGCATAGACCGATAATAGTTGCACTATTTAGCCTGATTAATAAAGAGGCCACATGAAAAAGTTTAAACCCCTTCTACAGACGCTGATTGCGCTACTGCTGACTTATTTATCCCTGCTCGTTCCCGCACAAACGCAGGCAGTGCGTCCCGGAAGCATGGACTGTGATCAAGGCTGTCCGGTGCTGGCGGCGGGTTTTCCAATGCCATTTTTACAGGATGGCGTCATTTCACCGGTGGGCACGCTTTCTATTAATCCCTTTGATATTTTGTTTATTCATCTGGATGAATTTTTATGGATGAATTTCTTTATTTCCTATGTGTTCTGGCTGGCACTGGTGTTAATTGCCTTCAAACTGTACCGGATTCAACATCCCTAGCACAGATTAAATTCCCGGCATAGTTTAACAGCTGCTACTGAAACCCTACTCAATTCAACATTATTTTAGACTGGCATCAATTCACCCATGGCTAAAATTGGGTATGATTCATTAAATTTAGCCCTGAATATAAATAATGAATCCAGCCATTCCCCTGCCCGAACGTATCCGCCCGCGCCAGTTGTCCGAAGTGATTGGCCAGCAACACCTGCTGAGTGAACAGGCGCCGCTACGCAAGATGATTGATCAGGGCAACCTGCCGTCGATGATTTTCTGGGGGCCGCCGGGTGTGGGCAAAACCACGCTGGCACTCTTGCTGGCCGAAGCGGTCGACCGGCCTTTTATTAGCCTGTCTGCCATTAGCACTGGCGTCAAGGAATTGCGCGAACTGATTGGCCAAGGCGGTGAACTCAGCACGCCCGTGGTGTTTATTGATGAAATTCATCGCTTTAACAAGTCGCAACAGGATGCGCTGCTGGCGGCGGTAGAAAAAGGCAAAATCACCTTAATTGGCGCCACCACTGAAAATCCGTCGTTTGAGGTCAACAGTGCTTTACTGTCGCGCTGTCAGGTGTATGTGCTGGAATCACTCACCGAAGCCGAACAATTACAGGTGATCCAGCGCGCACTGACACAAGACCCGTTTTTAAAAGAAAAAACCATTGAACTAAAACAAACTGAGGCTTTGCTACAACTGGCCGCTGGGGATGCCCGCAAGCTGCTGAACCTGCTGGAACTGGTGGTGAGCACGCAGGCGGTTGAACCGATTATTATTGACAATGATCTGGTGATTAACAGCGCCCAGCAAAACATAGCCCGCTATGACAAGAGTGGCGAGCAGCATTATGACATTGTATCGGCGTTTATTAAGTCAATGCGCGGCAGTGACCCGGATGCCGCCCTGTACTGGATGGCGCGTATGATTAAAGGCGGCGAAGATCCGGTGTTTATTGCGCGCCGCATGCTGATACTGGCCAGTGAAGACATTGGTAATGCCAACCCCAATGCCCTGCTACTGGCGGGGGAGTGCTTCCGTGCGGTGCAAGCCATTGGCTACCCCGAGTGCCGGATTATTCTGGGGCAAACCGTGGTGTATCTGGCCACCAGCGCCAAGAGTAATAGCACATATCTGGCGATCAATGCGGCACTGGCAGCGGCCTCAAGCACCTCACATTTGCCTGTACCGTTGCATTTGCGCAATGCCCCAACCAAAATGATGAAACAACAGGGTTATGGTACAGGCTATCAATATGCGCATGACTTCCCCAACCATTTTGTGGCGCAAACCTATTTGCCGCCGGAATTGCAGGGCAAGCGGTTTTATACCCCGGCACAAAATGCACGTGAACAGGAAACTGCGCGCTTGCAGGACAATCGCTGGCAGGGTGCAGCAGTCCAGAAAAAATAATGGCGTACTTTTAATGGCTGGTTTTTAATGCTTCGCTTGATTAAGAACTGGCTGAGTTAAGATTTGACCGTTTAAATATCCAACCATGTAAATGTCTGGCTGTTGCTATGTCTAACTATTTGGAGTGCTCGTTTCTTTCCAGCAGATGATCAATACTAAAACGACCTGCGCCCAGCAGCAGCAGCAGCGCCAGAAAGCCACCCGCCAGCCCAATATTTTTCATAAAATGAATACTGTTATTGTATTGCGCTGTTGCATCACTGCCGCCCACATGAAACAGCACGGCGGTGAGCACACTAAAAATAGCCAGACCCAGTGCAGCGACCCGCGCCTGAAAACCCAGCAAGATAGCCAGACCACCGCCCAGCTCGGCAAAAATTACCAAAGGCAACAGGCTGCTGTTTACCTGCATGGCTTGCATATAAGCCATCGTACCGGCGTAATCGCTGAGCTTGCCCCAGCCTGACACAATAAAAATGGCAGCCAGTGCAATACGGGCTAGCAGTTGAATACTAGCGGCCAGCGCCGGTTGACCAATGCTATTGCCTAGCAGGACATTGGGATTAAACATGAGGTGCTCCAGTATGGGTTTAATGTTGTCGTCATTGTTGATGCACACACTGTATAAAATTAAAACTGGTCTTCCTACTGCAAAAACACTGACGACGCGTTGCATAAATAGAATGATTAAGCACAGCCATTAAAAATCCTGCGATCAATCAGTGGGTTTACTGCCTGTATTATCAGCTTTCATCTTTAAGCCATTATTAAGGTTGCCGTCCTTTAATCATGGCTTCTGATAGCAGTGTATGCCGTGATATGACCCATCAAACTGAACGCATACTGAGCAAAGTTTCCCAAATTACCTTGATGTTCTGGGTGATTAAAATTGCCGCTACCACGCTGGGTGAAACTGGCGGGGATCTGCTGTCCATGTCACTGGGATTGGGCTATTTACTCAGCACCGCTATTTTTGCAGGGCTGTTTGTTGTCCTGCTGGTGCTGCAAATTTCTGCAGATCGTTATCATCCTTACCTGTACTGGGCAACTATTTTGGCCAGCACCACAGTCGGTACGACCCTGGCCGATTACGTCGATCGCGCGTTAGGCATCGGTTATGCAGGAGGCGTGTGCATTTTAGTCAGTTTAGTGGTCATCTCTTTACTGGTATGGAAAACAGTGGCTGGCACTATTTCACCGCACCAGATTGTATCGCGACAAAATGAACTATTTTACTGGCTGACCATTACTTTTTCGCAAACTCTGGGCACTGCACTGGGTGACTGGATCGCTGATAGTGCAGGGTTTGGCTATACGGGCGGCATGCTGCTATTTGCCGGTTTATTATTGCTGATTATCATCGCGCATTTTTATAGCAAAATTTCTGCCACGCTGCTGTTTTGGCTAGCGTTTGTGCTCACCCGGCCATTGGGCGCGGTGGTGGGTGATTTTCTGGATAAACCAATTGCCGCAGGCGGTCTGGATTTAAGCCGCTTAAGTGCCTCAGTGGTTTTATTGGGCTTTATGGTCGGCTGTATTTATCTGTATCGAAACGATGGTCGCGTGGTTTCTGATGCAAAAGACCGTCTTAAAAAGAACTAACGTTCAATTTGCTTAAGCTAAATTTAAGCTTGCGCTTTTAGTTTGTGGCTAATTTCTAATACACCCTCACTATTGTCATGCTGCTTAAATCTTTTGCTTCAATTCGCCGTCCGAGCCTGACGCTGCTGCAATTTAATGCCCTGCTGGCCTTATGGATGGCAAGCCTGATCAATGTCGGGTTTTATCAGGCACTCAATGCGTTAAGCTCCTTGCATAGCGTGGCAGGCGGTATCTTTATATTGAGCGCGATAGTGCTGGTGTTTGCTTACTATTTGTTGATTTTACAATTGCTGAGCTGGCGCTTTAGTGCCAAGGTGCTGGGCAGTATTCTGATTATTCTCAGTGCCTTTAGCAGTTATTTTGTCTATGAGCTTGGAGTGGATATCAATCAGGGTCAAATCATAAATGTCATGCAAACCGACCCGCATGAAATCCTTGACCTGATTTCATGGCAGGCCGTGGAGTGGGCAGTATTTCTACTGATTTTACCCTGTGCCGTGCTGGGCTGGATTCACCTCAAACCGCAACCACTCAAGCAGCAATTGCTGCATAAGCTACTGGCCAGCATGGGTGCGCTGGTCGTGATTGTCGGCATTGTGTTTGTGTATTACAGCCAGTTTGCGCCAATTTTTCGCGAGCATCGCCACCTCAAAGACAAGCTGACACCCAACAATGTGATTAGCAGTCTGGTTAGCTACAGCAAGCGTTCTATTCATTTCAAGCCCAAACCGCTGGTACAGTATGGCACCGATGCCCGTTTGCAACCGGCAGCGGCTGCTTTACCGGTACGGGTGATGGTGCTGGTGATTGGCGAAACCGGACGCGCCGAGAGTTTTAGTTTAAATGGCTATGGCAAAGACACCAATCCCCAACTGGCCAAGCTGGATGTGCTGAACTTTAGCAAGGCCGCGTCATGTGGCACCGAAACGGCGGTGTCGGTGCCCTGTATGTTTTCTGGGATGCCACGCCAGCAGTATGATGCGGATTTGGCCAGTCATCGGGAAGGCTTGCTGGATATTGCCAAGCGGGCAGGTTATGAGGTCACGTGGATTGACAACAATTCCGGCTGCAAAAAGACCTGTGACCGGGTCAATAATTATCCGATTGCGGCTGCTTTAAAACAAAAGTGGTGTACCGACAATGAATGTCTGGATGATATTTTACTCGATAGCCTAGATGCCTACCTCAAACAACTGGCGCAGCAAGCACAACCTAAAAATCAGCTGATTGTGCTGCATCAGATGGGCAGCCATGGTCCTGCCTACTACAAACGTTATCCCGATACTTTTAAGAAGTTTTTACCGACTTGCGATACCAATGCCATTCAGAACTGTAGCCACCAATCACTGATTAACACCTACGACAATACCATTTTATATACCGATTATATTCTGGCCAGTGTGATTGAACGCCTACAGCAACAATCACGTTTTCAAACCGGCATGTGGTATGTTTCGGATCATGGTGAATCGACCGGTGAGCATGGTCTGTATCTGCATGGTGCGCCATATATGATTGCCCCGACCCAGCAAACTCATGTGCCGATGATCTTATGGTTTTCTAGCGCATGGCAGCAGCAACACCCTGCACTGCTGCCTTGTCTCAAGCAACAACTTGATTTGCCACGTGGTCAGGACAATTTGTTCCCGAGCCTGCTGTCGATGTTAAATATCCAAACTGAGGTCAGTGATCCCCACCTCGACCTGCTGTCACTGTGTCATTCATAGGTTTATAGGCTTGCTCATGATCAAAATCCTGTTTGTTGAAGATGATCCAATGATTGGCGAATCGACCCAGATCCTGCTACAGCATGAAGGCTATGCCGTGGACTGGGTACGCAGTGGACTGGCTGCCATGGATGCACTGGCACGGCATACCTATCAGCTGGTACTACTAGATCTGGGCTTGCCGGAGCTAGAAGGCATGGAAGTGTTGCGCCGTATCCGCAATGACAGCCAGATTGGTGTGCTGATCATTACTGCACGTGATAGCCTCAAGGATCGGGTGCGCGGCTTAAATCAGGGCGCAGACGATTATCTGGTCAAGCCTTATGAGTTTGAAGAACTGATTGCCCGCATTCATGCCTTACTGCGGCGTAGCAGTCCGGCGGTAGTGCAGGACTGTTATCAGATTGCCGGGATTCGGCTGTATCCGGCCACACACCGCATCTTTAAGCAGCAACAGGAAATTGAGCTGTCCAATAAGGAATGGGCGATTTTGGAACCCATGATGATGCACCCCGGCCAGATTTTTTCCAAAAGCCATCTGGAACAAAAACTGTATGACTGGCAAAGCGATGTCAGCAGCAATACCATTGAAGTGTATATTCATCATTTAAGACAAAAACTGGGCAAGGATTTTATTCGTACGATACGTGGAATCGGCTATTGTATTGACCAGCCTTCTGACTAAACCGGATTTGTGTTTATGCCCTTGCCTGCGTTGCCTGCCCTTGCTCTCCTGTCGCCGCAACATCGCTCGCTACGGCAAAAACTGCTGATTAGCCTGACTGCTTTTAGTGTCGTGCTGCTGGTGTTGCTGGGTTACTCGGCCTACCGGATTGCACTGGAAGAAACCCAGGAAATTTTAGACAAACAAATCAAGGAAATGGCCTATTTTCTGGCCGAAACCTCGATTGAACATCTGGACTCTGCATTTCGCCCCAATCACCGTTATGATGAAACCGATGTGTTTATTGATATCTGGACATATCCGATTGCAGGCAACACTATCCCGCCTTCTATTCAGACAGCGTCTATTCAAGCACCTACCACTCAAGCATCATCTTCTCAAAAATCTGTCCCCAAAGAAGACCCCGATCATATTCGGCTACCGCGTCTGGCGCAGCCGCGCTTCCAGCGCATACATTCATCACGCGGGGAACTGAAAGTATTTGTGTTACCCCTCACAGACCGGCAAATCCAGATTAGCCAGCAGCTCAAGGTACGGCGACATCTGGCGCAAGAGCTGGCTTTAAACATGCTGGTGCCTTATGTGGTGCTGGTGCCTTTTTTGGTACTGGGGCTGGGTTTGCTGATTCGCCGTCTGTTCCGGCCAGTGGATGCGCTGCAAGTGGCAATTGCCTCGCGCAGTCATGGTGACTTAACCCCGATTGATACCCGGCATTTACCGCTGGAAATCAAGCCAGCCATTGATGAGTTTAACCAGTTGTTTGCACGCATTGAGCAGGCACAGCAGCAACAGCAGCAGTTTATTGCCGATGCCGCGCATGAGCTGCGCTCACCCATTACCGCCTTAAACCTGCAACTTAAAGTCTTGCAAAAAACCCTGCCGCCTGAAGTCACACAAGATCGTAATTTTTCGCGCTTACAGCAGGGCTTGCAACGCATGCAGCATCTGGTACTGCAAATGATGACACTGGCGCATCAGGCCGCACAGCCAGTTAGTCCGCAGCCGCCTACCGATCTGGCGGCACAGGTGCACTTTGTGATTGAACAACTGATGCTAAGTGCCCGTAAAAAAAACATTGAACTGGGAATGGAAAATAACAGTGCTGACCCTTTGCAATTGGCGGCTGATCCGGCACAACTACAATCCATCCTGTTTAATATTGTGGACAACGCGATTAAATACACGCCCATAGGCGGTGAAATTGCCATTCGGCTCAGCAGCGCGGCACAGTGGGTTTACTTTGTGGTGGAAGACAGTGGGCCGGGCGTGGCTGTGGCAGATTATGCCAAGCTGACCGAACGCTTTGTGCGCTTGCCACAGGTCAATCAGGATATTGTTGGCAGTGGCTTGGGGCTTGCGATTGTTCATGATGCAGTACAACAACTGGGCGGCACACTTGAATTTGATCAAGCCGATCATCTGGGTGGATTGCTGGTTAAGGTCAGCTTGCCGTTGGGTACTTTTGATGCGATTGGCGATAGCGGGCAAGCATCGCCAGTATTGCACACAAGGCCAGATTGACTGCCCATGCCACCCACAGTGTCCATAGGTTATGGCTTAAAAAATGTGCCCCGCGCATCATTTGTCCCCAGCCCATGGCAAAGCCCAGAATCACGCTCGCAACCAAATACCAAACCGCACGCTTGGGCTGCTGGTTCCAATAGGCAAAAAACAGCGCAATCAGTGCAAATCCAGCCGAAGCATGGCCACCGGGGAAGCAATGTCCCGCCTTGGCCAAATGATCCAGCCACACCACATGCTGCTGTTGCACTTGGGTCAGATTCCATGGGCAGGCATGTTCAGATTGTGACTTGAGGAGTCCCACTAGCGTGGTGGTGCATAAGGCCGAGAGCAGCACATAGCCGGTTGGCCAGCGATAATGCCGCCAGCTTGTCCGATAAAAACTGCCAATAAATTGAATGAGCAACACCACAATCAGCGCAATAATAATATTTTTGACCGCATGATGAGCAATGTGGGTCAGCCACCAGTTTTCACGCAGGACAAACGTCCCATCGGCATTGAGCCAAGGTGTTATCAACCTGTGATCCAGCGCACCATTGACCGGATCAAACACCCGCAACAACAGCGCATAAACCAGTAATCCTATGCCGTTGATCCACCAGAACGCTCTGGAAAAATGACTGGCTGGCTGGCCAACAGGGTTCATTGCTGCGTTTACCATGGGATAACATCAGGGTCATTGGTGGTGGCCGCACGATAAAAGCCTGAGCTTAAGTTTTGCTTAAACGACAGGACAATTCCCTCAATCAACACGGGGCTTTAGCCTAATTTTTCTCGGTTAAATATTTCCAATAGCGTTTGGGCACATGTTGCACATGCAGCTTGATATTGCGTCGCTCCACAATGTTGGTACTTTTAAAATAATCTTTCCACAGTTGATCATACAAGGCTTCTTGCGCATCCAGCGTAATGCTGGTATCAGTGAGCTTTGCCTGCTCAATCATTGATTTATTATGGGTATTAGACAGTTGCACCTCATGCACACGGCTTAAATCATAAAACAAGCCATAGCGTCTTTTTTCATCATAAATCAGCCAGCGTTGATCCGCATAGCGACCTTTAAAATGCGGGCTAATTAAGGGCAATACATTAAAATCAGGATCAATCACCGCAAAGAAAATATCCTCGGCGGTTTTTTTAAACCGTACAAAAGCTTCCATACGGTGTTTTTCACGACTCACACTCTTGGCAATCTGGCTAATCCCTAGCACCGCAGGATGGCCGTAGTTATCAGCCACTGCCTGCTGATGATCAAATACATAACAGGCAAAATCAAAGATGTGTTGAAACGATTGTGCTTGCTCCGACAAAAAAGCAAAGTACACGCGACGGCTCGAACTGCTGCCAATTTTGCGGGTTAATGCCGTCCACACGCGCTGGGCTTTGGCTTCATCGGTGGTAATGACTACTTCTTCTGCCAGCCCAATGTGTTCATCCGCGTTGTAGCCAAATAGTTCAGGCTGAAAATCTACGTGGCTATAAATACGAATTTGTTTATCTTGCCGTTTTCTGTCCTGCAATTGCCTGTCTTTAAACGCATACGCCCGAAATATGCAGCAACATAAACCCGCAAAGCTGCCATCAAAAATATAGCTGATCATGGCATGCAACTCGCTATTACAGCCCAGATCAAAGCTTGCATGTTAAAAACCAAGCTGCAATTGTGGTGACAAGCTGGCGGCATACTTGGAATTGGCTGCGGCTAAAATAGTGTTACGAATTTGTTCAGGCGTGGGATCACGTAAATTTTGAATCGAATCGGCACAGCGAATAAAATGCCGTGCGCGATTATAAGCCACGCCCATGCGCTGCAACTGGTCACTGTGTAGTTTGCCAAAACGTCGGGCTTGCACAATTTTACGTGCGGATTTCACACCAATTCCGGGCACGCGCAGAATAATTTGATAGTCCGCGCGGTTAATGTCCACAGGAAACATCGCAGGATTACGCAGCGCCCAACTCAGCTTGGGATCAACCTCCAGGTCTAAATTGGGATGCTGTTCATTGACAATTTCCTGCACGCCAAAGCCATAAAACCGCAATAACCAGTCGGTTTGATATAAGCGGTTTTCCCGAATGAGTGGCGGTGCAGTGCCAATCGCTGGCATGCGATTATCCTGACTAATGGGAATATAGCCCGAGTAATACACCCGACGCAGCTGAAAGTTTTTGTAGTATTGATCAGCCAGATACAGCACGTCTTTATCGGTATCCGCCGTAGCGCCCACCACCATTTGTGTACTTTGACCAGCAGGCACAAACTTGGGCGTACTGCGAATCAGTTTGCGATCCTGTTTAAATTGCACAATATTGCGATGCACAATGCCCAAATCCTGTTTGACTTCGGCATGCGATTTCTCGGGCGCGAGTAGCTTTAGGCCGGCTTCGGTGGGCATTTCCAGATTAATGCTCATGCGATCGGCATACAGACCTGCTTCTTGAATCAACGCTTCACTGGCACCGGGAATGGTTTTTAAGTGGATATAACCGTTGTAATGTTCTTCCAGACGCAGCTTTTTGACCACTTGCAGCATACGTTCCATGGTGTAATCCGCGTTTTTAAAAATGCCTGAGCTTAGAAACAAGCCTTCAATATAATTGCGTCGGTAAAAATTCATGGTGAGTTGCACCACTTCATCTACGGTAAATGACGCGCGCTTGATGTCATTGCTGCGCCGCGATACGCAGTAAGCACAATCAAAAATACACACGTTGCTAAACAAGATTTTAAGCAGCGACACACAACGGCCATCTTCGGTATAGGTGTGACAAATGCCAGCACCGGTATCGCCCACACCTTGCCGACCATTTTTTTTGCTATTTTTACGATTGCTGCCGCTGGATGAACACGATACATCATATTTGGCGGCATCGGCCAGTATTTGCAGTTTTTCCCGAATGCGCTCTGACATGATGCTGGCCTTGCTGCTGTTTTAATCAGGTTTTAGCTTAGCAAGATTTAAAGCAGGGTTTACAGACAGTAAAAAATGAGTGCGACAGGCTGTGTCAGTGGACAAATCATATGCGTGAATTCAATAACAGACAGCTTAAAATTAAAAAATCGGACACTATGCCCGATTTTTTATTGTGTAGAGAAAATTGCTACTTCTTAGCGGCTGCCATAATCGGGCAACCCTTAAATTGCGCGGCCTGTGCAATGGCTTCTTGCTCACCCAATACACGCGCAAGTTCAGAGTTTTGTGTGCGTTGCGACTGCCCCATATTCACTGAAATACTTGGGCCAATGCCCCAGCCACCACGGCCAAAGCCACCGCCTACCCCTAAACCCACGCCAACGCCTGTGGTTTTGGGGCTACTCACGCCACGCTGGATATATTGCGCAATGCGGCCATATTCGGCATGCAGTTGCGCACAATTCAAAGCCTGATATTGCGTGGGTGACACATACATCGGCTTAACACTAGAGGCACAGCCAGCCGTAATAACGAGCGTGCCCAACAGCACACTAAATGGTAACGCTTGAGAGAATAAACGCATGCTGATGATGTCCTAAACGGTAAGCCGATAGCGATAGTCGCGGTAAAGCCTAATCATGCCTTTAAATACTGATTTCATCAAACAAGCTGACATAGGCCTGCGTGAGTTTGTGATCGGCATTCAAATGAATCAGGGGTTTATTCTTCTGATGTGATTCCTTCATGATCACCGAAGTCGGCAGCATGGTATCAAACACCGGTAAGCCTTCATCCTTCAGCTCTTGCACCACTTCACGCGGCAGCTTGGCTTGACTCTGGAACTGGTTGACCACAATGCCCTGTACTTCGAGTTGCGGATTATGGTCGCCACGGGTTTCCACCACATTTTCCAGCAGGGTTTGCAGGGCACGGCGCGAAAACACATCGCAGTCAAACGGAATAATCACTTTTTGCGCAGCAATCAGCGCCGACAAGGTAAAAAAGTTAAAGGCAGGCGGCGTATCAATAAAAATTTCATCGTACTGGCTATCCAGCTCATTTAAAGCATCGCGTAATTTAAAAATCTTGTGCTTGCTTTGCAGGGCATGTTCCAGCGCGCTTAAGTTAGGACTGGAGGGAATCACAAACAGGTTGTCAAACGGGGTGCCATGAATCACTGCATCCAGACCGCGTTCTTTATTTTTCAAGATAGAGCCCAGCGCCGAGCCAATCAAACCCTTGCTTTGCGAGGCATTCAGCACTTCATCAAAAAAGGTTTCAATATTGGGTTCTAGCACCGGATTATGTTGACCATAGGTGGCTTTTTCACCCAATAAATACTGGCTGGAATTGCTTTGCGAATCCAGATCAATCACCAGTGTGCGCTTGCCTCGTGCTGCGCTAATCGCGGCCAGATTGACCGTAATACTGGACTTGCCCACACCACCTTTTTGATTAAATACCACACGACGCATTTGTTTTTCCCCTTAAATGAAAGCTGGCCTGTCTGAGCTTAAATTATTCGGCAGGCTGAGTTATTGCAGACTGTCTAACAGCTCTGCGGGTTATTTGTGTTTACTGAGTGTGCTGATCCTGCTGAATTTGCTGACGCATGGCGGACTGCTGGATGCTTTGCTGCTGAGTACTTTGCTGTTGGCCACTGTGTTGCTGAGCAAGGCTAGCCGAAAAATCCGGTTTCCACAGCACCAGCGTGAGCAAGCCTGCAAAGGCAATACCGGCTACCAATGCACCAACCTTACGCTGCGCCAAACTGATGTCACGCTTGCCAAAGGCCTTGAGGGTAGCGGATATAATCACCACAAATAAAATGACCTTGCCATAAAACCACGGCTGCACCACAAACTGGTTTTGGTACAGTAACACCCCACCTGTCAGGATCAGCACGGTAAACGACAAATGTTGCATGGCCACCAGCACAATGCGGTTGGCTTTTCCCGGCTGGGTGTGCGGCTTTCGGAACAGTAATGCGGCCTGAATTAAAAAGGCAATCAGCGCCAGACTGCCAAAGGTCATGTGAATAATTCTTAACATTAAATGTGAATCCACCGCTACCTCTTATTCATGATTTTTATCAATGACATGGTGTTTTGAAAATCAGGTCTTGGGCTGATGAGCACATTGCGGACTATCCGGTGCATCACCCGTCCATTCATCGAGGCTATATGCATGAATCGCCAGCGCATGAATCCGGCTGGGCGCAATCAAATCGCCTACTGCCGCATACACTTTCTGATGACGCTGTACCAGCCGCAAGCCGTCAAACTGGCTGCTCACCACCACTACCTTAAAGTGTGATTCTTTACCGGGAAAATAGCCGCCGTGTCCATGCGATTCGTTTTCAATCAGCAAATGACTGGGAGATAATGTTTGTAAGCGTTGCTCAAGTTCGGTTTGCAGGGTCATGGCGTCCTCATACATTCAAAAAATAAAACCGGCACCATATGACTGGCGGCTAATGATGAGCGACTCATAATTGACAACCCGTTAAGCCGCTTCATCAAGGTGTAAATTTGGCCATAACATGCGTTTAATCATGGCGTAAATGGCGTGGTCTAAAACCAGTGATTAATAGCGTAGCGCCATACACCAGCGCACCTAGCGCACACAAGGCCAGCAGCTCAATAATGCGCAACCATTGCGCACTATCGCCATGGTAAAATTGTAGCGTGCCCAGCAACGCAGCCACCATGGCAATATTGGCAAAGCCATACTGCAACACTATTTTTTTCCAGTGCGCACCAAAATGATAAACCTGATGCTTGCGCAAGTACCAGTACAGCAAACCGGCATTGACAAAGGCTGAGCCAGTTGAAGAAATCGCCAATGCAATATGCGCCGCTTCCCAATGCATCATCTTGAAGGTACTGATCAACACCACATTCAGCAGCATGTTGGCAAATACCGAAATCAGGCCAATTTTGACCGGCGTTTTGGTGTCCTGCCGCGCATAAAACCCGGGCGCAAAGATCTTGATCAGCATAAAAGCCAGAATACCACCCGACATACCACGCAACGCCCAGGCAGTCATTTCCACATCGCGCGCACTAAATGCCCCGTGCTGGAACAAGGCCTGAATCATCGGCTCGGCCAGCACCATCATGGCCAGACTTGATGGAATGCCCACCAACATGATCACGCGCGCTGCCCAGTCAATCATGTTGCGGAATTTTTCATGGTTTTTTTCAGCATGCTGAGTAGACAGTGACGGTAAAATCACGCTGGCAATCGCAATGCCAATCAGTCCTAGCGGCAGCTCGGTCATACGCTCGGCGGTATACAGCCATGACACCGAGCCATCCTGCATAAACGACGCCCAGATGGTGTTCAGCAGCAAGTTAATTTGCGTCACCGACACGCCAAACAGCGCTGGCAGCATCAGGCGTAAAATCCGCTCAACCCCTTCATGTTTAAAATCAACACGCGGCGGCACCATCAGCTTTTTGCGCCACAGCTCAGGAATTTGCAGCGCCAGTTGTAGCACACCCGCCACCAGCACCGCCCAGCCCAGCACCATAATTTGCTGTTTGCCTTCAAAGAAATCGACAAACCACCACGCGGCGGCAATCTGGGTAATGTTTAACAGTACAGGGGCAAACGCCGTACTGGCAAACGAGCCATAACTGTTGAGGATACTGCTGGAAAACGCCGTTAGTGACATAAACAGCAAATACGGAAACGTCAGCCGAAACAGCTCTACCGCAATGGCAAATTTTTCTGGATTGTCATGAAAACCGGGCGCATACACATACATAATGACCGGTGCAGCAAACAGCGCAATAATGGTGAGCGGAATTAAAATGGTCAGTAATGTGCCGGACACACTACTGATCAGCAGTTGTACCTCGGCATGCGCGCGCTTGGTTTTATATTCGGTCAATACCGGAATAAACGCCTGTGAAAATGCCCCTTCGGCAAACAAGCGGCGGAAAAAATTGGGAATGCGAAACGCCACCACAAAGGTGTCAAACACCCCGCCCGCGCCAAACACATTGAGCAACACCATATCCCGGATTAAACCCAGAATACGCGACAGCATGGTCATTGCACTAAAAATAAAGGTTGAGCGCCACATCGGCTAAATCCCAGACAGCCCGAAAAATGCGCTATTGTAGATGAAATTATGAAAGGTAGGTGTAAACAATCAAAAAGGCATGCCCCGATTGGCTCATCATGCGCAAACACAACCAGCGCCAATCAGTTTTTTTGCCAATAATCAGCCAGCGTCTGCCGAATGCGCTGCCAGTCCAGATACGGCCCCGGATCTGTCTTGCGGCCGGGCGCAATATCCGAATGCCCGGCCAAATGCTGGCGTGTTTGTGGATAGACCCGCTGAATGGCAATGATCGCCGTATTCACTGCTACATATTGCGTGTCAGTAAAAGGCTGGTCATCGGTGCCTTCTAGCTCAATGCCAATGGAGTAATCATTGCATTCGGGCACACCCAAATAACTAGAACGCCCCGCATGCCAAGCCCGGTCATTGAATGACACCAACTGGATAATCTCACCGCTACGCAGGATCAGCAGGTGTGCTGAGACTTTCAGACTATGAATAGTTTGAAAATACGGATGAATGCTGGCATCGAGCCTATTTTGAAAAAACTGTTCAATGTAACCGCCACCAAACTGGGCAGGTGGCAAGCTAATATTGTGCAGCACAATCAGCCGTACCGAAGTCGATTCAGGGCGTGGGTTGAAATTAGGCGATACCACATGCCGCACAGCAATGACAGCCTCCCTATGCGAACGATCAGCTTGAGGCAGTTGCAGCCAGCCAGTGGAATCAATATTCATGACCGTTAACACGCAAAATATAAGTGAAAGCAGCCCATTTTACGCAGTGAGCTGCTTCAAGCCACCCACCACCGATTGCAGGGCGCGGTCAATAATCTGTGGCTGGTCATCCACCAGACGGGCACGCCCCTGACTGAGCTCAACCGCCAAATGCATTTGTGACATTTCCGCCACTTTAATGCCACGTCGGTTGGCAAAAATCAGTTTTTCCATACTTCGAATCCGTGCTACCAGCTTGTGGCGCTCCAGCTGATCGGTAGCACTAAATTCAATCCATGCCCCTACTTTAAGGTGTTTGACCATTTGCACATATTTATCACTGTTGGGCAGGGTTTCGCCCTGATACAAATCCACCAGTTCAGAGCGAGGCAATACCACGCTTTTTATATCGCCGGCTGAACTGTTGACCGCCTGATCCACCGCGATCCGGTCTACCCCATCGGCACGAACGTCCTGATCTTCCATCAGGATTTCAACTACTGGCGTTTCAAGGCCATCAATGGTTTCCTGATGCACCCGGTCAATTTCACCCAGCAGGCTTTCTGACTTGATCGGATCAAAATGAACCGAAGCCAGTCCTTTTTTTAAACTATTACTCAGCTTGGGTGCGACACTTTTTAAGCGATCTAGCCATACCGGATCTTCTTTGACCGGCATCATCGACCAGATTAGCGCATCAACCACTTTCACCGCCTGCCGCCATGACTCGGTTTCCTTGCCATCTTTTAAGAATGACAAATACAGCACATGGCGCCAGCCTTCTTGCAACAAACGAATCACCGCCATCGGCAAACGGCGTCCGGTGAGCTTCTGGTTTAACACCAGTTGCACTTCACTACGTGCTAGCTCAGCCTTGGCGCGGCGCTCCTCAGCCTCACGGGTGCGCTGGTCAATCAGGGCAATACGTGCCTGCTGTTCTTCATAAAACTGATTAAAATCAGCCAGCAAATTGGTAAACAACGCCATGTCGCTGGTAAAATCAGTGAGGATTTTAAAAACTGTTTCTTCAATCTTTTTGTACAGCATGTCTGATGCCGGTGCTTTTTCATCCCAGCCTATACCGGCCTTGGCCAGACTATTGAGCAACAAGCGCGCCGGATGTTTTTCAGTCTTAAAAAACTGATCATCGAGCAACGCCACTTTCAGCATCGGAATTTGCAAACGGCCAATCAACGCCTTCATGGCGGTGGGCAAATCCTGATCATCCAGAATATAGTCAAACATGGCCGACACTAGATTAATAATATCGGTGTCTTTCTGGCCAATCATTTCGACCGTATCTTCATCATTTTGCAACTGGCCGCGAATGTGCTCACGCACTTCAGCCACGGATGGAATATCAGCATTGACAGCCACCGGGGTCAGCGGCTGAATGTCCTGCAATTTGCTCAGGCGGGTCATCAGCTCGGTGGTGGCAATTAGTTGTTCTTGCGCTAACGGAAAAATATTCTGGGGCATCAGCGGCACACTGGCCACACTTTGACTAATCTGGGCAAACTGTGCGGCCTGCTGTACCAGACGTGCCGGATCAACCACAATGCCGCCGCTGGTGGTGGTTTGCAGCAATGGCGAATTTGGGTCGGTGTTGAGTTCGGTCACCTGACCGTTGTTATTAATCGTACGATGACTACCATCTGCCGCACCACTGGCTGCATTTTTCTGGTTCAGATCACGGATATCACGCAGCACATCAGCCAGATCAGGCTCTTCTTCTTCAACAACGCTGCTATCGTCACTTACGCGCGCTGCAACCACTGGTACAGGCACCTGCGCCTGCTCTAGCGCATTGCTCACCATGGCGGTCACTTCACGCATGTCCATCAGGGTGGCAAACTGTCGCAGCAATACGGTTTTTTGTACAATCGTCAGGTTGTTGTCACCAAAGCATTCCGGCACCAGATGCAATAACACTTTGGGATGAAAAGGCAACTGGTCGGCATATTTGAGTGCAGGCAGTAAGGCGCTTAACCGGTTAAAAGCATCAGTGATGATCTTGTCAGCCTGATGCAGCAACCGGGTGGATAGGGTTTCAATCACCACATTCAGCTCAAGCTCATCAGAGCCGACCAGCCCGATAGAATCCATAGAAAGCGCAGACGCAGGCGTGCTTTGCTCCTGAGACTGATGTGCCAGTTGCTGGAAATTCTGCCATTTTTCATTGAACAACCCGGTGACCTGCGCATTGATCTCATCGCGGCGATGGCGCAATAATACAATAATGTCCAGATAGGCCTGCTGCTGGCCATCAGGAATACCTTCACAGGCTGTCATCAGGTATGACGGCAGTTCAGTCAAAAAAGACTGAAATTTGGTTTGAAAATATGCAAGCACTTGAGGGCGCAATATGTCACTAAAGCGCAGCAATATTGCAGACCCGCTTGGTATCTGATTTTGACTACTCATGGCCATACACACTAATACAGTTATCGATCCTTGAACGCTTACTATATACTTGTTTGGCAATTGTTGGCGAGTTTTTTAACCATTGAATTATGTATAGCTGGTCACGATTTTACATGAATATTTGTTGTTTTATCTTAGTTTATCCAAAATACTGGCGGGTAATATGATCTCTTCTGAGCTGCTTGCATGCGCGATTTCACACAATATTAATCAGGCCTTAAATGAAGATATCGGCACGGGCGATATCACCGCACAACTGATTCCCGAACAGGAACAGGCACAGGCTGTGGTGATCACCCGCGAGGCCATGGTGCTGGCCGGGCAACCGTGGGTCGATGCCTTGTTTGCAGAGCTTGATCCAACGGTTAAACTCAACTGGTTGCATGCCGAAGGTACCCTGCTAAAAGCCAATGATGCGTTTCTGGAGCTTAGTGGTAATGCCCGTAGCCTACTGACCGGCGAACGTCCGGCGCTTAATTTTATTCAAACCTTATCAGCAGTGGCCACTAAAGTCGCGCGTTATGTTGCACTGCTGGATGGCTTAAATACCAAGCTGCTGGATACCCGTAAAACCCTGCCCGGCCTGCGTATTGCCCAAAAATATGCAGTGGCAATAGGGGGCGGCCAAAATCATCGTATTGGTTTGTTTGATGCATTTTTAATTAAAGAAAATCACATTATGGCCGCAGGTAATATTGCCAACGCCATTCGCGAAGCACACAAAATTGCACCGGGTAAGCCTGTTGAAGTGGAAGTGGAAAGCTTTGAGGAGCTGGATCAGGCATTGCAGGCGGGCGCTGATATTGTGATGCTGGACAACTTTAGCAATCAGCAAATGATCGATGCGGTCAAGCACGTGGCTGGCCGCTGCAAGCTGGAAGCCTCAGGCAATATCGATATGCACAATCTGCGTGACGTGGCGGAAACCGGTGTAGATTATATTTCCATGGGTGCCTTAACCAAAGACGTTAAAGCCATTGATTTGTCGATGCGCCTGGTAAAATAAATTTGATGTTAGCCAAGCTGGGTGCAATGCCCAGCTTGTGTTTATCAGGTGTATTAGTCAAAAAATGCGTGGTCTATTTCTTGCCATTGATAGAAGCGTTTAGTGCCTAGTGACAGCATTTCCCTGTCCTCCAGTGTATCGCCATACACATAGATTTCCTTAAAATCAGACAGGTTATAATATTCAAGTATTCTGTTTTTCTTGATGCTTCCGCTACAGTCCTGACGCTGATATAGCCCTGTTAACATGCCATTGTTTTCTTGTATTTCGCTGCAAATCAAATCCAAACCATACAAGTCACACCACGGCTTTAGATATACATCCATTGACGCAGAAACCACTACAATTTTATCGCCTTCCGCGGCATGCCAGTTGATCTGTTGCATGGCTTTCGGACGAATTACCTGCGGCAAATAGTTCTGACTGTATTCAAGGCCGATTGTGCGTAATAAAGCAGCATCACTTCCCTTAAACCCAACTTTCAAAATTTTTGTTCTGATGACTGAACCTGATAAAAGTCCCAGTTTATAGCCCACGATATAAGGCAATAATACTAGCTTGCCCCATTTGAGTCGCTTGGGATCAACCGCCCTGTGAATAAACGGTGTAAATGTATCACTCTGCGAGATAGTTCCGTCAAAATCAAAAAAGGCGATATTGGCCACTAATTAGTCCTTTTATTGCTTTTTATCTTGATGAATTTTTAGGATTAATCTTTTATCTGATTGGTCACTTCTAAATACCAAATAGTTTTACCCCAAGCATTATTGGAGATTTCAGGGAAAACCTCGCCTTGCTCAAAATAACGTTTTTCTAATTGATTGGCAGGACTCCACCAATGACCTGAACATGGGCAGATTTCACCCGCGAAACCTTTTAAGTTTTCAGCTTGAATTACCTCGGATGAACCACCTTCATCTGCAATGCGTTTCACCAGTAGCCACGTTGTACTTTCTTCTCTAGCATATTGCAAGCCACTACGACTTAATCCTACCAGAGCCTCAATAGCATTGTGTTCTTTAAGCAACAGCTGTGCACTTGCCTCAGGTATTTCAGGAATGTAAATTCCATCCTGTGGCACAGTTTCTCCTGTTTCTACTTTAATTTCAGAGCTTAACTGATAAATGGGTAAAGAAAGTGGTAAATTTAATTCACCAAAACAATCCGTGTCATAATTTACTGTTAGAAAGGTTAGAGGCCAACTGCTAAAAACCGTGGCTTTAATATTAGATGCTAATAATCTTGCTTTGCTCTGCCATTGATCAAATAATGCAAAGTTACTTTCATCCATCCAATCTGGCAAATAATCAGTAGTCTGAGCATTAAAATCACTTTTCACATTTCCTGCATATTGTAGTGCGGATAAATCACCCTCTAGTAAACACTTATAGCCATAATTCAATGCGTCAAGAGTTGATCTAAAGTTAGGCAATACTCGCTCCCCCCAAACTACATCAGGTTGTTGTGAAATATGTCGGTTTCGATAATCATAAGGTAAATCCTGCATAAACAGCTCAAGTGCATTCTCTGCTGCATCCAGCATATTTTTAAAAGCATCTACCAGTTCTTTAAAATATTCAGCCGAACTATAGCGTTCAAGTAAGTAAATTTCCTGCGAACGAATTTCAAATTGTGACATTATTTTTTATCTCCATACCAGTTCTGCTCTAAACGAGGTGCACCCACCATGCTGGTTCTAGCTTCACCAATTAAACCACTGTCATAGCCCCAAGAGGTTGCTTCACGTTTACTTATATTTGCATGCACTAAATCCTTAGGATCAAGAACAATCTGTATACCACCACCTTCAAGCACAAATATCTCGCCTTTACTATTTACTTTCTCAACTTTGCCAGCATTATTTTTAAAAGTTTGGCTCGCAGCTGGACCCTCCCATACCTTTAAGCCGCCTTTAGGAACCCTATATTTAACCATTTCTCCATTGTGATTCCATGAAGCAAATACCGCAAAATAGCGTCGCCAATCGGCTTTACTCTTAAGTTTCTTATATTCAGATTCACGCATCCAACAGATACTATTGTCATAACTGCTAGGATCAAGGACACGATATAAAATCGTCCCCTCAGGAAGGTCTATAGGTTCTAGATCATGAAAGGTATCAAATTTACCTTTTAAAGGATAACTATTAGAAATATTAGAAATATCAGGATAGCCATCTAGAATTTTTGGTGATTTTTTTAAAGCTGTATATTTTTCTTTCGCTGCTACATCAACCCAATTCGGCTTATTGTTTAAAACACTTTTTAACTCAGCATCTGTTCCTACTTTCTTAAAATTATGAATATTCTTAACATTAGTCGTCGCTTTAAAAGCCTGATCACTCTCTTTCTCGATTCTAACCGCCAATCTTTCCAAAAAGTCTTGCACAGGTTTTAAAAATTCACCAAGTTTTTGATTCGCCAAGTTACGGACATCAATTACGGTTTGCAACATTTGTCGTGCTTTTGCACCAATCGCCTTACTCGCATATTTATCAATAAATTTAACCGTATCTCTTAAATACCCTACAAGTTTATCAAACAAGCCTAACAAAGCCTGCTTGGTCAACATGCCTTTAACTTCTCGAATTTTACTCGCTGTTGCTTTATAAATATTGGTAATTTTTGCTTCTTTAATGGCTTTTTTTACCGCTGGGCGCGCAAGAAATTTATTCAGCTCAGTAATCCCGCTTTCTATGGCGGGCTCAGCTAAACTTATAAATATTTCCACCTGTAAACTTAAGTGCTTTAGTACCTGGCCTTAACATGAAGCGACGGACAGGTGTCAAAATGACTTTAAATATTCCCTTAAACAGCGACCCCAAGACAGGAAACAAGCCAATTAATGTGAGAATTAAACCGACCCATGCCCAAGAATTATTACTATCTTCCTTAATTTTCATGGAATTTGCACAAATATCCCGTACATCACAGATCTGATCCACAAATGGGATCATTGAAATGACGGTACCTGTCACCACTTGTGACGTACTTTGTTCCTCAGCAAAGTCCCCTTGAATAACCACCCATAACCATTCAGCAATATCTTCTAGTGTTTCCTGACCTTTTTGAATTGCTTTATTAACAGGTGCGGCGATAGATGCCAAAGCATTCAACAATTCTTTTTTTGAGGGTAAAAATTCCGTCATTGTAGAGTCGCTTATTTTTCAAAATTATTTAATTGTGCTAGTACAGAATCAAAAGTATCCCAAGGCTCATCATTTATAACGTGGTTTTCCTCATATTCCACACGAATGGCTTTTTCAGGCACGTTATCATGATGTGCCTTACCATACTCATCCAGCTTACCTTCGATCACCTGATTATTTTCAAAGAATATTTTGTAGCCAAGATTAGCGAAAGGTGAGTTATCCACATCGAAGTGCTCCAAACCAATCCAGTTTTTATTCTGAAATGTCGGTAACGCAGGTACGCTAATATCAGCCTTCTCTCTACCTGAAAACACATGCTGCCCGGCTTTGACTTCAAACTTAGCCTCGGTAATGACTTCAATACCTTTAGCACTGATTCTGATTTGTGAGCCGCCTGCACTCAACACAGGCGTGGCAATATCCAAGCCCTTAAAGGCTGGCTGCTGATTCATCTTATTGGCCTTTGCTTTAATTATGATGCATTATTCAAATTAGTTCGCATTCTAACCAAACTTTGATTTTTTCCCAAATGACTTTTATTATTGCAATCCAACTTGAAGACAGTGTGGTGGTTGCTGCCGACCATCGCATTACCATTGAAAACCGAACTACTGACAACTGCTATGCCGATAGCTTACAAAAAATCCGTTTCTGGCAGCAGGGCATCATAACTGGAACCGGTGAAAGCCTGACGCTAGAACGGATATTCCAGATTTTTCAGCAAGATCATAATCCTCAACATCTTCCTGCCCTGCTGTATGAATCCTGCAAATACAGGCAACAGGAAATTGGATTACACCCACAGCTTGCCAAAACCCGACTGCTCTATTCACAGGCGACAGAAAAAGGTATTTGCCTAAAACCATTGGACGCGATAGCAATGGGATAACCGTGCATGCTATAGAACCAATGAGTATTGAGTTATTCGTATTTAATGAAGATATTGGCCCGCTTTATCACGAGCTGATTGAATTGCAACAACGCTTGTGCAATCCAGCGTCATTTGATTGCCTAAGCCGCTGGATTAATTATTATACGGTCGCCTTAACCAGCATTTTTAAAAAATTCAGTCTGGTCGATCATACGGTGAGTGCCAGTTGTGATATTTATTTTCAGACTCCAACCCAGCAGTTTTTTCTGGCAGTGGACAAGCCCGCGCAATAAAAAAGCGAGACATTTACTCGCTCGCTTTTTTATCACATCAACATAAATAACTTATAAATTTAGCTAGTTATCAATTACCAGCCCAATGCTTTTTGCTGCGCCAAAATCAACTCGGCAATGCCGCTTGAAGCCAGTTCCAGCATCTGGTTGCACTGCACGCGGTTAAATGGCTTGCTTTCCGCTGTACCTTGTAGCTCGATAAACTCGCCTGATTGCGTCATGACCACATTCATGTCGGTTTCAC
Organism: Moraxellaceae bacterium; assembly: GCA_004173455.1. Taxonomy (GTDB): domain Bacteria; phylum Pseudomonadota; class Gammaproteobacteria; order Pseudomonadales; family Moraxellaceae; genus Alkanindiges. Next base: position 2,030 of record SECL01000037.1, on the reverse strand, counting down.
AGCTTGAGTCTTCTTCGTAGCACAAGTCCAGTAATGCTTCGTTTTTATGCATGCCGACAGAAATGGCCGCAACCAGACCTTTTAAGGGATCACTTTTTAGTTTTTTCTGGGCTTGCAAGACGTTGAGTGCATCGACCAATGCCACTGCACCACCAGTAATGGCAGCAGTACGTGTACCGCCATCGGCTTGTAATACATCACAGTCGATAGTAATGGTGTTTTCACCCAGTTTTTTCAGGTCAACCATGGCGCGTAGGCTGCGGCCAATTAAGCGCTGGATTTCCTGCGTGCGACCAGATTGCTTGCCCCGTGCGGCTTCACGGTCATTACGGGTATGGGTTGCGCGCGGCAACATGCCATATTCGGCGGTAATCCAGCCTTGACCAGTACCTTTTAAAAAACGTGGCACGCTGGTTTCCACACTGGCGGTACACAATACTTTGGTGTTGCCAAACTCGACCAGCACCGCACCTTCAGCATAACGGGTGTATTGACGGGTAAACGTCACGGGTCTTAATTGATCGTTACTGCGTTGGTCGATGCGCATGAATTTTTGTCCTGCTTGAGTTTAATTGCGGAAAATTATAGCAGATACCAGAGTAAATACCCCAGATCACGTACTGCTTGACAAGGCTCTGACCAACACTATGCTGACATTATCACCACAAGTTGGACTATGGCGGATTTTTTCCAGTAATTCATTAAGCCATTCTTTTATTGAATGATCTGGTAAAACAGGTGGCCATTGCTCCCCTGCCAAGGCATCAAACACCCCATCAGTACACACAAGCACTGCATCATTGGTTTCTAGCTGATGATGTATTACTGGTTTTTCAGGTACATTATGCAACCAGTCGGCACAAAAATATTCCATTAGCACAAAATATGAGCTTGCAATCTCATGATCACAGTACTGAATTTGATTCGCAGCTAATAATTCCTCATAAAAATTATCATCCCGTGTTAAGGCAGTCCATTGCTGCTGTTGCCTACAATAGGCATAGGCACGACTATCACCTAATGACTGGATGCTGACCTGATCCTGCGTATCTGTTGATGAATATCTTAATAAAGTCATGGTTGTGCTTGCCCCATGCGTTGCTTTAACCTTTTGATTATTGTCCTGCTCAGCGCTATGGTGACTATCAATAACCAATGAGCCTGCTAAAGTCTGGCATAAATTATTCTGAATATCGGCAAAAAGAATATCGGTGGTGTGCTGGCTAAAATGTTGTCCAATAGTTTGCAAAACCTGTATAGCCGCTTTATCAGAATATCTGCTGGAACTCACTCCATCTGCTACAGCCACGCACCATGCTTCATTCCTAGAAAAAACATGATGCTTACTGATCAATCCTTTATGCTGTATCACCTTGTTGTTGATTAAAATGGCATCCTGCTGATTGTGCTTTTTGGCTTGCCATGTCAGGCCTTGCATTTCATAAGATGTTATAGACATTTTTACTCCATTTCATTTAATCAGTTGTTAGTACCTGATATATAAATGCCTGGCTCTATTTCAAATGCCAAAGCTCTAACAATTCTGATATGGAAAAACCTTCCGTAATATTGTTCTTATCAAACTCATCAGTTTTGCTAAAAAAACTACCATTAAAATGAAAATTTTCTTTTTGCTTTCCATCTTTAGATTCTATTTGATAATTAGGCTTGCCAGATTTTCCTAAACGTATATCTCCTGTTATACCGAAACGAATATAAATATCCTGATTCCATTGTTGGGCGTAACGCTGAGCTTCTTGCAAAATCCTTACAGAAAATTTTTCTGCCAAATCCTTGGTTTGCTGTAACCCTTTAATTACTTGATATCCATGAAAAATAGAAAGCTCATTGATGGTTACATCACTTTCCAAATAACTATCAATCCACTTTTTCGCAGAAGCTTCTACTTCATTAATAGATCTCTTGCATAAATCAAAAGATGATCAATGTATTGATCATCTTTTGAGCTAAAAATTGGATTGCTTTCATCTATAATGACAGCATGAAATATACCGATATCAAATCATTAC
>SECL01000059.1 GCA_004173455.1 Moraxellaceae bacterium | reverse complement strand
TGTCTTGGCCCCTTATAAACTGGAGAGTTTTTCAAAGGTAGTTGAGTTGTTTTTTAGTATTCAAAAGGGTTTGGATTAAAATATTGGTGGTAGACAGCATTGGGTGTTTTGCCTTTCCGCGAGCCATGCCTTCGCCTTTCATTGTACCACTGGTAATAGCGGTCAATAATCATCTGCGCATGGTAGATCGAATCAAATTCAAACCGGTCGATGACCTCACGTTGCAGGTTAGAGTGTAAGGCTTCAATGTAGGCATTGTCTTCGGGTGTAGCCACATGAGAGAACTCCTGCAAAACACCTTTCTCTTTCAAAAATTGCCGCACGGCTGTGGCAATGAACTGTGAGCCATTGTCATTTCTGATGCGCATGCCTTCTGTTTTATACGCTAACAGCATCAGCGATAGCATGACCAACACATCGCCTTTTTTAATGCTTTGCCGACACATATGGATCAGCACCTTACGGCTATAAATATCCATAACCGTTAGCAGGTAAACATTCCTGTTCCAGCCGTGGATGTGCACATACTTGATGTCCATAGATAAATACTGAAGCGGTTTTTCTGCTCCAGGTGTTCTGAAGCGGATAAAATCCCGTTTGAAGGGCTCAGGCCTGATCCTGCCTCCATAAAGCAGTTTGTGCTCTTTCATGAGCCTGTAAACCTTCTTATGGTTGATGATCCAGCCTTTTTCCTTTAGTTCACCTGTCATGTTCCGATAGCCATAACAGCAGAACTCCTGATGCAACGTGGCTTCTATGTCATTTATCACTGATTGGTTTTCAAAGATCTCACCATCTCTGGTTACACTGTGGGTGCTGGGCGGAACGCCTTTGGTGCCACCACTTGCTTTGTAATAATAACTGCTAGACTGAAGCGAAGACCAGGTGAGCAAGCGGCTAATTGCTATTCCCCTTTGCTGGTAAATTCTTACAAGCCCTTGCGCCTCCTGTCGTGGGCATCGCTTTTTTTTAAAAGCTCGGTCTTAAATTCCAGCTCCAGGGCCTGGTTACCTATAATCTTTTTGAGCCTGGCATTCTCCTCCTGCAACGCCCTGAGTTCAGGATCTGCCTTGTGATACTGTGGCTTCAAGAGGGAAGCACCACCTGCATTAAACTGTCGCTTCCAACGCTGATAAACACTGTGGGATAAATTGTGCTTACGTAATGTCTGAGTGATGCCATATTGGTCGGCTTCCCCAACAATCTGAAGTTTCTGCTCTACAGAAAACTGCCTTCTTGCATTTGACATAATCCTAAATTTAAGTGACTTAATCGATTTGATAAATCACTCCAGCCATTTAGGGGGCTAAGACAC
>SECL01000006.1 GCA_004173455.1 Moraxellaceae bacterium | reverse complement strand
CGACCATAGCACGTGTGAACCACCTGATCCCTTCCCGAACTCAGAAGTGAAACCACGTTGCGCCAATGGTAGTGTGGCATTCGCCATGTGAGAGTAGGGCATCGCCAGCTCATTATTCCTAAGGGGAGTAACCTGACAGTTACTCCCCTTTTCTTATTTTGAAATATTTGCTCTAGACAATTAATGTGCAGCGTAGCTCTGTAGTCTATTCTTTATGCTCTACTGTTCACTACTAGCTTTCCAATGAGGATCTCACTAGTACTCACATAGGTGGAGACATGGTATCGGTGCCTGTTCATATTGAGCATATTGTTGATCTTGAGCAGGGACTCATAGCCGTTTAATTGATGGAGTTCAACAATGAATGAAATAAGTTTAACCCTTCATTATTGTTTTATTCTCCCGCTTATTTTTCACAAATAATTATTTTCTCAACAATAATAGAAACATTCTAAATACTGATTGATAAAGATGTATAACTTAAGTAAAGTTAGCTCAACACTAAGCCAGGTAAGGCTCTTCTGATTTTTCTGATAGCCCATTCGCCTAATATAATTTGGATGCATGCGATGATAAGCGATAGCAAGAATTTCAATCTTTTACAAAATACTGGTCTCAAGGCTACCCTCTTAGCCACCATGATCGCCCTATCTGCCTGTGGAGGTGGTGGGAGTGAAGGTTATTTTGGAAATAATGGTTCTTCAGGTAATTCTGGTACAGATGGAAATACTGATACTGGAGGTACTACCCAGTCGGTTAATATAAGTACTTTAGAAATAAATGATCCTGATACTGGTAGTGCCATTTCTTCAGTAGGCGTAAATGGTGCAATGGCAAAAGTAAAAGTAACGACAGCTACGGGTACTCCGGTAGTTGGGGCTTTAGTTAAATTTAGTGGTGGTGAGGAATTACTGTTTGGAAATGCTTCTTCATCAGTATTAACTGATCAGACGGGTACGGCTCAGTTATTTTTTAAACCTAGTTCCACTCAGATTTCTGGTGCCTATACGTTAACTGCTGATGCGACTTTTAACGGAGTGACTGATACCGAGAGTAAGTATATCAATATTGCAGCCACTAATATTGACTTATCTGCTTTGCAGTTAGGAGCTAGCACCCTCCAATCATCTGGCCAGACCAGCGTGAGCCTTAAAGTCATTGATAGCACCACGAAAAATGGAATCAATGGAGTGGCCGTATCATTTGTTGCAGACTGTGGGCAGATTAATCCTGATACTTCTACTTCTGCTAATCAGGGTGATGTTTTAGTTACCTATAAAGGTGTTAATGCTGATGGTACCTTGTGTAGTGGCACAGTTAATTTAACAGCTAGCACTAATAGTGGTTCTAATAATGTTAGCAAGAAAACAACTCTTACTATTGCTGCACCAAATGCAACAGCTATTATGTTCCCTGAAGGACAGAATACTATAATTGGTATTGAGGGCAGTGGTTCAGTCAGTCAAGCCATTCTGAACTTTAGAGTTTATTCTAATTCTACCCCTTTACCAGGCAAAGAAATTGAATTCTCATTAGTTAAATCTCCTTTTGGTTTAACTATTGGTCAGAAAGGTCAAACTACTTGGACAGTTAGAACCGATGAAGCTGGTAATGCTCCAATTACAATTTTCCCAGGTACTACCCCAGGTCCGGTAGAGATTAAAGCTACTGTTAAAGATAATCCGACAATTTTTGCGTTATCTAAAAATATTACAGTAGCCACTGCAAGGCCTAGCCAAAACAATTTGAGCCTTTCTTTATCCATTAATAGCATTGAAGGATGGAATACGGATGGTAGAACTGCCACTGTAACAATGCGTGTGGCAGATAAATTTGGTAATGCAGTACCGGATGGAACGGTATTAAATTTTACTGCTGAAGGGGGGCAAATTGGTAATTCATGTAGTACTCAACAGGTTGATAAAATCTCTTTATGTAGTATAACCTTTTCTTCTCAAGATTTTCGGCCTCGAAATGGGCGTATTACCGTCTTGGGTGTGGTTGAGGGAGAAAAGCTTTATATAGATAACAATAAAAATAATGCGTTTGATCAAGGGGATACTCTGAGTCGTAATATTGGTGATGCTTATCGCGATGATAATGAAGATGGCGCTTATAACGCTGGTGAATTTATTTATCCTTTACGGACTGGTGAAACAGGTAGCTGCGGTACAGCTTTAGCCTCAGAGCCTAATGTCCCTAATACCTGTAGCACAAGCCTTGACGCGCCTTTGCGCCGTCAGACTATACTCATGCTGGCTGGTAGTGAGCCATTTTTTGATAATGTAACAGTGAATTCATCATTATTATCGTTCGATTTATACAGCATTGGTGCTATAAATAATGCTGGTCAATATAATCTACCGATGCCTAGTGGAACTACAGTAACTGCTGAAATTAAAGATAAAACTGATAATCAGATAAGCTGTGAAATTGTTACAGAATCTGGATATGGTACGATCCCAGCAGTTTTAGATGCCAAATTTGGTTTAGTAAATGGTGATGTGCAGCGTGTTAGTACCCGTCATACCTATAGGTTCTCTGGTTGCGCTACTGGTGATTCAGTGACCATAATAACTACTACTCCTGGTGGTACTACAACTAAATCAGGTTGGATATTTTAAAAGCTAAGCAATAAAGAACGGCTCTAGAAGCCGTTTTTTATTATCTTGTGTTTGTATTAAAAACCATGCTCAACACTGACCGTATCGGTAGGACGTACCTGAAGATTTTGACAACCGCTTAAGGTACAGCAAGATATAGATAGCACTACAACGTATAGTTTAATCATCAAGTAAATCCATTTGCTTGGCCATCTGGTATAAATTACTGGAGCGATTGCCTGTACGGCAAAACATCAGGATGGGTTTGGGCAACTCATTATAGTGACGTGCAAAAGATTCTACATCCAGTTGACTGATTTGACCTGCTACAACCGGTTGGAACACGTAATCAATCCCTGCATTACGTGCGGCTTCTTCAAGCTGGGCACTGGTGGGTTGGTCATTTCCCCCTTCAAAATCTGGACGATTGTTGATGAGTGACTTAAATCCTTTTTGGCTTACTTCAGGCATGTGCTCAGGATAAAGCTGTCCTGCAAAGCTTACTTGATCAGTCATCATTTATTCTCCACTGCGTTAAAAAAGATGGATAGACTTTACCGAAATTAATGCAATATCAACAAATAAATTCAGCAAAAAAATGTTGATGGCTGGTTAAATGATGAATCTTGTATTTTATACTGTGATTGAAAAATAAAAGTTTAACCTTGGATGCAATGTGTTTTAAGGTGTGGTTAGGAAGGTAGTATTTTTAGGAAATAAGGAACAATAATGGGAAATTACAGTATAGAACCGTTATTTTTAAAAAGTAATGGTGAAACGCTGGGCGCAGATTTTTATCGACCAGCTAAAGCACGCAAGCCGGCAGTGATTATTATGGCGCATGGTTTTGCTGGGGAGCGCAAGTTTAGTTTGCCGGATACCGCAGCTGCCTTTGCAGAAGCAGGTTATGCGGTTGTATTGTTTGATTATCGGGGCTTTGGGGGAAGCACAGGCAAGCCGCGTGAGCTGGTTTCTGCACCCAATCATGTGGCTGACTGGAAAGCCGTACTGGCTCAGATCAAAAAACGGAAGGATGTGGATACCTCACGTATTGTGTTGTGGGGGATGTCGATGAGCGGTGGGCATGTCATTACTACTGCCGCACGAGAGAAAGGCATTGCTGCGATTATTGGATTAGTGCCGCATGTGGATGGATTTGCCAGTGCGATGATGTATCCCAAGCACTTGCTGCCCCGTGCGACGGCTTTGGCATTGCAGGATTTGGCAGGTTCCAAGATTGGCCGTGACCCGATTCGGATTCCAGTGGTGGCTGAGCAGGGCGTACGTTGCCTGACAGGTGATGACTGTTATAAGGACTATATGCAAATGGTGCCAAAGGGGAGTAGCTGGGTAGGGCTGGTGCCGGCGCGCATTATTATTACTGTGAATCAGTACCGCCCAACGAAAGAAGCCGCCAGAGTGCAATGCCCCGCTCTAATTTTTGCAGCTCAAAATGATAGTCTGATTCCGCTTTCCGCAACCCGCAAGGCTGCGGCGAAGATCAAGCAAGTGGAATATCTGGAGTGGCCGATTGGGCATTTTGACTTATTGAAAGGACGCTGGTTTGAGGAAGGAATCCGGGTGCAATTAGCTTTTTTAAAGAAACACATTGCTTAACTGGTTGATCAATAGGATAAAACCATGATTGTTACTTGTCCGCACTGTCTGGCAAAAAATCGGCTTGAATCCAGCCGATTAAGTGAGCAACCCCAATGTGGCCGGTGCCATGAAATATTATTAAATGGCAAACCTGTGGAGTTGAATGATCAGTCGTTTCAGCAATTTAGTGGTTCTACTGAGCTGCCAGTGCTGATAGACTTCTGGGCTGCGTGGTGTGGCCCTTGTAAGATGATGGCACCGCACTTTGAACATGCTGCTGCACAGATGCTGGATGTTCAGTTTGTTAAGGTGAATACGGAGCAGGCAACTACCACGGCACAACAGTTTGCGATTCGTAGCATTCCAACGCTGGTATTGTTAAAACAGGGTAAGGAGATAGCGCGACAGGCTGGCGCAATGACATCTGCCCAAATTCAGCAATGGCTACAAACGTATCAGTAATTTTATATTGTTAGGTGATTAGGGTGAGTTATGCCAGAAGGTGATTTGTCGTTACAGGTAATTCCAATGCCTGCTGATACCAACTGGAATGGAGATGTATTTGGTGGCTGGTTAGTTTCGCAAATGGATTTGGCCGGTGCAGTGCATGCCCGTCGGCTTTCTCAGGGACGTGTCGCCACTATTTCTATTAACAATATGGTGTTTCATGTGCCTGTGAAAGTGGGTGAGGTACTGGCCTGTTACACGCGTATTGTGAAACAGGGTAAGACGTCTATGCAAATTATGGTGGATGTGTGGGAAAGCAACGATATTGCAAAACCAGTGCTGGTGACTAATGGTATTTTTACGTACGTGGCCATTGATGAGCATGGCAAAAAACGTGCTATCTCCACCTAAAAGCTGTTAACACCAATAGCATAAATAAAAAAGCTGCCCAATGAGATAGAGGGCAGCTTTTTTATTGAGCAGTTATTGGCTTTGCAAAACAGATTGAACTATAGCTACATCTACGGATTAAGCTTGTTTCTTTTTCTTAGGAAGCCATGCCCAGTTCATGGTGCACTCAATCGGAGACTGGCCAGATTCATCGGTTACGGTAATCGGAACAATCAGTTCACCTTTTTCATTGTCGGCAATGTACTGGCGTTGTTCATCGCTTAACGTTGCGGTAGCCACCAAATCCCCTTTTGCAATACGTTTATAATCCACATGCAGTGATTTGATCAGCATAATGCGACTATCAGGAACGTTGAGACCCACGACAAAACCAGTTGCCGTTTCAGCCAGCAACGCCATAGCGGCAGCATGTAGCCCTTTAATGTGGTTTTGCATCGGGCGCTTATTTTTGATGCTAACCACTACTTTGTCTGGTGCGACATGTTCGTAACGAATCCCTGCTGTACCGACCATGGGCACAACGGTTCCAAAAGCTTTTGAAATGGCAAACACACGAAGCGATTCAGGCAGTTTGGCCGTAGCATTGACAATTTTCATCATGCGGTTAGGTTTGGACATGGTTTTTCTCACAGGTTAATCTTTAAAGTTGTTGAATTGCAGAGGCAGGCCAAATTGTTGCTCTTTTAAAAAAGCCATGACTTGCTGAAGTGTATCGCGTTTTTTATCAGTGACCCGAATTTTGTCGCCCTGAATGGAAGATTGCGCCTTAATGCCACTTTCTTTAATGGCCTTGTTGATTTTTTTGGCAGTATCGGAGTCAAGTCCATCTTTAAGTTTAATCACCTGAATGGTGTGTTTGCCAGAGGCGGTCATTTTTTGCGGGTCGAGACTTTGCAGGTCTATTTTGCGCTTGTGAAAATGATTTTCCAGCATGGTGTAAACCTGTTCTACCTGAAAATCACTTTCGGCACTGATCTTGATTTCTTTTGCTTTTTCATTAAGCTCAACATCTACCTCAGAACCGCGAAAGTCAAAACGGGTTTGAATTTCTTTTTGGGTATTTTGAACGGCATGGTTGACTTCAAAAATTTCCAATTCCGATACAATATCAAACGACGGCATGATTTATCCTTTACATTGAGTGGAAAATTATTGTAAGAATGCTAGGTGGTATTGTAGTTTTTGCCAAGTGCTGATTGTAGTCAAGGAGTGTATAAATGATTCGCAAGCTTGAAATTACGACCTTTGATTTTCCTGAAGATGCGGTAATCTGGGATGTAAGGGATGCCAAGGCTTTTGCAGAGGGGCATGTGAAAGGGGCGGTTAACCAGCCAATTCATGATTTGTCTGCGGATCAGTTAAGCCAGATTGATGCTGCCCAGCCAATTTATGTGCTGTGCGGTGGGGGTAGTAAGGCACCACGTGCTGCCGAGTTGCTGCATTCTTTTGATGAGAGTCGCGATATTGTGGTATTGATGGGTGGCACACGGGCGGCAAAAGCGGCTGGTATGGCGCTTGAGCAAAGCCAGTAAAAAAATAAATTAAAGGCTTTTGTCAGGATTCACATATACCTTGGCAAAAGCCAGAATTACTTCGCGGACAATTTTACGTTGTGGGGCTGGCAGTGCCAGAAATGCCTCAAAGACTTCTCTTTCATTGTAACTAATATTTTGTTGCCAGCGTTGATTTGCTTGCTGGATTTCCACTTTTAATTCTTTTCCAAAAGTTAATTCTTCTGGCGGTATTTTAAGCCATTTTGCCAGTGTCATAATTTTATTAGTTGACGGTATTGAGCTTCCAATCAACCATTTGCGTACGCCTTGCAAGGTCATTGGCTTGCCATAATGACGCAGGTTAAATTCCCTCTCTAAAATAGCAGGTTCGGGTCTATAGCCTTGTGCTTGCATAGCTGCCATTAGGCGTTCAGCGAAAAGTGTTTTTTCATTAGTCATGAAGTAAAAATAAATAGCTTAACTAATGGTTTATTAACTTTACTCATAGTTTAGTTTTGCATTAAACTTGTGGTTTAAATGCTGGTAAGTTTTCCTGAAATAGATAGTGAGTTAATCGATGAAAAAAGCTGTGCTGGTTTTAGGGTGTCTAGGGGTATTAAGCATGAACTCAAGCTATGCTATGCCTGCTAACTTGACAGAGGATGTTTATTTAAAAAGTTATCAAGCAGGTGCAGATTTTCCTTCTACCGTAAATATGGAAGTTGCCAATAATCCTGGAGTGAACATCAACGCTTTTTGTAATGATCACAAGTATTGTAATCAATATGAGGTGGTGCTTAATAAATCTTCTAAAGATGAAATTGAGCTTAATCGAAAAGCCAGAGTTACTTTAAAGCTGGTTAGTTATGATCCTGAAGTTCCAACAATGAAAAGCTATGATCTAGTAAAAATCACCTACCTTAAAGACTAAAACAGAGAATAACTATGTCTTCATTTGAGCAGGAAGCATTGCTGTGGCAAGGTAAGCCATCGCACCTTTTAAAATTTAAAACCTACTTCTTTTGCCTGTTATTTTGCTGGCTGGTTTTTCCAATTTTGATTGCTTTATGGACAGCAATCAAATTAAAAATCACTCGCTATGAACTGACCAACCAACGATTGAAAGTTTATAGTGGTGTGTTCAATCGCAATATTGATGAGCTGGAGCTTTACCGGGTTAGGGATTATAACTTAAAGCAGCCATTCTTTTTACGCCTGTTTGGCTATGCCAATCTATTTATTATTTCTAGCGATGCTACCACTGCTAATATTGATTTACTGGCGATCAAGAACGGTAATCAAGTACGTGAAAAGTTACGTTCTGCAGTTGAAACCAGAAGAGTACAACGACAGATTAGAACACTGGATATGGATTAGGGGGGCTAAAAACATGCAAAGAAAATTGAGTATTACCTTAACTTTACTGGGTTTATTGGCGCTTACCGGATGTGATAAGTCACCGCAGTCTGACAAGCAGGCTGAGCATGAACAGCTACAAACCAAGTTGCCTCAACAAACCATTACTGTAAAAGAAGAGGGTGTTAAAAAAGCTGAAGAACCTTCTGCACCTTCAATGGCTTATGAACCGTTATATGTTTCAGATACAGGTGTTGGCTACGATGAAGTATTTACTTTTTCAGACCGTGGTGAAGGATTAATGGGGCAAGCTATTGATTACCAGTCCAGAGCAGGGACTATCAATATAATGGAACAGGTTGTAGATGATATTGAAGCAACTGGTTATGTAAAAGTTGAACACGCATACAAGTTTGGCGATAAGTATGTTCTGGTTGTTTCAACAGGTGAAAACGGCAATAGTTGCCCGGCAACAACGTATGTTTTTACCTATGATAAAAAAGTAGAAAGTGTAACCGGAAAAAGTGAAATTGATGGCTGCTCTGAAATGGTCGAATCCTTTGCTGAAAGTAATAAATTAATTGTAAAAAAAGAAGGTAAAGCCAGCGTAATTTATAATGGAGAGGTGAAATGAAATTTCATCAAATCATTATTGCTGTTGTAACTGTATTTATTTTTCAGACTGCTTATAGTCAGGATGTTTCAGCTGATTTAAGTGAAGCAAATTTAAAAGAGTATCAGCAACAAATACAGATTGCTTATATAACTGCTTTTCGTCCTGAAGCACGCAAAAATTTTAAAGATAATGAAAGCTTAAGACAAAGAAAATTAGCTATGCAAAAAGAGATATTAAACTTTAGAAATAAAATCGCATTAGGAGCTAAATTCTGTACTGATTATGGATGTGATATCTCTGGAATTGTTTTAGAGAAAAAAGGCGATTTGATTAAGGGTCAAATAGAAGAAAAGGTGTGTACGATGAAAAATTATAATAGTGCTTGTATAGAGCAGCAAAATCTAACTACTGAAAAGTGGTTAAATATAGATGAATTGGTTCCCACAATCTGTGTGCTAAATGCCGCCTGCTTTCCTTTGGTTGAATAGATTTTTATTATTTATAAAATTTGTTTAATAATAAGGTTAACTATAAGTGATGAGCTTTAGAGTTTTCTAAAAATCGTCCCGGTTTTATACTATCTATCACAGGTTGTGGAACAGGCCAGACTTCACCCAGCAATTGGGCACAAATTAGTTCGGCACACAGCGGTGCAAAGCTAAAACCTTTTGAACCTAAACCGCTAAGCGTCCACAATCCATGGCGGCCCGCAATCTGGCCAGCCAGTGGCAAATAATCTGGGGACTGGGCACGAATGGCGGCACGTCCTTGCCATTGGCTAATTGCTGGAAACTGATGAGCCAGTGTCGGCGCAATAGCCTTGATTAAGTCCAGATTGTGCTGGTGATCAGCCAGCCGAACATCAGTTTGGTCATCCTGCCGGATAAATGAGGCGCCGAGCAATATGGTAGATTCATGCGATGCGGGCGGGTGAAGCTGTGCCATGTAGCCGCCGTATGTGACAGGAATAGGTAGTGGTGGCGCGTCGCCAGCCTGCGTAAACCACGACACCTGCCCACGGATTGGTTTTAGGGCAGGTAAACGCTGGCACAGTAGCGGACTATTTAATGCCGTACAGATCACCACATGATCATACATGCCTAAAGTTTCTTGCTGGCTATTCAAGAGCTGCCATGATGCATTTTGAGTAGCTAGGTCTAGGGCTTGGATATGGGAAATGGCCGCTTGATGTTGATAAATTGCTGGATTTTGCAAAATTACCTGCGCGAGTGCATGCGGATTAATCAGTCCCGCCTGTTTAAACCAGAGACTGGAACAAGAAACCGGTTGCGAGATTTGCGTGCTGGTTTGTACTGCGCCTAATCCTGTAAGGATGTCGTGCGGGTAGGCGCTGGCTTTCTCCAGTTCCTGTTCGACCCGCTTGTCCAGCACATGCACAATACCTGTTTTTTCGACCACGCCCTTAAATTGCTGCCAGTAGCGCAGACTGAACAAACCGCCCAGATTCATTAAGTTGCTAGCAAATTTGGCAAGCGGCACGAGTTTGGGCGCAAGCAATGCACGCGGATTACCCGATGCTCCAGCCAGTGGCGCGGTTTGATCGTATAAGTCACACGCATAACCTCGCGTGGCCAAAGCATGTGCCATGGACAAACCCGCAATACCTGCACCAATAATGGCAATTTTAGGCAAATTTTTTGTTGGCGCAACGGTTATAAGGACATCATTTGTTGTAGGGGTTAGCCACCATGCTTTCAGCATTTCACGTTTATGGCCAAAACCGGCTGGTCGAGTAACTTTAATGCCAAACTGCCGTAAGCCTTGTTTGACCACGCCTGCCACACTAAATGATGCAAAGGTGGTGCCGGGCGCGGAAAGTCGGATAAGGTGTTTGAGGATATTGTCCTGCCAAAGCTCTGGGTTGCATTTGGGTGCAAAGCCATCCATAAACCACGCATCCACCGGATGGCTAGTTTGAATTAGCGGTAAGCAATCCGCCGCGTCACCCAGCCACAGGTCAACGGAAAAGCGTTCATTGGCAAACACCAGCCGGTGACAACCGGGCAGGGCAGGCGGATACTGGTCAATGAGTTGGCGAGATAATTCGGTAAGCTCAGGCCATGCGGCCAAGGCACGTTGTAGGCCATCACGCGATAGTGGGAATTTTTCTACTGTAATGACATGCAGGCGGCTGTGGTTATCCGGACGGCATTGCTGCCACAGTTGCCACAAGGCCAGAATGTTGAGTCCTGTGCCAAAACCGGTTTCGCCCACACAAAAATACTGATGTGATTGAAGCTGTGCCAGTCGCGCGGGTAATTCATTGCCTTGCAGAAACACATGACGGGTTTCAGCCAGACCATTGGCTTTGGAAAAATACACATCGCCAAACTGACGCGATACCGGAATTTCAACGCCATCTTGTATCATCCAGTCAAGCTCGGCCTGCTGGATTGCAGTCGTTAAAGAAGACACACTTATTGAGTCCTGAAAATGGGCTTACCAGCGGCGGGTGCGCTTACTTAAAATATAATTGGCCAGTAGAAAGCCAATAAAAGCACCGACTGCCAGCGTTACCGCACCATACAAAAACATCTGCGCACTGCGTTCGCTCTGTAATACCTGCACCTGAACACTGAGGTTGTCATTCATCAGTTGCAATTCCTGATTGCGCGCCAGTGCATTTTGATTGGCCTGTTCAAGTTGCGCCAGCCGTGCGGTATTTTGCTGGATTTGCTGGTGCAACTGCTGATTAATGACAATTCCGGTGGAAGCAGGTACAGCATTGGCCAGCGGGGATAGGCTCAATAACAGCATCCAGCCTATGAGCACCACACAAGTCGGGCGTTGCGGCATTATGGCAAGGCCTTGATGAATGGCTTGACGTCAATGTGGCTATACACCCCTTCGAGCAAATACGGTTCTTCAGCCAGCCATGCATCCAGACTGGCGCGGTCGGCAAAATCCAGCACCAGCAAACTGCCATAAAAGCCCTGTGCGGTATCTTGTGCATTTTTGGGACAGGGGCCTGCCAGAATCACCCGGCCTTGTTCATTAAGGGCTTTAAGACGTTCTAAATGACGCGGGCGAACCTCAAGGCGCTTGGCCAATGAATCCGGGGCATCAGTACAGGTAATGGCAAATAACGGCATGCGGGTTCTCGGTATTTAAACTGTGGACTAATCAGGAGTCGAAATCTTGATGTGCTTTCTCAGGATGACCATTTGGCCAATCACGAAGCTAATCATCACAATTATATCGCCGAATGCCGTAAATTCGCCCCAGTATTTGCCATTAAAAAAGATAAAAGCAAAGAAAATGTGCAGTGAAGCCATAAAAAAGAAAAATAGTCCCCAAGCCAGATTCAATCGACTCCAATTGCGCTCATTGAGCTCAAATATCGGACTAAACATACGCTGGATCAGGGGCTTGCGATCTTTCATCAGCATAGGACTGAGCAAAAACCCAAAACCAAAAGCCACATTGATGATGACCGCTTTAAGGCGAATATAAAAATCATCACTGAGCATCAGGGTAATGCCGCCAAACACCACCGTCATGCCCAGCACAAACCACTGCGACTTTTCCAGCCGGAATTTCTGGAACACCAGCAACGCACCATATACCACCAGTGTTGAGATCAACAAGGCACAGGTAGCGACCAGAATGTTGTTGTTATCAGGCGCACCTTTACTACCAACAAGCTGTAACAATGGATGGGTACGATCCGCCGGATCGGTGGTTTTGTAGAAGTAAAAGAATATAATTAATGGAATATAGTCCAATAGGGCTTTCATGCTACAGT
Organism: Moraxellaceae bacterium; assembly: GCA_004173455.1. Lineage (GTDB taxonomy): Bacteria > Pseudomonadota > Gammaproteobacteria > Pseudomonadales > Moraxellaceae > Alkanindiges. The sequence goes on along the minus strand of SECL01000006.1, from coordinate 103,537 downwards.
GGCAGCCAAGTCAAGATTAAAGTGCCGAAAGTATAGAATATGCAACGCATGGATTTACATACCCATAGCCATTTTTCTGATGGAACTTTGTCACCGGCTGCCCTGATTGAGCATGCCAGTTGCAGCCGTGTGGACATGCTGGCACTCACAGACCATGACACGCTGGATGGCTTGCCTGAAGCACGGCACGCTGCCAGTGAACATCACATTACGCTGGTGGAAGGGGTAGAAATTTCCAGCCAATGGCATAAGCCCAATAAAAAAAATCCGTTTGGCGTACATATTGTGGCACTTGCGCCAAAAAATCTGGCGCCATTACAGGAATTACTGGCCGCACAGCAGCAGATTCGTGCCCAACGTGCCGTACAGATTTGTCAAAAGTTAGAAAAAGTAATTAAGACTAATCCATGGCCGGAAGTGCTGGCCTTGGCTGATGGCCGAGCAGAAGGCGTGACTCGTTCGCATATTGCCAGTTGGCTGGTGCAAAAAGGCATTGTGGCGCGGCAACAGCAAGCTTTTGATCATTATTTAAAAGAAGGTAAAAGTGCATTTGTTGCGCTGGCCTGGGCAGACCTAAAACAAGTGCTTGACGTGATTAACGCCAGTGGCGGACAGGCTGTGCTGGCGCATCCGACCCGTTATGGATTATCAGCTACCCATGTACGTTATCTGGCGGGTTTATTTAAAAGTCTGGGCGGACATGCTATCGAATTGCCCTCAAGCAATGAACCGCCAGCCACTCGCGCGATGATGGATTACCTGATTGCCCAGCATGATCTGGCGGTATCGGTTGCCAGTGATTTTCATGGCAATAATATGCCATGGCTGAAATTGGGGCAGGTGCCTGCGGTTAAACCCAACCAACGCGGAGTCTGGGAGCAGTTTTAAACACAGCATTGCTTTTAAAAAAACTAGTGCGGCATATAGCCCTGTTCTGCAAAAGATAACACGGTATCCTCCCCTACAATAATATGATCGACCAGTTTAACGTCTAGTAACTGACAGGCTTGTGCCAATTGTTGTGTCAATTGCTGATCCGCAGAAGATGGTTGCGCTGGGGCGTCGGGATGATTATGTGCCACGATCAAATTCACCGCGCGATGGGTGAGTGCCAGTCGCATGATTTCCCGAATATGCACGCTACACTGGGTAATTGAGCCATAAAAGATTTTTTCAAACTGGATCAGGCGCAACTGGCTGTCCAAAAACATGACTGCAAACACTTCACGCGGTTCATGCCGCAGTTGCTGCGAAAAATACTGCTTGACCAGTGCAGGTTCATCCAGCTGGTGGGACTGCTGCAGTTGATGACTGACATAACGCCGACCCATTTCCAGTGAAGCCATCAGGTGTGCCAGCTTGGCTTCCCCCATGCCATGACAGGCCAGAAGTTGCTCCTGACTGGCATTGAGCAGGTCAAACAGGCTGCCAAACTCACCAATCATGCTGCGAGCCATCTCAATGGCAGATGCCTTGGCGCTTCCGGTTCTTAAAAAAATAGCCAACAGCTCGGCATCCGACAAGGCCGCTGCCCCTTGTTTAAGGAGTCGCTCACGTGGGCGTTCAGAAGCAGGCCAGCATTTAATACTCATTGTTGTTCCATTTGGTTGTTTTCGTTTTGGTTGCTGTCATTTGGATTGTTTTCATGCGTATGTGCATCAAATCTTATGGACTTGTCTTTATAAAAATCGCTGACTTAGGGTTATTGCAGTGCGCACAATGCGGCGGGATTTTAATATGAATATGCCATGCAGTGCTAAGGTTTTATTTGGGTAAAAAACGCTTTAATGCTATTGTGTGCGCCATGTTGCAGGTGCGAAACCACAGGTACAGGAAAACAGCATGAGCACGACATTAAGCCAAAACAGTATTAATCCCACGCAGGATCAGCCTACAGGCCAGCTTACGGGGCGAGTGTTATTGGGCGTTTGCGGTGGTATCGCGGCCTATAAAAGCGCCATGCTGGTACGTCGGTTAAAGGATGTGGGCTTTGATGTGCGTGTGGTCATGACGCAAGGGGCGCAGGCGTTTATTACCCCGCTAACCTTTCAGGCGTTGTCGGGCAATCCGGTTCATACCACATTACTTGATCCGGCGGCTGAGGCAGGCATGGGGCATATCGAACTGGCGCGCTGGGCTGATCTGGTTTTAATTGCACCAGCTAGTGCCAATACTGTTGCGCGATTGGCGGCTGGGTTGTCAGATGATTTATTAACGACACTGGTATTGGCAACCAAAGCCTCGGTCTGGCTGGCACCCGCCATGAACCAGCAAATGTGGGCCAATGCACTCACGCAGCGTAACCTGCAAACCTTGGCTAATTATGGCATGCAGGTGATTCAGCCTGATGCTGGCGAGCAAGCCTGTGGTGACGTGGGACTAGGTCGTATGCCTGAACCTGAGGCACTGGCAGCACAAGTAGAACACTATTTTCAGCAAATAAACGACCACACATTGGATCCAACAAAAAATAAGCTAGACATACTGTCCGGACAGCATGTGGTGATTACCGCTGGCCCGACGCGTGAAGCCATTGATCCGGTACGTTATGTCAGCAATCACAGTACCGGCAAAATGGGTTTTGCACTGGCCGAAGCCTGCCGGGATGCGGGTGCCAGAGTGACCCTGATTGCCGGGCCAGTTAGTTTGCCAACACCGTCAGGTATTGAGCGCATTGATATTGGTTCGGCGCAAGAGCTCTTGGCGGTGTGCCTAAAAGTGGTGAATCAGGGCTGTGATGTTTTTATTGCTACAGCGGCTGTGGCTGATTATCGCGCAGCAGAAGTGGCCTCGCATAAAATCAAGAAATCGGGTGAACAATTAACGATTCAACTGGTTAAAAATCCGGATATTGTAGCCACTGTAGCGCAGCAGGAAAAGCGTCCATTTATGGTGGGTTTTGCGGCAGAAACCCAGCATATGGAACAATATGCCAGCAATAAGCTGGTGACTAAAAAGCTGGACATGATTGCAGTGAATGATGTATCTCGCTCAGATATTGGCTTTGGCAGTGACCAGAATGCAATGACGGTATTTTTTGCCGAAAATTATCACCTTATGCAGCAGCATCTGGACAAGGCATCCAAGTCACAAATTGCATGGCAACTGGTGGAATGTATTGCGAGGGCGCAGGCAGGCACTGAGTAAGTTATACATTAAGACCGGCAGAGAATTATTTTAAAATTTTTATTATTATTTTGGCTATAAAAAAGCCACAGCAAAATTATGGTTCTACTGTGGCTTTTAATAACGTGCTAAAACTTAAGCATTGCCAGTGGCGGCTTGCTGTTGTTCCTGCTGGGCACGCGCCAGATTTTCAGCAAAGGCGGCATCAAAATTAATCGGTGCCAGTAACAGTTGCGGGAAGCTGCCTTTGGTCACGATGTCATTGATGGCTTCACGGGCAAATGGGAACAAAATGCTTGGGCAATAGGCACCCAGCAATTGTGGCAGTTGTTCCTGATCAATATTTTCCATCAGAAAAATACCGGCTTGCTGGATTTCTGCAATAAATGCGGTTTCTTGCTGATTTTCTGCGCTCACAGTGACCTTTAATACCACTTCATAATGGGTGGTATCAATTTGCTCGGCACTGGACGACAGATTGATATTTAATTCAGGTTGCCATTCTTTAGTAAAAACTTTGGCGCTAGGTACTTCAAATGAAAGATCCTTGGCGTAAATACGCTCGAGTGCCAATTGTGGTTGAACTTGTGGTTCACTCATAAAAATATCCCTAATATCGTGTTGTTAAAGGTGTTGCAGTAAAATCGGTCTAAGCCGATTAGCCATTATTGGCGTTAACCAGTTCATCCAGCTTGCCCTGTTTATCCAGTGCATACAGCTGGTCAAAGCCCCCAATAAACTGGTCATTGATAAAAATTTGCGGGACAGTACGGTGCTTGGTGCGTTCCATCAGTTCAGCGCGTACCTCGTTCGGTACCTGATTCAAGTTAATTTCTTCATACGCAATATCTTTGCGTTGTAGTAACTGTTTGGCACGGATACAGTACGGACAAACGGTGGTGGTATAAATAAGAATATTTGCACTCATGATCGTACTCCAGTCAATTTCTATTTGATTTCTATCTGTGTCAAAACAACCAGTCTGTCAAAAACGACTAGCGTGCCTTAACCAGCGGTAAGCCCTGAGCTTTCCAGTTACTGATGCCGCCATCCAGACGATAGCATTTGGCATTGGTAACCATTTGGACAGCAGAGCCAGCCACCTGACCCATGTTGCAAATCATCACGATCGGACGGTCACTCATCCGCAGCTCTTCAACATGGTTTTTAAGCTGGCTAAATGGAATATTACGGCTTCCACTAATGTGGCCGGCCTTGAAGTCCTTTGCATCACGCAAGTCAATTAATAAAGCATTTTCACGCTGAATTAAAACGCCAAGCGACTGAGGAGATATCTTGTGGCCGCTACGACGGTTTTCAAGGATAAAAAACAAAACTATCAACACCCCCAGAATTCCAAACAGGAAGGGATGATTTTGCATAAACTCTAGCCAGCGTTCCACAGTGCACCTGATCACATCTAAAATTGCACACAGTATACCGATAAACTGCTGCTTTTTTGCAGGGTTTTATATGATTGCTTTGTTTTAGACCCAAACAATGAATGCGCTTAACTGTAAAAACACATTATAAAAACACAGCATGACTTTGGATAAAGGTTTGAGCGTTATACAGGCTTGGGAGTTATAAAGCTTGGCAAGCCAAAATGATCAGCCATGATGCATCAGGCCTTTTAGCCTTCCTTCTCACGGACTTCAGCTTCGAGCCGGTTCATACTTTTGAGGCGACGATCCAGAATTTCACCATTCTGGCTGGCGGCGATCAAGGCACAGCCGGGTTCCTGCCGGTGCATGCAATTGCGGAACTTGCAGGTGCCATAATAATCCTGCATTTCAACAAAACCAGACCGAATGGCATCAACATCCAGATGCCATACCCCAAATTCACGAATACCCGGTGAATCAATCATGGCACCGCCTTCAGGCAGGGCAATGAGCTTGGTGGTGGTGGTGGTGTGCTGGCCCAGCGCCGAATTTTCGGAAATAATATTGGTTTTTTGCAAGGCATTTGGCGCCAGAAGATTAATCAGGGAGCTTTTACCTACACCGGACTGGCCAACAAATACCACGGTTTGATCAGCTAGCCGTGCTTTTAGGTCATTTAGTCCCTGAGTGCTGCCAGAATTGCCAATACTGGTCAGCATGGTTTCATAGCCCAGTGCCTGATACTCATCAAGCAACTGATATAAGCCATCATTTTGTTCAAGCAGGTCAGACTTGTTGAGTACCAGCAAGGGCTTGATATCGGCTTGTTCACATGCCACCAGATAACGGTCAATCAATTGCGGTGAGGGCACAGGCAATGGGGCAAATACAATTACAATCAGGCTAACATTGGCTGCAACCGGTTTGACCTTATGATAGCGATCTGGGCGGGTTAGCAGGGAAGTGCGCGGATGCATGGCATTAATCACGCCAAGACCCGTATTGCTATCAGCCTGCCAGCGTACCCGGTCGCCCGTCACCAGCAATTCCAGATTGGTGCGGGTATGACAACGCCAGATTTCACCCTGTACCACCGGACGCCAGAAGGGTTCAGGTTCGCCCTCATTGACCACTGGCGGTGTTTGCTGTTCGGGAACCGACAATGCCTGAACTTCAAGTTGGCGGCCATAATGCGCAACAACCAGCCCTTCAATTTGCTGGCTGTCATCAAGATCATGCTGGCGGCGTTCCTGTTGCGCCTGCATGCGGCGTTCCTGCTGTTCAGTGAGGCGACGTTTGCGTATTAAAGCCATAAGCCTAAAAAAGCTCCACAATAAGCATCCATTCCCGGTTGGGAAATTAGTGGTAAAAATCATTGGTAAACTAATGGCTAGTATACGTTTTAATTAATGAGGCAGGTAAGATTTATCTATGAGGACGGTAAGTGATACTTAGAGCTTTATTATGTGTATGGCTACAATAGCTGTACCCGGATGTTTTTATATTTTCGCTGTTCAAAGCCGATGTTTATTAGTGTGAAAAGTATACATTGCACAAACTAAAACCCCGCACCTTTCGATGCGGGGTCCTTCAATTGCCCACTGCTAGAGTAGGCAAAAGAACAGGGACCATTAATATAGCCGAAAATGCAGGCATAAAAAGAGTCCAGACGTGACTGGGTAGTTTGTTAATAACACTTAAAAAGGGCTTGACGTTTTAGAAAACGATTATTTTTTATAAATTAATGCTAGTTTTTAGTATAAACGATCTTAATTGTAATGGATTGGCTGAAAACTTCATTTTGGTAGTCAGTTTGGTCAATAACTATTCATTCAGGAAGCGTTCAGGGAAATGAATCTAGCCAAGGCTTTTGGAAGCTTGGAACTTTAAGGGCGAGGTTCTATTAACAAGATCGCTGGTTTTATTAAGGTCAATGACGCTGCTGAATTGTTGTGAAGTTTTTTTATTGATTTAGTCAGGCGTGCGAGTTTGCTAAGATAGCGCCTTTAGAACAAAATATCTGGATGCAACAACCATGAGTGGCAGCGATCAACGCTTGATATGGATTGACCTGGAAATGACCGGTTTGGATACCGACCGTGATCATATTATTGAAATTGCTACTATTGTTACTGATGAGCATTTGAATATTCTGGCAGAAGGACCGGTACTCACTGTACATCAAAGTGATCAGGTGCTGAACGCTATGGATGAATGGAATACGCGCCAGCATGGGCAGTCCGGTCTGGTTGAGCGGGTACGCCGTAGCACCCTGACTAGTCAGGACGCGGAAGAGCAGACCATTGCCTTTTTGAAAAAATGGGTTGATCCCAAAAAATCACCGATGTGTGGCAACTCCATTTGTCAGGATCGTCGCTTCATGCACCGTGAAATGCCAGCGCTTGAGCAATATTTTCACTATCGCAATCTGGATGTGTCGTCAGTAAAAGAGCTGGCACGTCGCTGGCGTCCTGAGATTATGTCGGGTCTTAAAAAGCAGGCAACCCATCTGGCACTGGACGATATTCGTGATTCGATTCGAGAACTCAAGTATTACCGTGAATATTTTTTCAGAATTAACTAATTCTGCCCTGCAAATTTACTAATAAAAATAAGCAGATAGCATATTGGCATTTGTAGGCATGTTATCTGACTTTTATCACAGTTTGTCGTAATCCTCATGATTCAGTAGACAAAATTTCTGCGGAACGCTATTGTCAAGGCTACAAGGAAGTAGCGGTTAATTTTATGTCAGTTAAGCTGTTGTATTAAAACGGCCTGGCAAGTTTAACCATTGAGTTGTCCCACGCGAATGAGGACAGTGTTATGGGATTTAACAATAGCATTGTAAGGTATTTTGACGATGTGCTGGACTGGACGCCGGTACGCAAGTCTCTGCTAGTTTTGGTGATTTTGATAGTTATTCTGGTGCACTATTGGGTGTTCCAGATTTATCAGACCTTTTTTCCCAGCAAATATATAAATTACAAGATCCTGATGACCCTGCAATGGGGTTTGCCCCTGCTGATTCTGCTGACGAGCTTGCTGGTCTATGTCGGCAAGAAGGTGCAGGATAAGGACTGGGCACAGCAATTATTTGCCTGTGTTAGTACATTTTATTATTCGATTGCGCTGGTCATTCTGGGCTATACCATTGGCTTGTCCAACATTACTACCGGTCTGGTGATGGCAGGCGCGCCGCTGTTTGGCTTTGTATTGTTTCAGCGCCAGATTGTCTATGCCGCTTTTGGTACGGCAGCAGCACTCATCATAGGGTTGTCCACTCTAAGTGCCTATGGGTATATTCCCTATGGTCCTTTGTTTAAGCCAGAATTTTTTTATGCGTTTGAGGCACGGCCGGTTTATTTGCTGTGCATGATTTATTTTGCCTTGCCGCATTTTATTACCATCTTTGGGTTTTGCGATTTGTTTTTTATTCGCTGGCGGCAGCGTGAGCGCAATATTCACCATATCAGCATTACTGATAGCCTGACCAATTTGTACAACCGTCGTGCGATTACCAATTGTCTGGAAATTGCACTGGCAAAAAATGTAGATCTGGTTTTTCCGGTGTCTGTGGTGATACTGGATGTTGATTTGTTTAAGCGAATTAATGATGCACATGGCCATGCGATTGGTGATAAAGCCTTGCAGGTGGTTGCTGCCACCTTACAAAGTACCTTGCGTAAAGCAGATCAGGTGGGGCGCTATGGTGGCGAAGAATTCCTGATTGTACTGAGCCAGACTGAACTGGAACAGGCGGTCATTATTGCCGAGCGCTGCCGAGTTGCCATTGCCAATGCCTATGTGAGTGATGAGCAGGATCAACGCTTGCAGGTGACCGCAAGTTTTGGGGTAAGTTGTAGCGAGCAGTGCGGCTATCAGCTGGACAAAATAGTACGCCAAGCTGATAAATACCTATATGAAGCCAAACATCAGGGACGTGATCAAGTCGTTTCAATTTTAAATACAATTCGCACTTAACTGTTTATATAATGGGATTTAATCCATGCTGTAATCAGGATACTCTGTAAGGCAAACCAATAAAGAGAATGAAGATGCAAAGTAATAATCCGATGTTTAAAAAGGTCGAATTTGATACGGCTTATACTGAACCGATGACGGTTTCAGGCGCAATCAATAAAGCTGTGCTGATGACGGGTGTAGCAACTGCCATGGCACTGGTATTTTATTTTTACTGTCTAAATCTGGGCTATATCAATAGCCCCGCCATGCTGGGTGCGATAGTTGGGGCAATTGGTGGCCTGATTCTGGCCTTGATCATGACATTCAAGCCGCATACCAGCAGTAGTCTGGCTTTGCCTTATGCGGTACTGGAAGGGCTGTTTCTGGGTGGCATTTCGGCCGCCTATGAATACCGTTATCCGGGCTTGCCCCTCATTGCCGTGGCAGCCACGTTTGTGACCACGTTTGGTTTGCTAGGGTTATATAAAGCCAAAATTATTCAGGCCACCGAAAAGTTCAAGGCCATTGTGATTTCTGCCACACTGGCCATTCTGATTTTGTATGTGGTGCAGTGGGTGATGGTGCTGGCATTTGGTAATAGCATTCCATTCCTGTTTGACAATGGCATGATTGGCTTAGGCTTTGCGGCATTTGTGGCGGTGATTGCCTCGCTAAACCTGATTCTGGACTTTGATCTGGTCGAACGTTCTGCCGAGTACAATGCGCCTAAGTATATGGAATGGTTCTGTGGGGTTGCATTACTGGCTACATTGGTGTGGATGTATATTTCATTCCTGCGCTTGTTGGGAATTATCCGTTCCAACTAATAGTCAGCGTTTAAGTCAAAAAGCCTCAGACATAGCTGCTTTGAGGCTTTTTTATTGGTAGATGATATGCGGGACATGCAGCTAAATGTGCGACAATAGCCTATCTTTATCTTATTTATGCTGTTGCGGTTCTTGTGATCACCAGAGCCGATAGCAAGGAAAAAACCCATGACCTCTGGTACCTCGGCAGCAAAGGCGATTACCTATTTAAACAAGCTTAAACAAACGCCACTGGATGAAGAAGCAAATGCCTTTATCCGTAACAACCTGAACAAGAGCAATGAAGCCAGCACCTATACGCAGGCATTTAGTTTGTTGTATCAGCATTATGAAGAGATGTTGCAGCAAGCCACGATAGCGGCCTTTGGTCTCAATAACTTTCAAGCCAAAAAAATACTCTATAAGAAAGACCGTGTTCGCCTGTTCAAAAAACATGGTATTGATTTTAATGCGCTGGCAGGGGCTGAGGCGATGAATACGCTGTCGCTGATTGTGAATGCCTCACATTATGAAGGATTGGTCACTGAAGCACTGGTTGATAAATTTCCATACTGGAAAGAAGGTTTTGCCATGGTACAACTAGATCAAGCCTATAAGAAACTGGTGCCAGAATGTCTTGCCCATCAGCAGGCATTGCTTGAGGCTGTCATGGGTACAGTGCAGGGCTGATCAGAGGCAACTCATCTGAATCAGGTTGCTCGCAGTCTTGAAGCATGCGAGCAACCCAGACTTAGCCAATTATTTTATCTTTTTGCGCCAGCGCACGCTGCACGGCAGGGCGGGCTTTTAGGCGTTCAATCCAGTCGCTCACATGCGGATATTCAGCAATACTAATGTCCTGCCATTCCCAGCTTAATGCCCAGCCAATCATGGACATATCTGCAATCGAATAATCATCGGCCACATAATCACGGTCTGCTAGCCGCTTGTTCAGCACGCCATACAGCCGTTTGGTTTCATCGACATAGCGGTTGATTGCGTAGGGAATTTTTTCCGGGGCAAAGCGGTTAAAGTGATGGTTTTGTCCCAGCATCGGACCAAAGCCGCCCATTTGCCACATCAGCCATTGTTCGACTTCAATCCGTTGGCGTTCATCCTGCGGATAAAACAGTCCGGTTTTACGACCCAGATATTGCAAAATGGCGCCCGATTCAAAAATGCCAATCGGCTGACCATCCGGCCCATTGGGATCAATGATGGCAGGCATTCGGTTATTGGGTGAAATCTCTAAAAATTCCGGTTTGAACTGGTCACCCTTGCGAATATCCACCAGTTGGATGTCATACGGCAGTTGCATTTCTTCCAGTGCAATGGTGATCTTATGGCCATTGGGGGTAGGGAAGTAAAAAAGCTGAATGGGAGCTTGTGCGCCTGTTGTCATGTTCGTACCAGAGTGTTTTATATGGTAAAAGATATAGCGCGACGTTGCTTGAATATCAAGTTGAATCAGTTGTGTGCAACACTTAGTTTCTTGTCTAGTCCGCACAGTTTTATGCAGGTTGCATTAGCCGATTTAATAAGGCCATCTCAAGAATAAGTTTTCGTGGCTAACAAACTCTGCTATAAGTTCTATTTTGGAACTGATAAGTTATTTAATGAGCTTGCGTCACTCACTTTACCTGATTGCGATTGCTGTGACGCTATAACAAGTCACTGCCATTGTTGTAAACAGTAAAACGGCAGGCCAGAAATTTTAAGCCGATTTGGTATGGTAATAAGGGTAAATCCATGATGAATACTAAAAATTTAACAGCAGCGGATAGTCGCCAGCCGTGCGCAATCGTAATTGGCGTCGGTGCCTCACAGGGAATTGGTGCTGCCGTATGTCGGCGTATTGGCCGTGAAGGACTACTGGTTTATGTGGTAGGGCGCACGCAAGAAAAACTGGATGGGGTGGTTGCTGAAATTCAGCAGGCTGGGGGACAGGCCGAAAGTTATATTCTGGATGCAACCAAAGCCGGTCAGGTAGAAGCGCTGTTTGGCCACATTATTAGCACGCGCCAGCAAAGGATTGATTTGGTTGTACATAATGTGGGCAGTAACATGCCATCACGGTTTTTAAAAAGTAGCCTGAATTTTTTTGACAGCATGTGGCGTTTTACATTTTTATCAGGTTTTTTGGTGAGCCAGCAAGCGGTTAAAGCCATGCAACAACAGGGACAGGGCACCCTCATTTTTACTGGGGCCAGTGCTTCAATTCGTGGCAAGCCGTATTTTGCGGCATTTACCACAGGCAAGGCTGCATTAAGAACCTATGCGCAAGGACTGGCAAAAGAATTAAACCCGCAGAATATTCATATTGCGCATGTGGTGGTCGATGGCATGGTAGATGGTGAGCGGATTAATCAAGCAGTGTTTGGCCTAGGCCGTCTACTACGCAAAACACGAGGTTCTGGCGGCTTGAATATTGAAGCCATTGCAGAAAACTACTGGATGCTGCATCAACAGGCCAAACCCTTGTGGACGCATGAGCTGGATTTACGGCCTTATAGTGAGAAATTTTAATGAATATCCTTAGAAGAAAAAAATCATCACAGGGCTGTATGGTAGTTATCGGCACTGATGTTGAGGCTTTATCCCACGCATTATTGCCGCAGGCACAAAACCATAAAATGGCATTGTATCAGGTTAGTCATAGCCAGCAACACGCTACGCTGCAAAACACACTAAGAATGAATAAGTTGGATCATATTCATTGTGTCAAAGCCAATTTATTTGACCCTAAAGCCGTTGCCCGATTATTTAAAAAAATTAAGCAAGCCGGGCATTTTATTGAACTGGTGGTATTTCAGCCCCGTGCGCCTGCAACAATGGCAAGCGCCGATTTAACACCGGAATATATGCAGCAACGCTGGCAGGATGTAGGATTAAGTGCGATTAATATTGCACAAAATACCATCAAACACATGCTGCCTCGCCAGCAGGGAAAATTTATTGTATTAGGCTCTGTTCACGCCACTGAGCCCGATTCAGGCTGGCTGGCAGATGGTGCATTGCATGCGGGTAACCGGGCTTTATTGCAGTCACTGGCGCGGGAGTTCCAGCCACAGGGAATTCATAGCTGCTATATTGCATTACCTCATGATTACACGGTAAATAGTCAAACTGTACACGCCATTGCACAAACCTGCTGGCATGTTTATCAGCAGCCTCGTTCAGCGTGGAGTCAGGAATTGAGTCTGTGGAAATAACTGGCATTTAGCTGTATTAATGCGAGTATGACCTATAAAAAAGGGCTGATTGAATTCAGCCCTTTTCAGGTCAATAGTTTAATCAGTTGCTAACCAAGTAAAAATTAACTCACCTTGTCACCCAGCTTGGCGCCACTATCCGGTGACAGCAGAAAAATACCGTCGCCATTGCCTGCGGCTAGCACCATGCCGTTAGAAATACCAAAGCGCATTTTGCGTGGCGCCAGATTGGCCACCAGCACGGTTAAACGGCCCACAAGGCTGTCTGCTTCGTAAGCCCCACGAATGCCACTAAACACATTACGCGGTTCAGCCTCACCTACATCCAGCGTAAGTTGCAGCAACTTGTCCGAGCCTTCTACGGTTTGCGCATTAAGGATTTTAGCCACCCGCAAGTCCACTTTTAAGAAATCATCAATCTTGATGGTGTCAGCAGTATCGCTGGTAGACTTGGTGACAGTCGTTTTGTTGTCTGGTTTTACCGCCGTTTGCGCCGTGTTTTTGGCAATTTTGGCTGGCTTAACCGGAGCGGCTGTGCTGGTAAGTGATTCTGTCGAGGCTTGCACCATTAACTCCACTTTGGCTTTGTCCACGCGTTGCATTAGCGGCTGGAACGTATACACCTCGTGATCCAGCAAAATCTGCTGGCGTGAAGCAAAATTCATGCTGTCCAGTTTAAAGAACAGTTGCACCTGTGCGGCAAGACTCGGCAATACCGGTGCCAGATAAACCACCAGCTGGCGGAACAGGTTCAGGCCGACGGAACAGACATCCTGCACTTCATTGTCCATACCATCCATTTTGGCCAGCGCCCACGGTTTTTTCTCGTCAATGTACTGGTTGGCTTTATCGGCAAGATTCATAATCTCGCGAATGGCGGTACTAAATTCTCGTGCCTCATAGGCTTTACCAATCTCATCGCCGGCATCAATAAAGCTTTGTACCAGTTCAGGTTCACTGCATAGTGCGGACAGTTTATTGTCAAACTTGGTATTGATAAACTTGGCGCAGCGGCTGGCAATATTCACCACTTTACCCACCAGATCACTATTGACCTTTAAAATAAAGTCATCAAGGTTCAGGTCGCTGTCTTCCACTTTATCCGACAGCTTGCTGGCAAAATAATAGCGCAGGTATTCCGGGTTCAAGTGTTCCAGATAGGTTTCGGCCTTAATAAACGTACCGCGTGATTTGCTCATCTTCTGGCCATTGACGGTCAAAAAGCCATTCACAAATACACCGGTTGGTGTGCGATAACCGGCACCATCCAGCATGGCAGGCCAGAACAGCGCATGAAAATACACAATGTCCTTGCCAATAAAATGATACAGCTCAGCCGTACTATCCTTGCCCCAGTAATCCATAAAGGTGAGGCCAGCCTGTTTGCCTGCATGGGTGCTAACATAATTCTCAAAGCTGGACATATAGCCAATAGGCGCATCCACCCACACATAAAAATACTTGCCCGGCGCATCCGGAATTTCAAAGCCAAAATACGGCGCATCGCGCGAAATATCCCAGTCATTTAAGCCCGCTTCAAACCATTCATTGAGCTTGTTGGCAATACTGACCGGCAGGCGATTCGGTGTGCGCGTCCAGTCCTGCAAATACTGCTCAAAGTCCGGTAGCTTAAAAAAGTAATGAATGGATTCTTTTTCAATCGGCGTTGCGCCACTCAAGGTCGAGTGTGGATTTTTGAGTTCAGTGGCATTATAGGTTGCGCCGCACACTTCGCAGGAATCGCCGTACTGATCCAGCGCGCTGCATTTGGGGCACTCGCCTTTAATAAAGCGATCAGCCAGAAACAAGCCTTTTTCCGGGTCAAACAGTTGCTTGACCGGACGGGTGCTAATATGCCCGGCATCACGGTTTTTAATATAAATTTCCTGTGAGCGCAGGCGATTTTCTTTGCTGTGGGTAGAGTGATAATGATCAAAGCTAATCCCAAAACCGGCAAAATCGCGCTCATGCTCGCGCTGTACCTGCGCAATTTGTTGTTCAGGCGTCACGCCATTGGCTTCGGCTTTGAGCATAATGGCCGTACCATGGGCGTCATCGGCACACACATAAGTCACCTGATGACCCATAGAGCGCATTGCACGTACCCAGATATCAGCCTGAATATAACCCAGTAAATGACCCAGATGGATGGGACCATTGGCATAGGGAAGCGCATTGGTGACTAAAATGCGACGCACAGAATATGGCACGGACTTATACTCTCTTGGTAGTCTTGTAATGGTGATTAATATAACATGCTTCACCGCCAAAATTGCCCGCTGTTATCCTGTTGGAGTATTGCTTATGTCATGGTTTAAGCCATTCAAAATGGAATTTGCGCCATTTGCCGAATTTGGTAATCCGCAGGTGGATGAAATCCTCAAAAACCACTGCCTGCCCAATACCCAGCATTCCATCCTGTCGCTGGTCACACAGCGCCAGCAGCAAAATGACGTACTGGGCTTAACCCTCAAGCTGCCGGCCGGCTATCAGGTCAATTCAGAGGCAGATTTTGAACAACTGCATAACAGTCTGGCCAGTGATCTGGAAAAAATGGGCATTCGTGAACTAAACCTGCATTTTGTGACGCAAAAGGCCAGTGGGACTCAACAACAGCAAAGTCAGGTGAATTTACCACCAGTGATTGATGCACAAGGAGCACCTCAGGCGCAAGCGACAGCCAGTGAACCTATCCGCAGTGAGGCTGTGCAACACGAAGATGCGCTCACGTCAAAGCGTCCTGTGCCGCCTACCCAAAGCCAGCTTAAAGCGCACCCACGTATCAAAAATGTGATTGTGGTGGCGTCTGGTAAAGGCGGGGTTGGCAAGTCCACCACTACCGTAAACTTGGCTTTGGCGCTACAGCAAACTGGTGCCAAAGTCGGTGTGCTGGATGCTGATATATATGGCCCCAGCATTCCTACCATGCTGGGCACGGCTGGCAAAACACCTAAAATTGAAAATGAACAGTTTATTCCGCTAGAAGCCTTTGGCATGGCGGTATTGTCCATTGGCAACTTAACCGGCGATGACAATACACCCGTGGTCTGGCGTGGGCCAAAAGCCACCGGCGCGCTGATGCAACTGTTTAACCAGACCGCATGGCCAGACCTGGATTATTTGCTGATTGACATGCCACCGGGCACGGGTGACATCCAGCTCACATTGGCGCAGCGTATTCCAGTGACAGGTGCCGTGATTGTCACCACACCGCAGCATGTGGCGCTCATGGATGCCCAAAAAGGCATTGAGCTATTTAATAAGGTCAATATTCCAGTGCTGGGCGTGGTCGAAAATATGTCCACGCATGTCTGCTCCAACTGCGGGCACACTGACGAAATCTTTGGGACGGGCGGCGGTGATCAATTAAGTGCCCGCTATCAAATTCCATTACTGGGACGCCTGCCACTCAACGCCAGCATTCGCCAGAATGCCGATCAGGGCAAGCCTAGTGTGATTGCAAACGGCAATGCCAGCGATAACGTTGCCAGCCAATACAAGGACATCGCACTGGCCATGCTAGTACAACTGGCCAAAATTCCGCAGCGCACTCGTGATGATAGCCGTATTTTTTAATGGCTTGCTTGCCTACTGCATTACAAGTCACTGCATTAGACAGCATGTTATGATAGTGCTTAAGGTGCAGTAAAAGTCCTGTTTTCTACATGGGAACTGGTAATGATTATAGCAAATACAGTTGATTTAAAAGATTATCCGCAACTCAGGTTAATTGCATGGCACTGTCAGGGCTGTGATTTTCTTATGGAAGAAGAAGCATTTGCGCTTTATGAACGTAACTGGCGTTATATTGATGAGAAAACATTAAAATCAAATGAGCGCCAACTGATTATCAGGCTTAGCAATAAATTTGGGCATGGAGTGATGAATGTTTAAGCGGCTGCACCATCAGCATATTAGTCAGGCATTGAATTTACTTAATTCAGATTTATTGTGGGAAGCCGAATGCTATTTCGCGGGTGGTACGGCAATTACATTATTGCTGGATGAGTACAGAGAGTCGGTTGATATTGATTTTCTATGTGCATCAAAGCAGGGCTATCGCTTACTACGCAATGTAGTCTCAGCCGATAGCTTGGGCGCGTTATTCAATGAACCAGTTAAATTGTTGCGTGAAGTCCGTGCAGATCGTTATGGTATTCGAACATTTATTGAGGTAAATGGCACACCCATAAAATTTGAAATCGTTAGCGAAGGACGTATTCCAATTTCTGGCGATGAACATGCCAACTTTAATATTCCCCTGTTATCAAAACATGATATGTTTGCTGAAAAATTGCTTGCCAATACTGATCGTGGGCTGGATAAGTCGACTGCCAGTCGGGACATTATTGATCTTGCCATGATGATTCATCACTGGGGAGATATCCCAGTGGAAGCATGGAATAAAGCAGAAGAAGCCTACGGTGAGGTAGTGGCTAAAGCTTTTAATGCATCCTTACAATTAATTAAAGATGAGAGTTATTTAAGGCAATGCCTAAAAAAAATGAATATGGCTGATGAATTTGTTCAAACAATATGTTTGGCATTGAGTCAGTAAAATTTATAAGCATATTAAATCAGCGTTTTTTTTATTAGTATTTCTAAATTGCAAAAATACGCCTCATGATGCGAAGCAATGTTTTTTAAGTTAAAGTAAGCACAAATTTTTTAAACAGATTTGGGAAAATCAATGAGCATTAAATCGGATCGCTGGATTCGTGAAATGAGCGAAAACCACGGCATGATAGAACCCTATGCCGAAAATCAGGTGCGTCTGGATGACAATGGCCAAAAGCTGATTTCTTACGGCGTGTCCAGTTATGGCTACGATGTACGCTGCGCGCGTGAATTTAAAGTGTTTACCAACGTATACTCCGCCATCGTCGATCCCAAGAATTTTGATGAAAAAAGCTTTATCGATATTGAGTCCGATGTGTGCATCATTCCGCCCAATTCATTTGCCTTGGCGCGTACAGTGGAGTATTTCCGTATTCCCCGTAATGTCCTAACAATTTGTCTTGGTAAATCGACTTATGCCCGTTGCGGTATTATTGTGAATGTCACGCCACTGGAACCGGAATGGGAAGGCCATGTTACGCTGGAATTTTCCAACACCACCAACCTGCCAGCACGTATTTATGCAGGGGAAGGTGTGGCACAAATGCTGTTCTTTGAAAGTGATGAAGTGTGCGAAACCAGCTACAAAGACCGTGGCGGCAAGTATCAGGGTCAGCGTGGGGTCACTTTACCTAAAGCCTAAATATCAGGTAGCGATCTTGCACGGCTTAGGAGTGGTGAATATCGTGAATTCACCGCTTCATTTTAAGAGAGTTTTAAGAAAAATGTTTCAGGAAGAGCTTCAGGATAGATGGAAAAATAACCCGATAAGTGGTTTTATTTTATTAAGTTAATGTTTTTAATAAAAAAATTTATAATTAATTTGAAATATTAAGCCTTTGCACTTGTTTACAGATAAAACAATTTTTGCATTTTGCCAAATAAGCCGCATAATATAAAGTGTAGTACTGTATATCGTGTTATAGCGCGTCAAAAGACACAATAAAAAATACTTTTGGCTCGATCAGGATCATGTGGATAAAGCACATTACGTGCATCGTACATAAAGTGCATTAAAGAAGGATGGCTTGTAGTATGTCTGATTTACACCTTAAGTCTGGTTTTAAGCTGAGTACATTGGCGTTGTCTATCAGCCTATCTTTAATGTCGTCTGCAGCTTTTGCATTGGAAGCACTCGATGATGAAGGCTTGGCAGATTCTACCGGTGAAGGAATTGCTTTTTTACCTGAAAATGCTTCTATTCGTCTAAATGGTGCGGACACGAATAATAGTGGTGTGGGCACTTTTGATACGGGCTATATTCGTTTGATTCCAGTAGGTCCCTTAACAACTGAATCACAAGATACGAATAAAGACGGTGTTGTAAATGCTAGTGATCAGCCTGTAGGGAAAGCAGATATCTACTTATATGGATTGGCAATCTCTCAATCTAATAAAAATTATGGTGTTGCACGCACCAGTGTGGATTGGAATGGAAGATTTGGTCGTACTATTGATTCGTGGGGTAGTGCAATTAACCCTTGGTTATTAAAAGTAGCAACTGAAAAAGATGTCCCTAATTTTTCTGCAACTTCCCCTACTGATGCAGGAAAAGGTGATGTAAGTTATTTAATGCTTGAGGCTCCTCTTTACCATGCTGATACTGATGGCGATTTTACTAATGGAGTGAATGCTGGAATTACAGGATTAACTCCCGCTGAAAAGTCTGCTTATAACCTTAAACTAGGTTTATGGGGCGATATTTTTGTCCGTGATCCCAAAGTGGCTGAAAGTTTAACTACCACCGGAACTCAATTTGATTTGGGTGGTTCTGGGCGCGAAAATCGCCTACGTCTGCAAGCGGTCTGGGATGGTTTTAGTTTAAATGGTAGTAATATTAAATTATTCCAGACATTAGGTGGTGCCACCAACTTAAATGGCATGAGTACTTTTTATAATAATACTTTAGGTATCGCTGGCTTGCTTCGTTTTAATAGTGGTGATGGGGAAAAATTAAGAGCCAGCACTTCTTTAGACTCCAAAAATCTTAGTACTCCTACTGCTTGGAATGTAGTTAATGATGGATGTGGGAATAATAGTACTGCTTATACCAATGCTGCATGCCAACAGCGTGTGAGAACAAGAACGGCAACAAATACGGCATCTTCTACTTGGACACCGCCTTCGGTATCCAGTGTACTACGCTTAAGTACAAAGGAGACTACAAATACTGGACTATTGGCAACACCTGCTATTAATGGTGGGATTGCTCCAACATTTGATCCAAATGATGGTATTTATTTATATAACCCTAATATTAATCTGGTTCTGGGTTCATTGTATCAGCCATTAACTGTAGGAACTGATGGGCAAAATATCACTTTAGAGATTGCCCGAATTCCAAATAAAGAAAGTATCTATAAGCAAGTTTATACAAATTATGCCGATAAAGATCCTACTACAAATGGTGGATATTATGGTTCTACCTGTAATATCTATCAATGTGGTGCCGCTGTTACTTTGGGTGGTACAAAATATCAGGGTTCCAATGCGACTCATAGTAGTATCAGTATAGGTTCAACTGTATATAATGCTACCACTAATACTCTTGAAGCATATAAGGGAGTGGAAGCGGTAGGGATATCTTTTGGTTCGTTATCTTCAAAAATCAATTCAGTTACCACTAACTATAGAGATATCCAGAATCAAGTTCGCCGCCAAACTACTATTGCATGCACGGGATTTCTTTGTTCGGATCGTGTTCGTTGGCAGTATCGCCAGAGTGATAATAGTTACTATGTTCCTTCTCCGATTCCTGGTAATGCAAATAGTGTTGATAATAGAAATTGGGATTTGGCTACAGGAGCAGATTGGCGTGCTATTGGTTCAACATCTTATGGAGGAGGCTTGACTGCTAACCCAATACCAACAGCTGCTCAGAATGCTCCTATTTTAAGCGCGGATAACAATTTTGGCTCTGCTGTCATTGATGGATTGTTAATTCAGCATATGAAAATAACCACTAAAGGTCTATAAGGAGAAAGTAATAATGAAAAAAATACTTTTAGCGTCTTATTTATTGGTTATGTGTGCCTCTGCATATGCTGGTTTAAAGCCTTTAAGCAATTCAGACTTGCAGCAAGTAGACGGTCAAGCAGGTGCAGATATCAATCTGGATCTGCGTCTTAATCAAACAACCCCAGGTGTGTTTGATACTACATTGTGTTCAGCTTTAGAGTTTTGTCGATTAGGCATCGCAGTTAATAACCGTTATCATGATGGTACTCAGGATACTTACGACGTTAATGGGAACCGTGCTCCTTCGGTCACAGGTAAGAAACTGTGGCTTGTATTTAAAGGCATTCAAGGGTCAATCAACATTCAACAAATGGCCTTGGATGGCACAAGTCTTACCTATGGAAGTATTACAAAACCGGCTATTCAACTTGGTTTTGATCCATTAAAGCCTATACAAATCCGCAACCTTGGATTTACTGCACTCTCGATTGAAACTGATGCACAAGCAAATGAAGGTGGTACTCCTGGGTATTTGGCGATGGGCAGTGGTGGTACAGGTGCAAGGGCTTATAGTGCCGGTAAATATACAGATGCGACCAACAAATTTGATTTGGGTCGTGAAACAGGTTTTACTGGGCTCAATATTAACGGCAACCTTTCTGTAGCAGGTACTATAAAAATGTTTAGCTGTGACAGTACGCATCCACGTTGCTAAACCGTACGATGTATTATTGGCTATACCGTAATATATTGGTTTAAGGACACAAACCATGATAAACAAAGATAAACTATGTAAGCGATTTAAACTAACTACTTTGGCAAGTAGTTTACTTGTGCTTAACACCAGTGGCTATGCGTTGCAGGCAATGACTGAACAGGATCTGCGCAAGATTGATGGGCAGGATGGTATTCAAGTCAGCACGCAATATGATCAAATTAATATTGATCAATTGTATTGGCAAGATGAAGCGGGTACTGCAGCTAATTCAAGTAAGACCTTACGTGCTACAGCAGATCAGGTCAATATTGGTAAAATTAACGGCTCATCTATTCTACCAGGGTCTACTATTACGCTAAATTCAGGCACTAATGGCACTAAAGCAGGTCTTAATCTACAATTTACTTCTAATCCGTCCCTCACTACGATTAACAGTTTAAAGTTATGCGATACCGCAGCTACACCACAGTGCGGAACTTCTCTGGGACGAATAGCTTTAGAATCTACGGCACCCAGCACTATATCTTTAACCACGACGGATGGTTTATTTAATCAAAATAGTCAAGCCACAGCAATACTTGGACTCAATAGTAATAATTTATATATTAGTCATGTTTCACCCAATGGTTCAAATCTGAATAACCAGCTCATATTAAAAAACCTGAATTTTAACTTTTCTGCTAAAGGCGTTATTTATATTGATGATAAAGCAGGATTGGTTTTACATACTAATACTGGCGGTGCAGCCACTACCAAGGCAGGTTTAAATCAATCTCCTAATGCCACTTATGGCTATGCTGATCTGGCACGTGTGCCTGGAACAACAACGGGTGGAACATATAATGGCAGTAGCTCGGGTTTAAATCTGGAATTTATGACTAAAGCAGACGTTGATATGTCTGCGCCTAATCCATATACCACCACCAATGCAAAGGGTCTCATCCGTGTTGGTGCAAGTGGGCGAATTGTTAATGGTTATCTTCAGGTGCGGGGGGTAGATGCTACCGGTATAGCAAATCCTACCACCACCACTGCTGGTAATATTCTGGGCAAAGCAGGCTCAGTAGCAAGCGGTGTAGGAACAGGCAATGACAGCACTGTGATTGGAAAGTCCGGTATTGCTTTGCGTCTGCGAGGGGAATTTACCCGTGCCGGTGATGGCATGCTAAGTGGTGATGATACCAAAGCCACAACCCTTGAAATTGGTGGAGCAGGAACAAATACATTAGGCTTTGAATTTGGTGATTTAGCGCCCCTTGTTGTTGGTAGTACAGATCGTGCTTATTTTGATAGTGGTAATGTTTATTTAAATATTACAGATACCAATCAATTGTTAATGCCTCAAAATCTGGCTTTGAATGCTGCAAAGTTTGGTTCAGGTAGCTCGTTGACCACTGCTGCTGATTATACGCAGATGATTTACAATGGTACTGGTAATAATCCGTATGCGATGGTATTGGCTATTCGTGGAATGGACTTTCAGGCCGTATCTAAACGAGGGCGTTTTACTTCAAGTCCCGGCACTACTGCCGCTAATACATTTAGTGGCGGTACTAACAATAAATGGGGCTTAGGTCTTCCGTTTTATAATGTAAATGCTAATGCTGCACTATATGGAACAACAGCCGGCGCCAATACCCCAATTTATAGCTTAAATAGTAGTGGACAAGTTGTTAAAAGTTTGGTGAGTGGTACTCAGCGTCTTGGTTTATCTTTAGCGCTAAGTGCTCAAGGGTTGAGTGATGACGGCCAAAAGACCACTTCCATTATGGTGGTTAATGCGGATCAAAACCAATATGTAGGTTTGCGCAATATTGATATGCTATTGAAAGGTACTGGCAGCGTTGGTTTTGAGAATGGCAACTTTAATGTGAATTTGCCTAATTTGCTCATTGTGATGGCTGGTCAATTGGCAGCTGGAGACTTACCTGGAGCTGGTAGTAATATCAATAATGCGGCAAGTTTTAAAGACGCTAAAGATGTTTTGTTTGGTTTGAAACTACGCTTACAAGGCGATATGAACTTTTCATTACTACCTAATAATAGTGTTGCTGATGGGACTAAACTATCCATTGTTGGTGATTTTAATATGGATAAGGATACGAAAGGTAATACGATCCAGATTAGTGAACCTACCGATGGTTCAGTATTAGGCTTTGACAATATTGTTGGTAAATTGCGTTTTAATAACTCTATTACAATTAGCAGAAATGATACCGCAGCAGGAACGCTTAATCCTGGTGAAGGTAAAGTAGGTTTTAATGCAGAATTTACGTTTAATCCGGATAGTAAAGCTGCAGAAGTATTTAGAGTGAAAGATATTAATTTATATCCTAGTGTACAAACGGGTACAGGACCAGGTGCAATATTTAGCACAGGTGCACCTCAACGGTTAGGCGAAATGGTAATTACTGGTGGCCGTATTTCCAGTCAACTCGGCATTGTGCCACGTAATTGATCGGCGGCTAAGGATGAGCAAAGAAATGATGAAACTTAAATATATAGCTTTGGCAACTTCTATAGGTATGTTGATGTCAATAAATGCTACGTCTTATGCTGAGGTAGGCTTAACCAGTTTATCTGATGACGAAATGGCTGCCGAAACAGGTCAAGCACTATTTAATTTATCGTATTTAGCACCTGGAGATAGTAGTAACTATGAAGGTGGAAACAATATTGGCTTCTATAAATTGGGATTGGAAGCCGAAATGCAAATTAATGCCAATATCAAAAAGCTCCAATTAGGCTGTGGTGGAGTTAATGGGGCTAATGGTTGTGACATTGATATTGATAATCTTAGCTTAAGTGGAAACTCCACAACAAGAGAAGGCCGAGCAAGCTCGGATGCAGTATTAACTAATCCTTTTATTCAATTTGCAATTAAAAACCCTGATAAGGCTTCATTGAGAGAAGTAGTAGGTTTTAGAGTAAGTAGTGAAAAAGTACAAGGGCTTTTAACTGCGGGAACAGCAAACTCTACGACACCAAACGGTATTAACAGCATTTCTGGCTATATGAAAGTACAGTCAGATTCTAGTGGTGTCATCAAAGGATATGCAAGTACTATTGCCTCAAGGGATAATCTATTTGGTGCTAATGAGGTAACAGGTAGATTACAAGCATTGGGTTTAGGGGGTGCAGCCGAAGCTACCTTTAAAACTACAAATGGTGGTTTTAATATTCCTGCAATTAATAATAATTATTTTGAAACACCTGCTATCAAAGTCAATGGAAATCGAGTTAGTTCTACAGTGTTAAGTGCTCCTGTTACAGTACCTAATATTTATGTTGGGAATGGTGCAGATTATCCAGTTAATGGAACAGTTCAATATAATGCAACTCAACATCAATCAGGCACTCCTGAGCCTTCGGGTATTTATACCCAGGGGGGTAAGGTAGAAGCAACTGTAACAAGCTGTACTTTTTTAGCTTGCTTGATAGCTGGAGAAGGTAAGACTTTTCCCAACGTCTATATGAATGGAACCATTTCTAATATTACCGCAAATCTTAACTTAACACAGTCTTTAGGTTTAATTCATAGCTTGCCTATTAATTCCCCAATGTATTTGAGTCTTCAGCAAACTGCAATGCACTGGCCTGGTGCAAATGTGGATGATATTGCTCAACGTGGTTGGTGGATGTCATTTGCTGATCCAGTAAATATTGGTAATGTTATTCCAACTGATCCTTTAGATATTAGTCCATTATTTCCTCAAATATCTGCTTTTGTTTCAAGTTATCTTGCTGCTAATCCTGCTAAAACTAGTGATTTAGCTGGCTTATTAGGAGGTTCTTCTTTGGATGTTAATATTGGTACAATTGACTTAAAAGATGCCCCTTTAACTTTAAATCTTAATAACTTGCAGCTCACTAATCAAAATTTTGTTCCTAACTGTTATGGTGGTCTTACTTTCTGCTAGTAAGTTTTATTCCAATAAAAAAGCGGCTTAAGCCGCTTTTTTATTACCTATGAGAATTACAACCGAACAAATTCAACAATTTGCTCAACTGCTTCTTCAAGAGTGGTTGCGGTTACTGCTGAGTCAGATTGAGCTTGCTCACTCACCAATAGTGTAATACCTGTAGCGCGTAGCAGGTCAATTTCACGCACGGAGAGTTCTGCATTGGCAATGGATACAATGCCGCGTTGTAATAACAGCCGCTCAAGTGCTTCAGTTTGGCCAAACAAGGACGCGGATAAACCCAATACGGCTGGTTTTTGACCTAGACGTGCTGCACGCTCTTCAGCACTCACTGGACGCTGCTGATCAGACAGTTGAACGGACTCTTCAATCATGCCTGCGCCAATAGTGACGTTGCTCAGGCGATCAATAAAGATAAACGAACCGGTATAGCGGCTATCTGCATAACGATCAAACGCAATCGGGGTGTCAAACTCCACCACCACATCGGCGATGCCGTTGAGTTCAACCTGTTCGGCCGTGTCTTGCTCAAGGGTATTGACATCCACGCGGTAGTTTATCTGGCTTACCACAGCGGGCACATTTTGGGTGCTCACCTTGATATTGTAGAGCTTCCCTTTAACGAGAGGCTGCTCGGTCATCCAGACCACAGTGGCACGCACAGCACGAGAAATCAGTGGCGTGCTGTCAGCATGGGTGAGCATGTTGCCACGGCTAATGTCAATTTCATCATTGAGAGTAAGCGTGACAGCTTGCCCGGCAGATGCTTGTTGCAGATTGCCATCAAAAGTGACGATTTCCTTAACCGTGCTACACTTACCGGAAGGTAGCGCCACAATGGCATCCCCCACGCGCACAGAACCTAGTGCAACGGTGCCAGCAAAGCCACGGAAGTCCAGATTTGGGCGATTGACATACTGCACCGGAAAGCGGAAATCACGCTTGGCGGTATCACGGTTGATTTGCACCGTTTCCAGAATCTGCATCAGGGTCTGACCCTGATACCACGGGGTATGTTCTGAAACATTAACCACGTTGTCGCCGTTGAGGGCAGACATGGGCACAAAATGAATTTCACTTGGCTTACGGTTGCCCAGTTGTTCCACAAAATTCAGGTAATCCTGTTTGATGTCATCAAAGCGGCTTTGCGAGTAATCCAGCAAGTCCATTTTATTGACGGCCACCACAATATGCTTGATGCCCAGTAGGCCAGCAATGTAGCTGTGACGGCGGGTCTGGGTTTGCACCCCATAACGCGCATCAATCAGGATAATGGCAAGGTCACAGGTGGAGGCACCGGTAGCCATGTTGCGGGTATATTGTTCATGGCCGGGGGTATCGGCAATGATGAACTTGCGTTTTTCGGTCGAGAAATAACGGTAAGCCACATCAATGGTGATGCCTTGCTCGCGCTCGGCTTGCAGGCCATCTACCAGCAATGCCAGATCGGGTGTATCGCCAGTGGTGCCGACTTTTTTACTGTCACGGGTTACGGCTTGCAGGTGATCTTCATAGATCAGTTTGGAATCATACAGCAGGCGGCCAATGAGGGTACTTTTACCGTCATCCACGTTGCCGCAGGTTAAAAAGCGGAGCAGGTCTTTTTGTTCATGCTGCTTTAAGTAGGCCAAAATATCCTGGCTAATCAGCTCGGACTGATGAGACATTCGAATAACTCCAAAAATTCTATACGGTAGCTTCTATACGATGGTTTTAGCGCAATCAGGAAAAGCACTGGCGCAGGAATCAAACGATGCCAGCGCCAGTATTTTTTATCAGAAATAGCCTTCCTGCTTTTTCTTTTCCATCGAGCCGGCTTCATCATGGTCAATCATGCGACCTTGACGCTCTGAACTGGTGGTCAGCAACATTTCCTGAATGATCTCAGGGAGCGTGTCGGCTGTCGATTCAACCGCACCCGTTAATGGATAGCAGCCTAGCGTACGGAAGCGCACTGACTTCATTTGCGGCACTTCGCCCTCACGCAATGGCATGCGCTCGTCGTCCACCATAATCAGCGTGCCATTACGCTCAACCACCGGACGCTCGGCCGCGTAATACAGCGGAACCAGTGGAATTTGCTCGAGGTAGATATATTGCCAGATGTCCAGCTCAGTCCAGTTGGACAGCGGAAACACACGAATGCTTTCGCCTTTGTTGACCTTGCCGTTGTAAATATTCCATAGCTCAGGACGCTGGTTTTTTGGATCCCAGCGATGCTTGGAATCACGGAAAGAATACACACGTTCCTTGGCACGGGATTTTTCTTCATCACGGCGCGCGCCACCAAAAGCCGCATCAAACTGGTATTTGTCCAGTGCCTGCTTGAGCGCCTGCGTTTTCATGATGTCGGTATATTTGGAGCTACCGTGGGTAAAAGGATTAATTCCTGCCTCTTTGCCTTCCTGGTTCTGGTGAACAATCAGCTCCAGACCCAGCTTCCTGGCCATTTGATCACGAAAGGTAATCATTTCCTTAAATTTCCAGCCGGTATTCACATGCATGAGTGGAAACGGAGGTTTGGCCGGGTAAAATGCTTTCATGGCCAGATGCAGCATGACCGCAGAATCCTTGCCAATGGAATACAGCATCACCGGATTATCAAATTCGGCTGCAACTTCACGAATGATGTGAATGCTTTCAGCTTCAAGCTGTTTCAGATGTGTGAGTCTTTCCTCAGTCATTTAATTACCCAGCAAGGACTAAATTTTAAGCGCAGTATGTTACCACGTTTTGCAGGGGTCTATGGCGGCATTTACAGGAATCACCTTCAGATAGGCTGATAAGATATATTGATAAAACTGTTGAATACACGCGTACTTAGGAAATTTATTGAAAACATGCCATGCAATATATCAAAGCGGATAATTTAGAAAGATCATATTAAGTGACGGATTTAGAAAACTAGTAAAAAAGCTTGTTAGGCCGTTGATTTCAAGGGATGAGGTTATGATTTGTAGTTTAAATTAAAATTTTTATAGCGCTACTAGGATTTAAATAAAAGCGGTGTTTAGGCAGTCCTAAACACACGCTGTTTTTCACGTGACCAGTCACGGTCTTTTTCGGTCGCACGCTTGTCATGCATTTGCTTGCCTTTGACCAGCGCAATTTCGCATTTGACCAACGCGCCTTTCCAGTAGCAAGCCAAAGGCACGCAGGAATAGCCTTTTTGATTGACTGCGCCCATCAGTTTTTCAATTTCACGGCGTGATAACAGCAGCTTGCGGGTGCGATTGGCCTCGGGAACCACATGCGTTGAGGCGGACAACAGCGGCATGATCTGGCTGCCAAACAAAAACGCTTCGCCATTTTTAAAAATGACATAGCTTTCGGATAGGTTCATTTTGCCCGCGCGCAAGGATTTGACTTCCCAACCCAGCAGCGCCATGCCAGCTTCAAATTTTTCTTCAATAAAATAATCATGCCGGGCGCGCCGGTTTTGGGCAATCGTACCGCCCTGATGCAGTTTTTTGACAGTTGCTTTATTCATATTCATCAATATCCAGTAAGAACACTAGTTTACCCAATTTTTGCGGTTGGCTTTCGTTAATTTTGGTTATAACAATAACGCCTGTTATCGCCCTAAAATGAAAAACCAGTTTTTGCGCACTGATTTTTGTTAAACTATGGCCAAATTTATGAGCAACCGAGCACAAGCAATGGCCACTAAAGTTCTTTATCCGGGCACTTTTGACCCGATTACCAATGGTCATGTTGATCTTGTGGTGCGTGCCTCAAAAATGTTTGATGAGGTGGTGGTAGCGATTGCCGCCGGGCATCATAAGAATCCGGTATTTAGTCTGGAACAGCGAGTTGCATTGGCTGAGCAATCGTTAAGCGAGCTTAAAAACATCAAGGTGATTGGCTTTAGCGGCTTGCTGGTCAACCTGTTTCAGGAGCAGCAGGCTACCGCAGTGCTACGCGGTTTGCGCGCGGTGTCTGACTTTGAGTATGAATTTCAGTTGGCCAATATGAACCGTCAGTTGAATGCCGAGTTTGAGTCGGTATTTTTGACCCCATCCGAGCATTTGTCCTTTGTGTCATCCACACTGGTACGTGAAATCGCCCGCTTAAAAGGCGATGTGACCAAGTTTGTGCCAAAAGTTGTCTCTGAAGCCTTTGCCCAAAAACATGCACAGGGCGGATGGTAAAAAAGACGGGTAGTTTTGCTGATACAACCGGGATAAACCATGGCTTTAAAAATTACGCTGGAATGCATTAATTGTGATGTGTGCGAGCCGGTTTGTCCCAATCAGGCCATTTTTATGGGTGAGGAAATCTATGAGATTAATCCTGACCTGTGTACCGAATGCGTCGGGCACTTTGATGTGCCGCAATGTCAGTTATTTTGTCCAGTGGATTGCATTCCGCATGATCCTGAACATGTAGAAAGCCTCCAAGTCCTGATGCAAAAATATGAAAAGTTAACTGCCCAAAAGGAAACTGAAAAAAACGGCTGAAAATTAACAGCACAGCCTGACTTTTTTTGCTACTATGCGCGCCTTGAAGTGAGTTGGACGGTCGCTGCTGTGGAGGTCTTTGTGACTAAAGCAGGGGAGGAAAGTCCGGGCTTCATAGGGCATGGTGCCAGGTAACGCCTGGGCGGTGAAAGCCGACGGAAAGTGCAACAGAGAGCAGACCGCCTGCTTGCTTAGGCAGGTTGGTAAGGGTGAAAGGGTGCGGTAAGAGCGCACCGCGTGTCTGGCAACAGGTCACGGCATGGTAAACCCCACCAGAAGCAAGACCAAATAGGAATCCTTTGGCGTGGCCCGCGTTGGATTCGGGTAGGTTGCTTGAGCGTATTGGTGACGATACGCCTAGAGGAATGATCGTCCTCGACAGAACCCGGCTTATAGACTCACTTCAAGCCTGATTCCTGAAAAATAATTTGATTTATTTGCCTGCTTTTTATGCGCACGTGCTGAAATATGCTTGACGGCAGTCAAAGAAATAATGATAATGCGCGCACAGTTTAAGGCTATGTAGCTCAGTTGGTTAGAGCACAGCACTCATAATGCTGGGGTCGCAAGTTCGAGTCTCGCCATAGCCACCATTTTATAGGTCACTCACCCGAGTGACTTTTTTTTATGCGTTTTATACTTTCCGGTATCGTCTTAACTATCTATAAAATAATAACTTTAACTTTTTTGATCATTTTCTGCATACTTTTGACTGTCCAAGGCAGTCTGAATAAACAGCGCTATCAGCCGCCATTTATATCAAACAATCCTAAATGCGTTGGGTTTGACTATCCATTTTGCCAAGTCCGTGCCACCGCAAGAGCCTCAACTGCTAACCTAAACTGGCCAAGCCAATTTTGCTCATTTTTTCATAAACGCATGACGACTATTTATATAAAAATTTAATTCTGTCTTTGTTCATTCTTAAATAAAAATTAATTATTAATGATAACTAATATCATTATCGTTATTATTATGTTAATTTCTTGCCGAAATTTTGGGAATTGTGTTGTTGTCTTAGCTATCTGTTTTTAGATGGGATAGTTGCGTATTTAAAGCTCGCAACACTCTAATTGACTGGCTACATTGCTAAACAGGGCAGGGCAAATAATACATTCGCTGGTCAAGTTGACGCTGTGCGAAAAGCAAGTGTATTTAAGGGTTGTGCTGATATGTTTAAAATCTCAAACTTCACTATGAAGCCGCTATATGTGGCAATACAAATGGGCTTTCTGGCCTCGGGTTGCCTACTCAGCAAAACCGCTGCTGCCGTAGAATCCAATCAGACAGAAAGTCTCAATTCCTCGTTGTCGACGATCGTGATTACGGCCAGAAAAAGTGCCGTCACAGAGGAATCAGAAAGTTATACCGTCGATTCGGCCAGTACCGCCACCAAATTAAACCTGTCCTTACGCGATACCCCGCAAGCGGTAAAAGTCTATACCCGTGAGTATCTGGATGACCGCAATATTGACTCATTACAAGAGTTGATGAGCACGGTGACAGGTGTGACAGCAAGCCGCACCGACGAGCGTCAAAGCTATTATGCGCGTGGATTTCAAGTCGACTATTCTTTGATTGATGGCTTACCCAGTACGCTAAACCTGTCCGAAGGCGACATGGATTTGAGTATTTTTGACCGGGTAGAAGTGGTAAAAGGCGCTAATGGCTTAATGACCGGTGCTGGCAACCCAGCCATTGGCTTAAATCTTATTCGCAAGCACGCCAATGCCACCGAGTTAACCGGTAGCGTGAATGCGTCGGTAGGATCGTGGGACAGTTACGCCAGCAATGCAGATATTTCAGCACCGCTCAATGCCGATGGTTCGCTGCGTGGGCGAGTATTTGTCAAGCACTCGGATGAAAATTCGTTTATGGATTTTTATTCTCGTGAGCGCAATGTGGCCTATGCGGCGATTGATTATGACATGAGCGACAGCACCAGTTTATCGCTGGCAGCAACCTATCAGGAATTAAACCGTGATGGCATTCGCTGGGGTGGCTTGCCGGCATTTTATAATGATGGCAGCCGTACCCAATTTGATCGCTCGCTAACCGTAAGCTCCGACTGGACTTATTGGAATACCGATACCACGGCGTTATTTGCTGGCCTTAAACACAAGCTCTATGGCGATATTAATTTAAACCTTAACTATTCCTATCGCCGTGATGATAAAGAATCGGCATTGTTGTACGTGTATGGCGATGTGGATAAAGCCAGCAATAAAAGTGTGAATGGTATCGATGATGTATCGGTTTATATGTCAGAAGAAAGAAACGATGAAAATAATGCTGATATTTTCATTAATGTTCCATTCACGTTATTTGACTTTGATCAAGAAGTGATTTTTGGTGGGTCGTGGAATCAAAAAGAATTAAAACATGGCAAATATGGAGGCTCATTTTACACAGGTCAAAATGTCCTCAATGTTGATGCACTTGATTTTTCCAATATGGCGACGCAGCTCATTTTGCCGGTTGATCTGGATCAAATTACCGTGCCCAATACCACCACACAGACAGGTGCTTATCTGGCTGGACGTTTCCAGTTGATGGACGCATTAAAAATAGTGGCTGGCGCGCGCATTTCCAACTGGGAATATGAAGCCAAAGATGGCAAGGGCAATCGTGAATTTAACAATGAAATCACGCCTTATCTGGGTCTGGTTTATGATGTCGCTTCCGATCATTCGGTCTATGCCAGCTATACCAGTATTTTTAAACCGCAAAGTCGCCGTGATATGAATGCTGAATATCTTGATCCCACGGTGGGCAAAAATTATGAAACGGGCATTAAAAGTGAGTGGTTTGGTGGTCGTTTAAATACAGCATTGTCAGTATTCCGTATTGAACAGAGTAATGTTGCAGTAGGTATCAAGGACGCTTTGAATGCTCCTGTCAACATTAGCGTTAATGGTAAGTTAGAACAGGCTTATCGTAATGTGGATGGCGTGGTGAGTGAGGGCGTTGAATTTGAAATGGACGGTGAGATTAATGACAACTGGGGTATTAACTTTGGTATTGCCAACTTTGAAGCCAAGGATGCCAATGATCAAAAGTTCAATACTAACAGTGCACGTACCACATCAAACCTGTTTGTGAAGTATAAGATGGACAAATGGCGTGCCGGTGCAGGTTTAAACTACAGAAGTAAAACCTATGATGGCACAGGTGTTAGGGGTATTGAGCAAGGTGATATTGTGCTGGCTAGTGCCTTGCTGGGCTATCAAGTTGACCCGAATATCAGTGTTCAGCTCAACCTTGAAAACCTGTTCGACAAAGAGTACTACGAAGGGATTGGTGCCAATAGCATGAACTATGGTGCGCCACGCAATGTGACCTTGGGCGTGCGTTATAAGTTTTAAGCGATTGGTTATGGTGTAATTTGACGCATCGACCACGTGGAAGCAGCCTGTTTTTAAATACTAAAAATAGAATAAAAAACAGGCTGCTTCAATTTTTCTTCATGCGTTTATTTAATATAAAAACGCTTAAAAATTAAAATAATAAATAAAAACAGTGGGTTGAGATAAAAATCGCTAGAAATAGCTTTGTGGCTAGCCAGATGATTTATTCATTTCATTAAAGAATGTTTTTAAAGCTATTGAAAAATACTTTATAAATAGAAAGGATACCTCATACAATCCCATCATTCATAATGCCTACACAAATAGAGTAGAACGCCATGCTAAAGCAGGTAATAACGCCAGGAACGCGTTTGATTGTTGCAACCTGCTTGATCGGGCTGGCACTGCTCTTGACGATTTTATGTGCCATTCACCAACCGTATAGTGGTTTAAGCCTTGCTGTCTTAGACAAGGAAAATCCGCAATATCCTACAAAAGCGATCCGGATTATCAGCAGCATTCATGCACAGATTCCGGTAGGTGCTGAGCTGGTGAGTCTGCGCGTTGCAAACCAGCCTGCCTTTGCTATTACTGATAAGGATCTGGTCGAAGATCCGCATTTTCTGGAAAGTTATGCGGCCATGCAGCAGTTATTTGACCGGCAAACTGTCTTGTATGCTCAGCTCAAGCAACATCAGCAAGTCCGTGTCGGCTGGCGGCTCACAGCAGATCAGTCCATTCGCTATACCGACATTCCCGTGGCGAGACATCGTCCGGTTGGCAATTTGCCTGTCGTGTTCTGGTTTCAGTTGGCAGTCAGTTCACTGGGCTTTTTGCTGGGCTGCTGGATCTGGGCGTTGCGGCCTCACGATCTTGCGGCAAAAGTATTTGCTGTACAAAACGCCATGTATCCGGTATTTGCCTTTGCTGCTGCGATTTATAGCACCCGTGATCTGGCACTGGACGGTCAGTTGTTGCATGGACTTGTGATTGTCAACACGGCTGGCGCGTTGCTGTATGGCAGTGCGCTGGTTTGCCTGTTTCTGGTGTATCCCAAAGTGCTGGTTCGACCCGCATGGTTGTGGTTGGTGCCGGCTTTTTTCGTACTGTGGTTATTGGCGGATAGCTTGTACCTGCTACCAGAACCCAGCATGGGCGGTGATTTGCCGGTTACCTTGCAAATGCTGGGCGCGATTGTGCTGGCATTGTGGCAGTGGCGCATCAATTGCCATGATCCACGCGCACGCGCTGCCTTACGCTGGTTTGCAGCCTGTATTCTGGTGAGTTGCGGGCTGTTTGTGTTTCTGGTGCAAAGTATTCAGTTGCTGGGGGTTGAAACCAGCCTGTCACAGGGTTATGCGTTTGGGTTTTTTTTACTGGTGACAATTGGTATTGCAGTGGGACTCAAGCGTTACCGGCTGTTTGAGCTTGACCAGTGGGCCTTTGGTATTTTGTTCTGGCTGGCCGGCGCGATTGTGCTGGTGTTGCTTGATGCCTTGCTGATTATGGTACTAAGCCCAATGCTGTCTTTTGGTTTGGCTGTACTGATTTGTGGGTTATTGTGGCTGCCGGTACGCGGCCTGTTGCAGCGGCGTTTTTTATTAAAAGACAGCCTAAAACAGGAAGAGCTGTTTCAGGTGGTGCTGGATATTTCCTTTGCCAACACCGGACAAAACCGTCGCCAGCAATGGCAGCAATTGCTTGAGCGCCTGTTTCAGCCTCTGGAAATTGAAGAAATCGCCGTAATTCAAAGCAATGAGCCGCTGGTTGAACAGCCATTTAAGCAATCCATGATTCCTGCCAATAGCCAGCCTCTGCTAGCGGCTGACGGACTGGCGCTCATACTACCGGCAATTGGTGATATTCCGGCATTGCGGCTTCAATATCCACGGCAGGGGCGGAGCCTGTTTTCCGGGCAAGATTGTAACCTGACTCGTGATTTAATTACCCTGATTCAGCGCGCCGATGACAGCCGGTTTGCCTATGATCGTGGCGTGTGCGAGGAGCGTAGCCGGATTGCGCGGGATTTGCATGATGACATTGGGTCGCGCTTGCTTTCAGGTTTGCACCAGCAAGACTTGACGCAAACCAAGCAGGTCATCCGGCAGTCCATTGCTGATATGCGCACCATTATTAGCGGCATGACTGGACAGGGGCTGGCGTTGACCAGCGTGCTGGATGCATTGCATCAGGAAACGCGCCAGCGCTTACAAGAAGCGGGTATTGCACTGGACTGGGTGGTCAAATTGGAAGACGACAGCATGCCGCTTAATTACCAGACCTACAAAAACTATATTTCGATCATGCGTGAACTACTGAGCAACATTATCAAGTATGCGCAGGCATCCAGCGTGCTCATTCATATTAGTCAGCAGCAGGGCAGGCTGGTGACGGTGCTTGAGGATAATGGCAGCGGCTTTGACCTTGTGCATGAGGCTCATGGGAAGGCTGAAACCGGAAAAAATACCGGACAAGGCATCAATAATCTTAGGCAGCGCCTACAGGTACTCAATGGCCAGCTTGAAGTGCAGTCACAGCAGCTACAACAGTCAAAACAGGAAAAGACCGGCACTCGTTTGTGTATTCAGATTCCGTTAGCGGGTCTGGTAGCGGGATCAACTGACCAGACCGAATCAACAGGGGGGTGAATTATGCAGCCAGGACACGAAAGCATCGGCAACCCGCCAAAGCAGTTTAAAAAAGCCCTGATACTTGAGGATATTGAAAGTAGCAATCACTGGATGAGTGAGCGCTTACGCGAAGCTTTTCCAGCCATTCAGGTCGATCAGGCTTTTAACCTGAGGCAGGCTTGGCAATATCTAAAGCCATCCCATCACTATGATATTGCCCTGATTGATCTGGGCTTGCCGGATGGCAGTGGGCTTGAGCTGATTGAGTATTGTAACCAGCATTGTCCGCAGGTACTGATGGTGGTGGTGACGATTTTTGAAGACGACCAACATTTATTCAAGGCTGTGCAGCAAGGGGCACAGGGTTATTTATTAAAGGACATGGAAGCTGAAAAATTTGCCCAAAACCTATTGCAGATTGCACAGGGTCATGCGGTGCTATCGCCACTGTTTATTCAAAAAATCATGCAGTATATGCGACAACTGGGGCAAAGTGCTGCGTGCAAGTCGCTGCCAATCGTATTGCCTTTAACCCGGCGTGAAAAAGAAGTGCTGGCCTGTCTGGGTCGTGGCTTACAGGTCAATGAAACGGCTGAACAACTGGGGATTTCGGTACATACTGCGGCCAGTTATGTGAAGGAAATTTATCGTAAACTGAATATTTCATCGCGCGCCGAAGCCGTGATGGTTGCGCTGCAATATGGTCTGGTCTAAAGCGTCTGAATATCTCTAATCGTCATCAAAGGATTGGCATAAAATCTGAATCTTATCCTAAATCTGTTTTGCTCAGAACTTTGTTCAAGCGGTCGCAGTGCCCGATGTGCATGCTCAGTTAAGCAGTTTACCGCTGTTTTTAAAATGATTAAGTTTTGATTAACCTGCTGATAATAAATATTAATTTTAATAATTAATCAAGCTTTCAATGGCTATAGAGTGTTAAAACAATAGCCTGCCTGAGATTAAAAACAATCCATTGCGATGAGATTAAGGCCAACGAGGCACCCGAATTGAATCCGAACAAGTTGTCGTATTACGATAGGCTAAAGTGAAAATAGATTCGATTGACGTAGAAGCAGCATTTAATTCGTTGCTATAGCCACTTCTCGCGTTGAACCATTTTAGTCAGAGGTATTTGTCATGATCACGACCGCCATTCGGAACACTGTTTCCCGCACCTTAAAAGCCAGTCCATTAAAGATTGGCTCACAAAAGGCAAGGCCTCCAATCACTCTGCCTGATTTTGCCAGCAAGGGCACAATTCCCATTCGGCATTTTGATTTTAAGTTTGATGCCAAACAACTGGATGTTAAGTTTTATCTGCAAAAGGAATGGGCTACGGCTTATTTTGCAGCACTTTCCATTTTCCTGACTTTTGGTGAGGATCTGGTGATTGAAACCGCCCGTTACCATCGTGATTTTATTAAAGATCCGGTGTTAAAGCAGCGCATTACTAGCCTAATTGGTCAAGAAGCCATTCATTCTCGGCTGCATGATGAATACAACGACATTATGATTCCCAATAATGTGCCAGTGCGGTTGTATCGCTTTTTGGCGCAGCAGGTATTTGACCATACTTTTTTAAAATTTCCGCAACCGCTCAAGCTGTCCATGATGGCCGGGATTGAGCACTTTACTGCGGTGCTGGCCGAATACATGATGAAGAATGAGGATAATTTTTATCATTCCGATGATGAAAAAGCGCGCGCATTGTGGATGTGGCACATGCTGGAAGAATCCGAGCACAAGGATATTGCCTATGATGTGTATCAGGTGTTGTCGGCCAACTATCCACTGCGTATTGCCGGATTTTTTATTGCCTTTATAACGCTGATGCTAGGTGTCGGTGCGGGCGCACTGATGCTGCCATTTTTTCGTCGTCCTGCCAATGCACTGAGCCTGTCATTCTGGAAAGACGCGACCGAAAGCTGGTCTTTGCTGTTTGGCCCAAAACGGGGTGTTTTCGGCAGCAGTATGGCGCATATTTTTGATTATCTGCGTACCGACTTCCATCCCAACGACCACGATACCACCGAATATCTGGAATACTATAAAAAGAAACTGCTGTCTGAGGGCGGGGTATTGCATCCGTTTTTTGTCAAGGAATTTACCCCCAAGGTGCAACCAGCAGCTTAATAATGCAGATGGCATTGATTAAAACCGGTTTTAGTCAATGCCGGTTTTAAGTGTGAGCACAGTAAATACCAGCAGAATAAAAGCTGGATAACCAAAACTATCAAGAAACTGGCGAGTTTTTCTCATTTGCAAGCGGAAGACATTGTGCTGAAATGATTTGCATAACCAAGCAAGCGCTTGCTAAGGCGATGCAGATGCCTGAATCAGGGATTGAGTGTGCAAGTGTTGCTTAACGTGTCGTTAATTTTTTATTTAGATAGGTATTGCCATGGTTGCCACAGCCGTTCGGAAATCACTCAAGAAGCTCAAGTTCTATCGTGAAATTCAGCTACCTGATTTTGCCAGCAAAGAACCGATTCCCATTCGTCATTTTGATTTTAAATTTGATGCCACGGCGCTAAATACGCGTTTTTTTCGCAATACCGAACTGGCCTCGGCGTATTTTGAAGCGCTATCCATTTTCCTGACTTTTGGTGAGGATCTGGTGATTGAAACCGCACGCTATCATCGTGATTTTGTGCAAGACCCTATTTTAAAGCAGCGGGTCACTGCCCTGATTGGTCAGGAAGCCATTCATTCCAAGATTCATAATGAATGGAATGAAACCCTGAAAAAACATGATTTTCCGGTTGAGTTTTACCGTTTTCTGGCCAAAAACGTGTTTGATTATGGCTTCTTAAAGTTTCCACAGCCGCTCAAGCTATCCCTCATGGCCGGGATTGAACACTTCACTGCCGTGATTGCCGAATATGCCATGAAGCATGAGTATATTTTTGACGAAATCATTGATGATGAAAAAACCAAGGCCTTATGGCAGTGGCACATGCTGGAAGAATCCGAGCACAAGGATATTGCCTATGATGTGTATCAATTATTGAATGGCAGTTATGCCTTGCGTATGGCAGGTTTTGCCTTGGCAAGCTTTACGATCATTGGTCTGGTGTCGCTGGGTGGCTTTTTGATTCCATTTTTGCGTAAGCCAACCAATATGATCAGCCCGTCGTTTTGGAAAGATGCGTTTTATAGTGCCAAAGTGATATTGAGTCCTAAAGATGGGCTTTACGGCAGTACGCTGAGCCATTTACTGGATTATATGCGCCCGGATTTCCACCCCAATGACCATGATACCAGTGAGTATCTGGCCTACTATAAAGACAAACTGCTGAATCAGGACACTGGCTTGCTGGGTCGCTACCTGACCAAGGAATTCTTTCCCCCGGTTCGCGCGGCTTAAGCATTAACCCATATCCAGTCATTGTTTGAGTGATGGCTGGTTTTCCCGAATGGTTTTGAATTAACAGTGGTTTTGGATTAATTATGAGTTTATTTGGCAAGAAAAAGCAAAAACCCAGCCAGCAAGCCTATGCCGTGGTAACGGGTGCCGGTAGCGGGATTGGCCGTAGCTTTGCACTGGAACTGGCAAAGCGTGGCGGTATGGTGGTGTGCGCCGACATTAATCTGGCCGCGGCAGAAGAAACAGTAGCATTACTGGCGCAAGCGGGGGCAAAAGGCTTTGCGGTGCAGTGCGATGTATCGAAAGAAGAGCAAGTTACTCAACTGGCTGAGCAAGCCGGGCAGTTGATGCAACATCCGGTCACGCTGGTCATCAATAATGCGGGTATTGGTCTGGGTGGTAAATTTGATGAAATGAGCATGGAAGACTGGCAGTGGTGCATGAATATCAATTTATGGGGTGTGATTTATGGTTGCCGTGCCTTTGTGCCGAAATTTAAGCAGCTGGGTCACGGTGCCATTATTAATGTGGCTTCCGCTGCCTCGTATACCGCTGCACCTGAAATGACCGTTTATAACGTATCAAAAGCAGGGGTTCGTGCCTTATCCGAAACACTGTCGGCTGAACTGAAAAAATTTGATATTAAAGTCAATGTGTTATGCCCGACCTTAGTGCCAACCAATATTATCAAAAATGGCAAGGTACCGCACAAAGGGTTACTGGACTATGCCTTGACCCATCTGGCCTTTACCACCAGTGACAAGGTAGCCAAACTGACGCTGGATCGTCTGGACAAAGGCAAGTTGTATACCATTCCGCAAATTGACGCCAAGCTGTTCTGGCTGCTGAAACGTGCCTCGCCAGACCTGTATACCAAGTTTCTGGCCACTGGCTACAGACTGTTTAAATAAGCAGGCTGCTGACTTAATGAGCCATGCGCTCAACAGCCTGTGTAATTCACCCATTTAAAGGTAGATTTTTTCATGACAACAGCAACTAAAACCAGCAGCCGTGCCAAAAAAACCGCAAGCCCGGCGCATATTTATGACAGCTTTATTGTGGGCGCTGGTATTTCTGGGATTGCCGCTGCCATTCGCCTCAACAAGGAAGGCTATACCAATTTTAAGATGATAGAAAAAGCCAGCCGCGTGGGTGGGACATGGCGTGAAAACACCTATCCCGGCTGTGGCTGTGATGTGCCATCTGCGTTGTATTCCTACTCCTTTGCGCCGAGTGCCAAGTGGAGCCATTTGTTTGCACGCCAGCCGGAAATCCTGGATTATCTGGAAGAAACCAGCAACCAGTTCAATATTACTTCCCTCATTGAATTTAACACTGAGCTGTTGGATGCCGAATGGAATGAAGCCCAGCACCTATGGCAGCTAGAAACCAGCAATGGCCCGTATTTGTCCAGAACGGTGGTTTTTGCTACTGGCCCAATTACCGAAGCGCAAATTCCAAAACTGGATGGCATCGAAACCTTTACCGGTGAGATGTTCCATTCGGCACGCTGGAATCATGACTATAACCTGACCGGCAAGCGCATTGCCGTGATTGGTACAGGAGCATCAGCCATTCAGTTTGTGCCGCAAATCCAGCCGCTGGCCAAGGAACTGTATGTATTCCAGCGGACTGCACCGTGGGTAGTGCCAAAGCCGGACACCG
Source organism: Moraxellaceae bacterium (assembly GCA_004173455.1). GTDB lineage: Bacteria > Pseudomonadota > Gammaproteobacteria > Pseudomonadales > Moraxellaceae > Alkanindiges. The sequence continues at coordinate 63,357 of SECL01000006.1, read as the reverse complement.
ACTTAAGTGAATTTAGTAAATCAGTGATTGCCAAATATCCGGCCATTCAAAAAGGCTGGCGTAAGGCTGTGGCACAGTCACTCAATGCCATTAACTTTGGCTTGCGTAATCCTGCGGTGTTAAAACCAGTGGGCGAGCTGTTTAAACAGGTGCTGAAGCTACAGGTGAAAGACCCGGAGCTGCTGAAAAACGTGACGCCCAATTTTACCATTGGCTGTAAGCGCCTGTTGTTTGCTAACAATTATTATCCAGCCTTGCAACAACCCAATACCACGCTGATACCACATGGTCTAGTAAAAGTGGAAGGCAATACCGTGGTGGCGGCCAACGGCGAGCGGCATGAGGTGGACGTGATTATCTGGGGCACGGGATTTGAAGTGTCGCATCCGCCCATTGGCAAGCGCGTCAAGAACGAAAAAGGGCAGGTGCTGAGCGATTTGTGGAAAAACACTTCACCTGAAGCCTATCTGGGCACCAGCATTGAAAACGTACCCAATGCCTTTTTGGTATTAGGGCCAAACGTGCTGGTTTATGATTCCTTTATTGGTCTGGCCGAAGCCCAGCTGGATTACATTGTGGATGGCCTGCTCAAGATCAAGCAACAGGGCATTAGCAAGCTGTCGATCAAGCCACAAGTGTTAAAACACCACAACGAACAGGTACAAAAACACTTAAAAACCACGGTATTTAATGCCGGTGGTTGCCAGAGCTACTATCTGGATGCCAATGGCCGTAACTTTGCTGCGTGGCCGTGGTCGTTGAAAAAACTCAAAGCGCGTCTGAGTGCCCTAAACCTTGAGGACTACAGCCTGCAACATGGGGCAGCAGCCAATAGCGAAGCAAGCCCTGATACAGCTAAAGCCGCCTCCTGATCTGGCTTATTCATAGCCAGTCATTACGGTAATTAATCCATAAGGCCTGTCAACTGATGGGCCTTATTTTTTTGGAAAAGTCTGTTAATAGCTTGGCTAGGCGTTTAAGCACTGGCCTGCTGGGGAATACCAAGGCTCAAGGTCTGGCAAATCTGCTGTTTCTGGCTGGCACTCATCGGATGGGTGAGCAGGCCTTCAATGGTAAATACCCAGATATTCATGACTGCCTCAATCCTGTCTGCCGGGATGCCTGCGGCTTCTAGTTCCACGCGCAGCAAGGCTTCGATCAGGTGATGAAACTGCTCATGCCAGCCATGGATCGCCGGGGCAAGCTGGGCACGCGCATGGACGGTACTCACCAGCGGGCTAACCAGTTCCAGCTGATTCACCACCCACAATAGGCGTTCCGTCATGTTGCTAAAGGATTGTTTTAAATAATCTGCCAGACGGACTGATAGCTCTCTGTCCAGCACGGCAATTAGCACATCATCTTTATCCTTGAAATACCAGTAAATGGTATTGGCGGCAATACTGGCAGCCTTGGCCAGCCGGGTCATGGCCGTGGCCTCATAGCCTTCGCGTAAGAACAAGTGCTGTGCCGCGTCGATAATCAGGTTACGTTTTTCTTCCCGATCCTGCGTGCGGTGGTTACGCGGCATGAAATCCTCCTGTCATTCAATAAAGCTCGAAAATAAATAAAACCCAACCAAACCCAATAAAATCCAATAAAACCCAAATTTTAAAGTAGCGCATCACGCTGCAACTGCCACACAAATACAGCTATACAAACACGGACAGCGATCTAAAGTAGCTTGACAGCCCGATAAGATGCTGGCTAGTATTATATCTTGAATGACGTTCAAGATAAATAACCTATTGAGCAATCCATGAAGAACCACACCGCCTTAATTGACGTACAGTCGCTTTCCACCGAACAACTGGTGGCTTTGTTTTCTACCTTGCAGGCACCCACCATTGAAGAAATGCACGGTGAATATGCGGCCAGTATGCTCAGCCAGCCGAATCCTCTGGCTACCCTTGCAGGTCTAAGCCTCAGTAATCCATTATTGCCGTGGCAATCCAAGGCATTTCGTCCGGTTGACCAGCACACGGGGAGCGGTTACAACACGTTTTTGCTGGGCAGCAGAACCATTCGGCTGTATCCCGTGCAAACCCTGATTGCACCATCACGCTATGATGGACAACCTGCCTATCAGTTGGTGTATCGCTATTTTCATTCGCTGTGCGGTGCCATCAACATGGTCGATGAAATCCGCAAGCTGGATGACGGCCGTTATCTGGGCATTGGCACATGGGGTTTTAACAAAAAACAGCGTCAGATCCCGTATCCGTTTTTATTGCAAGGCCCACACTATGATTATCGTGGTGATATTGGCCGTATCCGCCGGGGCTTTCAGGCCAGCACGGCACAAATTCCAGCTTTAACCTAAACAGACTTGTGAGCACTATGATGAAAAAACAAAATCGCACCGCATTGATTACTGGCGCTTCAGCCGGCATTGGCGCAACGTTTGCCCGTTTTCTGGCCAGTGAAGGTTATGACCTGCTGCTGGTTGCGCGCCGTGCCGAACGCCTTGACGCGCTGGCCGCGGAACTGACCAGCCAGCATGGTATCCGCTGTGATGTATTTGCCGCCGACCTCACGCAAATCACAGCTCCTGCTGACATCATGGCCTATGCGCAAACACAGGGTTTAAGCATTGATGTATTGATTAACAATGCAGGCCTGTCCGGTAAGGATGCCTTTGCCGCTACGCCATGGTCTGCACTGGCTGGTGAAATACAGCTGATGGTGACCGCAGTGACCGAGTTGTGCCATCGGGTAATCCCGCACATGCGTAGCAAAGGCTGGGGCCGGATTATCAACCTGTCATCCGTTGCTGCGTTTTCACCACCCGGTGCTAGCCTACTGTATACCGGTATAAAAAGTTACGTGCTGGATATTTCACAGTCACTGGATATGGAGCTCAAACCGCAGGGCATTCATGTCACGGCATTGTGCCCCGGTTTTACCCACAGTGAATTTCACGACATCATGGGCACGCGCAACCAAGCCAGCAAGTTACCCGATATTTTGTGGCAACAGCCGGAAGATGTGGTGCGCGAAGGCTGGGCAGCAGTGATGAAAGGCAAGCCAGTGTGTGTGCCGGGCACGGTCAACAAACTAATTGCCAGCAGCATGCGTCCTTTGCCGATTAGCCTGCAATATCACTTGGGCAATCGCTTGAATCCGTTTAAAAACTAATGAGTTTCACCGTCAGGCGATAAAGTTTTTAGTAAATAGCATAAGCAGCGTATCGCAATCTATCAGCGAGCGCTGCAATTAGAAATGCAGTTTAAAAACACAAAGCAGACGGTGCTAATTTTTTGGTGTCAGTTTTTAAGGATTAATTTTTGGTTGCCAAATTTTAATGCGGCAGTTTTTGCCTGATTTTCCTGATTGATATAAATGGATTAGTGTTTTTCTTAATTCTAAAAGCCATTTGGATTTTATACCTTTTTAATAAAAAAAGGGCATAATTACTGCACTATGCTAACCAGTAATACGGAAAAAACAGCAATGCGCAGACTTATTATTATTGTATTGGTTGTTGCCGCTTTGGGCTTTTTATTTTCAAAAGGTTTTCATCACGAGCCTGCACCCGCAACGGTACAAAATCCGGCTGCCACCGCTGCCACGCCGGTTGCTGGCTCTGACCATGCCGCAGTAACCAATATGGCGCTGCAAAGTGAAGCCAAAGCCAGAGAGGCTGCTGCAATTGCCGCCACAGATCCCGTGGCCGACTATGAGAAAACTCAGGCTGAGCAGTGATGTTTATTAAGCACTAGGCCTTGATGAGCCACTTTATCATTTAGGTAATATACAGCGCCTTTAATTTACACAAGCTTCTATTTTACAGCAGCTTTACTACACAAATGAACTTGCAGCACTAGGGGGCAGGCGCGGTTTAATAGCGTGTTAATTAAATGAATGTAGCCTGATTTTTTAAGTTTTAGAAAGCAGATTTCGGGTGATAGATTTTCGAATAATGAGTTTGAGGTGATGGCGGTGGCAAACTGGGAAATTGATAATATTGTGACTGGCCTGCAACAGGCACGACATGACTGGCGTGAGTCACAGCACCGACCCAAGGAGTTTGGTGGCCGCGAACTGCCATCCAAAGAAGCCCTAAAAGCCATTGTAGATGACCTGTGCGGCATTTTGTTTCCCATGCGGCTAGGCCCCTCCGATTTAAGGCAGGAAGGCGAGGATGTCTATATTGCCTTTACGCTAGACAAGGTGCTGTCGGCATTGTATGAGCAGGTGCGACTGACCCTGACCTATGAAGCGCGTTACCGGATGTCAGCCACCAGCCGCGACAGCAATCACCAGCCCGATCCGGCCATGATCCAGCAGCAGGCCAGCAGTGTGGTACAGGCGTTTGCCAATAGTTTGCCTGCCATTCGCCGCTTGCTGGACAGTGATGTGCAGGCGGCTTATGAAGGTGATCCTGCCGCGCGCAGTGTCGATGAAGTGCTGCTGAGTTATCCGGGAATGCTGGCGATTACCTATCACCGCTTGGCGTATGTGCTGTACCAGAACAATATTCCATTGCTGGCACGCATGATTGCCGAGCTGGCGCATTCGGCCACGGGCATTGACATTCATCCGGGTGCGCAGATTGGCAAACGCTTTTTTATTGATCATGGCACCGGCGTGGTGATTGGCGAAACCTGCATTATTGGGGAACAAGTGCGGATTTATCAGGCAGTGACGCTGGGCGCCAAACGCTTTGAGGTGGACGAAGCCGGTAACCTGCAAAAAGATTATGCGCGTCATCCGATCGTACAAGATGAAGTGGTGATTTATGCCGGCGCCACTATTTTAGGCCGGGTGACGATTGGCAAGGGTTCGGTGATTGGCGGTAACGTGTGGCTGACCCATGATGTGCCACCCAATAGCCAGATCATGCAAAGTATGCCCAAACCCAAAATAAGTGTTTAAGGTGGCACGTTAAAACGGATTGATTGTTGACTATTGAATATTTGGCTGGGCATTCAATAGTGCCATTAATTGCTGACGAAACCACAGGGTTTGCTGCTCGTTCTGTTTTTCGCTATCCCAGTATAAATGCAGCTCAAGGTCTTCAATGGCAATCGGTAGCGGCAGGATCTGAATGTCCAGATGTTCAGCCACCTGATGTGCCAGACTGCGTGGCATGGTCAGCAATAATGCACTGCTTTGCACAATGCGGCCAGCGGATTCATACTGTTGGCAGCGAATTTTAATCTGACGTTCTATGCCCTGTTTGGCAAACAAAAAATCTTCTACCGCGCGTCCAGTGCGCCGAGCCGACACGGCAATATGTTCAGCCTGCATATAATGGCTAGCCGCAGTTTTGGCACCAAGGCCAACCTGTGCCAAGGGATGTTCAGGACGGCTGAGCACTACAAATTCATCCCGCAGCAACAACTGGTGTGCAATGCCGCGTTCACTGGGCTGCGCAATATCAATGGCCAGATCAATGCGTCCGCTGCTTAAGTCACTGCGCAGGGTTTGCCGGTCAATCCGTACACTGTTGAGCTGCATGTGCGGCACTTGCTGCTGAAACCACTGCACAATTTGCGGCAAAAATACCGGCTCAATTTCATCATTCATGGCAATGGTAAGCTGCTTGATGTCGCGGCTGGCATCAAATGAGGTAGAACGCTGCATGGCCTGCTGAAATAAGAGCAATGCCTGTTCAATATCAGGCCATAACCGATGAGCCAGTGGGGTGGGGCAAACGCCATGACCTTCACGTACAAACAGCGCGTCATCCAATTGCTCACGCATTCGTGTTAGCGCATGACTCACTGCCGATTGACTTAAAAATAACTGTTCGGCGGCGCGGGTCAGGTTGCGTTCACGATAAACCACGGCAAAAACACGGAACAGGTTTAAGTCCATCCGGCTTAAGGTGTTGCGGCTTGCAGGTTCATTACCATGCATAGGATTCATACTATACAATTAAAATAATTCATTTTATTCATTGTATAAAACCGATTAGATTTAAGCCAGTGGATTATCACAAATAACGTCACTGTACACTAAGGACAGCTTACATGAACTTTGAACTCAGCCAGCGCGGGCAGGATTATTTAGCAAGAACCAAGCAGTTTATTGCAACGCATATTGAGCCGATTGAGGCGGATTTCTGGCATGAGGTTCACCGTACCAACATTGGCGGCGACTGGACCACATGGCAATGGCCTAGCGTACTGGACGAATTAAAAGCCAAGGCCAAGGCCGCAGGTTTGTGGAATATGTTTTTGCCGGATGACACCTTGGGCGCTGGCTTGAGCATTCAGGAATACGCACATATTGCCGAGCAAACCGGACGCAGCCTGATTGCACCGACGGTGTTTAACTGTAATGCCCCGGATACCGGCAATATGGAAGTTTTGTGGCGCTACGGCTCTGAGCAACAAAAACAGCAATGGCTAATGCCATTATTAGCAGGTGAGATTCGCTCGGTATTTTGCATGACAGAACCCGATGTGGCCTCAAGTGATGCTACTAATATGCAAGCTACTGCCGTGGTGGACGGCGATGAGATTGTGTTAAATGGCCGCAAATGGTGGTCATCAGGTTTGGGTGATCCCAATGCCAAATTAATTATTTTCATGGCGCATACGCCCGATGAGAGTAAAGACCGCCATCATCAGCATTCCATGGTTTTAGTGCCCGTAAATACGCCGGGCGTGACTATTGAGCGCATGCTGCCGGTGTTTGGGGATTACGATGCGCCGCATGGGCATGGCGAGGTGAGCTTTGACAACGTGCGCGTGCCGGTGGCCAATTTTATTGGGGGGCCGGGCGAAGGCTTTGCGATTGCACAGGGTCGTCTGGGGCCGGGTCGGATTCACCATTGCATGCGCTGTATTGGCGCGGCAGAAAAATCGCTGGAACTGATGATTGATCGCGGCATGAATCGGGTGGCGTTTGGCAAGCCAATTTTAAATCTGGGCGGCAATCGTGAAAAAGTGGCCGAGGCTCGCATTGCGATTGATCAAGCGCGCTTACTGACCTTGTATGCAGCATGGAAAATGGATAATTTTGGCAATATGGCGGCCATGACTGAAATTTCGGCCATTAAAGTGGTTGCGCCCAACGTGCTGGAAAAAGTGGTGGACATGGCCATGCAAATTCACGGTGGCGCTGGCATGTCGCGTGATACGCCACTGACTGGATTTTTTGCACAGGCGCGTAGCTTACGCTTAGCGGATGGGCCGGATGAAGTGCATAAGGGTGTGATTGCCCGCATTGAACTGGCCAAGCGCGGCTATTCCAAGCGTTCCAAATAAGCGAAGGAAAAATAAAATGTCAGTGATTGATATTGGTGGTGCTGTGCGTAGCGGTGAGGAACTGGATATTGCTGCGGTGGAACAGTGGCTTAAAGCACAAGGTATGGATTTGCAGGGCACTGCGCGGGTGACCCAGTATTCTGGGGGTGCATCCCCAAGGAAATCAACTTTGGCAAAGCTGAAGTCAGGCAGCTGTGTACCAATGTGCTGGATGCCTTGATTGACTTGCATCAGGTGGATTATCACGGTACTGAACTTGAAAGCTTAAGTAAAAATACGGGCAAGACTGACCCAAATCAACCGGGCTATTGCCAGCGGCAGGTCGAGGGCTGGGACAGGCGTTATGAAAAAGCCCGTACCTTAAATGTGCCGAGTTTTAAATTGGTACGACGTTGGTTGAAAAATAATCTTCCGGCCGATAGCAAAACCTGCGTGATTCACAACGACTGGCGCTTTGACAATGTTATTTTAGACCCCAAAAACCCCACCCACGTGATTGGCGTATTGGATTGGGAAATGGCGACCTTGGGTGATCCGCTCATGGATTTGGGCAGTGCGCTGGCCTACTGGGTGCAAGCCAATGACAATGTGATTTTACGGACCATGCGCCGCCAGCCCACGCATTTGCCGGGTATGCTGAGCCGTAAAGAAGTGGTGCAGTATTACCTTGATAAAACCGGCATGCAGACCAGCAACTGGACGTTTTATGAAGTGTTTGGCATGTTCCGGCTGGCGGTGATTGCCCAGCAGATTTATTACCGCTACTACCACAAGCAAACCCGTAACCCGGCCTTTAAAAACTTCTGGCTGATTGTGCATGCGCTGCATGTGCGCTGCCTGAAACTGATGGCACAGCACCGCATTCAACAGTTCACCGGCAATAAATCCAAACAAGGAAAGTAGCAGCACTATGGCACTGATTACCCTGATCCGGCACGGGCAGGCCTCGTTTGGCGCGGCCAACTATGACCAGTTGTCCCCCAAAGGCTTTGTACAGTCCAGACAGCTGGGCGAATTATTTGCTCAGCAGCAGCAACAGTTTGACCGGGTGTACATGGGTGCAATGGTACGTCACCAGCAAACTGCCGAAACCTGTCTGCAAGCTGCGGGTTGCACGCTAAAGTCGGTCGTCCATGCGGGCTTTAATGAGTTTGACCATGAACAAGTGCTAATGAAACTGGATAGTACACGTTATCCCACTCGGGAGGCGTTGATGCAGGCCATTGCGGCCACTGAACATCCCAAAAAGACATTGGGAAAACTGTTTGGTGCCGCTATGCAACGCTGGCAATGCGGTGAGTATGACTGCGATTACACGGAAACATGGCAGCAGTTTCAGGCGAGAAGTCTGGCCGCACTCAATGACATTGTGGCGCAAAGTGTGGGGCAGCATAGCGTGGTGTTTAGCTCGGGCGGAGTAATTTCAGTGATCGTACAGGCGCTGATGGGCTTGTCGGATCAGGCAACTTTTGCGCTGAACTGGTCGCTAGTTAATTGCGGCATGACCCAGATTCGCACAGATGGCCGCAAGCATAGTGTGCTGAGCATTAATGAACACAACCATTTTCGTGGGCAGGCCAGTGATTTGCTCACATGGCATTAATGAATCATTGATGGCCTATCCCTGCATAGGTGCTATGCGTCAATAGCCAATAAAACTCATTTGAAAATAAGGAATCATGAATTATGGCAACTCTAAATGGCAAGGTGATTTTAATTACGGGCGCAAGCTCTGGGCTGGGTGCTGGCATGGCGCGTGAATTTGCGGCGCTGGGCTATAATCTGGCCTTGTGCGCACGCAGGCTGGAACGCTTAGAACAGCTCAAAATCGAGCTGGAACAACAACATGGCATTACGGTGGCCATTCAAAGTCTTGATGTGAATGACTACGATCAGGTGTTTCGCGTATTTCGTGATTTTGCCACGCAGTTTGGCCAGTTAGACCGCATTATTGTCAATGCTGGCGTGGGTGAAGGCCGTCGTATTGGCAAGGGTCATTTTGAGATTAATCGCAAAACTGCCGAAACCAACTTTATTTCCGCACTGGCACAATGCGAAGCGGCGGTTGAAATTTTCCGTAAGCAAAACTATGGTCATTTGGTCACCATGTCTTCGATGTCGGCCATGCGTGGTTTGCCCAAGCATTTGTCCACCTATGCCGCCAGCAAGGCCGCCTTAGCGCATTTAACCGAGGGCATCCGTGCCGAACTGATTGATACCCCGATTAAAGTATCCACTATTTTCCCCGGCTATATCCGCACCGAGCTGAACGAAGGCGCGGCTAAACTGCCGTTTGAAGTGAGTGAAAAAGTCGGCAGCAAGGCGCTGGTCAAGGCCATCGAAAAGCAACCGGTCAAGGCCTATGTCCCCGACTGGCCGTGGAAACCACTGGGCTTTTTGATGCGCAACCTGCCGTTACGACTGGTGAATAAACTCAGCTAGTTATTAATAGAATATCTATCGTATTTAAAACGCATAAGTTCAGCAGGGAGCAGCGCATGAGTTTGATTGAATTTCCAATTGTTGATCCGCACATTCACCAGTGGGATCCCTACCATACACCGCATCGGGCGGCATTGCTGGTCAAGTTGCTGGGCAAAGAGCCGCACCTGATGGATCAGCTTGCCCGCACAGCCATGCCCAAGCCTTTGGTAAGTACACTGGGTCTGATGGATTATGCACTGGCACCGTATTTACCGGCCGATTACGCGGCTGATCTACAAGGAGCGCATGGCGCTTATCAGGTCGAGCAAGTGGTGCATATTGAAGCCAGTTGGCATGACCACAAGGGCAACGGCGTGGTGGGTGAAACGCGCTGGGTGAAACAATTGCCGTTTGAGCAGCATGGTATTCGGCTGGGTGGCATTGTGGCTACCGCTGATTTTACCGACCCAAGGTTTAAAAAAATTCTGCAATTGCATCAGGCGCAAACTCCATTATTGCGTGGCTTGCGGCGCATGGCCTCGCATCATGCTGATTGGGGTGTGCATCCATGGAGTGATGAGCCGCATTTATACACCAGCCGCAAATTTCTGGCAGGTTTTGAGCAGTTTGCCACCAGTGGGCTTAGCTTTGATGCATGGGTCTATTCCAGCCAGATTGCTGATGTCACCCAGCTTGCCAAGCGTTTTTCAGACACGCCTATCGTGCTGGATCATCTGGGCACGCCTGTTGGCCTGTTTGGGCCTGTAGGCAACTATACCGGGGTAACTGCCGCCGCCCGTCAGGACATTTTTGCGCGCTGGAAAGACGATATTGCACAACTGGCTGAACAGCCGAATGTATATGCCAAGATTTCTGGCCTGATGATGACGGTACTGGGGCATACGTTTTATCAAAACCGCCAGTTGGCCAGTGCGAATGAGATGGTTGAGTTACTGTCGCCGCTGGTTGATCACGCGATTGCCGTGTTTGGGGTTGAGCGCATTATGTATGCCTCTAACTTTCCCATGGATAAGGTCAACACCAGCCTGAGCAATCTGATAGAGGCCTATGCCCGCATGATTCAACCGTATGGTGAAGCGGCCATGCAGGCTATTTTTCGTGATAATGCCAAACATTTTTACCGGCTGACCTGATTAAAGCGCAGCATCAGGCAAAATAAAGCATAGACCTGATATGAAAAACAGCTTACTACAAATCCGGTACTGGTCAGCAGTCCGGATTTTTTATGCGATTGGCTTGGTTAAAACCTTGCCTTTACAACAAGTCAAACCCACCCACAAACTTCATGATTGGTACTCACTAACAAAACTTTGCATAAATAATGAATTTTCTTGAATCCAAAAGCCTGTTTTTAGCGTAAATAACTTAAGCGGTACTTAATTTGTTTATTGAGTAGCCGTGGGATGCGTCAAAACAATTTAGGAACAGGTTCAAGGAAAATACCCATGAAACGTCAGCTCATTAGTATTGCCGTCGCCGCGCTTATGGCCGGTAGCGGTTTCTCGGCACAAGCCTCCAGTCACCGCGAAGCACCGGGCATTACCAAAACACCCAAAGTGGATGCCACCGATTTTTATATGTTTAACAGTTACGAATCAGGTCGCAGCGGCTATGTCACCCTGATTGCCAACTACCAGCCGTTGCAAGATGCTTTTGCCGGGCCAAATTATTATGCCCTAGACCCCAATGCCCTGTATGAAATCCATGTCGATAACAATGGCGATGCCAAAGAAGATGTGACCTTTCAGTTCAAATTCCAGCAAAGCCTAAAAGACTTGAAAGTGCCAGTCGGCAACCAGATGGTATCGGTGCCGTTGTCCAATATTGGCGAAATTAATAATAGTTCCAGCTCAGCACAAAATACCGCAGAAACCTACAGCGTCACCATGGTAAAAGGTGACCGTCGTAGTGGTAGCCGTACCGCATTAGGTAATTTTAAAAAGCCGTTTGATAATGTGGGTGCCAAGTCCATTCCCAATTATGCAAATTATGCCAAAAGCTTTGTCCAGCCCATCAATGTTCCGGGCTGTGGCGCTGGTAAGGTATTTGTCGGCCAGCGTCAGGACTCATTTGCTGTCAATCTGGGGCAGACATTTGATCTGGTGAATATCAAGGCACCGGCTACAGAATTTGATGCCAAGGCAGAAAGTGCAGCCACCAATTCGCTGGCCAAAAAGAATGTTACCACCATTGCGCTGGAACTTCCCAAGTCCTGCCTGACCAATGGCGGCCAGACTATTGTGGGCGGCTGGACTACGGCCAGCTTACGTCAGGGTGCTTTGCGTAACCCGACACCCGGCAGCAATATCAACAGTGCGACCAAAGAGGGCGGTGCATGGACTCAGGTGTCGCGTCTGGGTATGCCACTGGTCAACGAAGTGGTAATTGGTCTGAAAGACAAAGACAAGTTTAACGCCAGCCGTCCGGTTAATGATGGCCAGTTTGCCACCTACGTGACCAACCCAACCCTGCCAGCCTTGCTACAAATTCTGTTTAGCAGTGCAGGTGTCAAAGCGCCGACCAATTTCCCGCGCACTGATCTGGTTGCGGCATTCCTGACTGGAATTCCCACCCTGAACAAGCCTGACCGCGTGGTTGCTTCTGAAGAATTGCGTCTTAACACCAGCATTCCTGCGGTGCCTGCTGCCAGTCAGGATCGTCTGGGCGTGATTAACGGCGACAATGCCGGATTCCCCAATGGTCGCCGTCCAGGTGATGATGTGGTGGATATTGCCTTGCGCGTGGTGATGGGCAAGGTATGTACGATCCCCAACGTCAATACCGCTGTTGGCTGTAAAGCCAGTGATGCGCCGTCTGGTGCCATTCACTTTACCGATGGCGCGCTACAAAGCCCGTCGCAGTTTGGCAGTAGCTTCCCGTACCTGAATACCCCAATTGCTGGTTCACCTTAAGGTAAATCACGCTCTGTATTCACTACATTTTCTATCTGGAGAATATGATGCAACTTAAACTGATAGGTGCCAGCCTGCTGATGCTATCGGCCAGCGTGCTGATGAGTGGCTGTAACAATGATAGCCATGATCTAGGTGAGGGTGCTGCACAGCCAGCGCCCAGCACTGATGATTCATTCATTGCACAGGTACGCTTGCAAACCGATGGCGCCAATGCCATGTCGGAGACGGCTGAACCCATAGACATCATGCAAATCAGTGAAACATCGCCTGAGCAAAACGAACCGCAAACTGTTACTTTTTAACGGGTTGCGGTTTGTGGGATTAGGTTAGAAGGTTTTAAGCAGACTGTTTTTATGAGCGGTCTGTGTTATTAAAAACTGTTTGACCAGCCTAAGCTGTTCCAGTCATGGTCATGCTTAGGCTGCTGTATTGTTCGTTGTATTGGTCGTTGCATTTATCGTTGCATTTGCCGCTGTATCTATTCGTGTGTCTTGCCTTGTGTCTATTCAGGTTCAGCATTTTTTTATCATGTGCCTAAAAACCTGAAGTTTGAAAATGATGATCTTCAAAAACAAGGATGCATCACCATGATTTGCAATATCCCGATATTTAACCTAAAAAATCCAAGTTTATGATTTTAAATTCAAAATTCTTAAAAAACAGTATTGCAGGAGGTCAGCATGCGGCAAAGTGATTACGCATTACCGATGGTTGTGATGACCGTATCCATGATTGCCATGACACTCTTGACCTTGCTGCTCATGGTGGCTGATGTGCATGCCATGCCGTATCGACCCAGTAATCCTGCACAGATTGTCGAAACCTTGCCGGCTGGCAGTATGAGTTTCCAGCAGCGCACGCCACCGCAAACCATGGCAGAAGCCTTGAGTCGTGCCAATCTGCTGATTGCCAAAGCTTACAGCGCTGGTGATCCGCGTGCAGTTGGTCAGGCAGAAGCACTGTTGGCACCTTATGCGCGTGTCCAAACCCCTGAAATTAACTTGATTCGTGCCAATATTGATCAGTCTACCCATCGTTTTGATCAGGCACGGCAGGCCTTACAGCAAATCCTAAAAAAAATGCCTAACCAGCCGGACAGCTTGTTTATGCTGGCTTCCATCAATCTGGTGCAGGGACAGTTTACCGCCGCACGACGCCAGTGTGACCAGCTTCAAGATGCCAGTTTGCTGGTGCTCAAAATGATTTGCGTGGCACAGGTCGACAGCATGACAGGCAACTTGCGCGGCAGTGCTGATACGATTACTCAGCTCATGCAGGTCAATGCCGGACTAACTCCCGAGCAGCAACGCTGGCTGGATTTGATTGCTGCCGATATTGCCCTGAGGCGTGATGATGCTGCCATGGCAACCCAAGTCTTTCGCCAGATGGATCAGCAAAGCGCACCCGCCCTGACCGCGCGTGCCGACTGGTTATTGGCGCATCAGCAGTGGGAAAAAGTCCGCCAGATGCTGAGCAGCCATACTGACAACGATAGCCTGTTGCTACGGCTGGTGATGAGCGAGCAACAACTGAAAGACCCCAAGGCACTGGCGCATGGCAACATGCTGGCACAGCGTATTGCAATCTGGCAACAGCGTGGCGAGGTGGCGCATCAGCGGGAACAGGCACAGTTTGCCTATATCATGGGTGATTTTAAGCAAGCCTTACGACTGGCACGGCTGAACTGGCAAAGACAGCGTGAAACCGCAGATATTGTGATTTATAGCAATGCTGCCTTGCGCACAAGCAGTGCGCCGGATATCAAAACCATCAAGTACTGGATGTCACAAACCGGATTTGAATATCCGCTGCTGGCTAAAGCGCTTGAATCTGTTCAAACTGTCGACGAGTGAGCGCATTATCATGACCCTGTTTAGTATCCAATCTGCCCGTCATGCTGCTGCCTTACTGGTGTTGCTTCAGCGATTCTGTCTGCTGGTCTGTCGGCGATTATTTGCAATAAAACATCAAATGTCTGGCTTGCTGATACAGCTAGGCATGGCGTTTTTGTTGTGTCTGCTATGGCTTATGCCCGCACAGGCACATCAGTCCAGTACAGCCTATCTTCATATTCAGTCAGATTCGCCTTCGAGTACAGTAGCGGATGCTCAGCCGCAGCAGACACTCGCGCAGTATCGTTTGGCCATTCGTGACCTTGCCCTGCTGGTGCCGCTGGATGCCAATCAGGATCGCCAGATTAGCTGGGGTGAAATTCAGGCGCAGCAACCTGCGATTATGGCGCTATTAAGTCATAATATTCAGTGGCAGCACGCTGGTCAGCCCTGCATGATGAATTCCTTGCAGCAGCCGTTGGCCATCGATCAGGTGGCCGGCATGGCCTATCTGGTCATGTATCTGGCCATTGATTGCAACGCCGCCCAACCGGATCAGCTCAATTATCAGATATTGTCCGGCATTGATAGCGGCCACCGATTGATTTTGACACTGGGTGGGGCAGGCACAGATGACCAGTCAAATAGCCAAGCCTCTACAGAAAAGACCACAAAAACTTGGCTGGTGGCTTCGGGCAGCACCTTATTGCAGGGTGAAAATACCTCGCGCTTTCATACCATAAAAACCTATCTGGGCGAAGGCATTCATCATTTGCTTACGGGTTATGATCATTTATTATTTCTGTTTTGCTTGCTGGTGGCGGCTGTGTATCACCGCCAGAATAAACAATGGATTCCGGTGCAATCGGCCAGAACAGCCATCCGGCATACCCTCTATATTGCGACGGCCTTTACTGTGGCGCATTCGATTACCCTGACGCTGGCTGTGCTCAAAATTGTGATTTTGCCTGCCCAGTGGATTGAATCCATCATTGCATTTTCCATTGCGCTGGCAGCGATTAACAACCTGCTGCCGGTGTTTGGTCCTCAGCAAATTCGCATTGCCTTTTTGTTTGGTCTGGTACATGGCTTTGGTTTTGCCAATGTGCTGTCTGAATTACCGCTGGACAACTGGTCACGCGGCCTTGCGCTGTTGTCATTTAATCTGGGGATCGAACTGGGTCAAATTAGCTGCATCCTGATATTTTTTCCATTAGCACTGGTGTTACGGCGTACAGTGTTTTATCGTGAAATTGTTTTACAGGCAGGATCAGGACTGGCTTGCCTGCTGGCGCTTATCTGGATGACCCAGCGTATTCTGGGTTTAAACTGGATTGCCGGATAGGGATAGCACCCCATTTTGAAATCAATAACCATGTTGAATTAATAACCACAGCAGAACTAGAGCCATCCACCATGATTGATGAACAGGCATTATTGCTCCAGATCGGGCAGGGCAACCGTATTGCCTTTCGCCAGTTGTATGACCAGACTTCGCCGCAATTGTTTGCCATTGCATTGCGCTTGCTTAAAAAACAGGACATGGCCGAAGAAACGCTACAGGAAGTATTTTTGACCTTATGGCATGTGTCCGATCAGTACAACACCGATCGTGGTTCGGTACGCACTTGGCTGGCCACCATTACCCGAAATCGTTGTATTGACCGTATCCGCCGCCTGCCTTCGGAGCAGGTTTTGTTGCTCAATGAAGACACCATGAGCGCGGAAATGGCCTCTGATCATGATGATCCCCTCAATCACGCCATGCAGGCCGATCATCAGGCATTGTTATCCATCTGTATGCAGGAGCTGGATGACCAGCAGCGCCAATGCGTATCACTGGCTTTTTTTGATGGTCTGACCCATCAGCAGGTGGCCAGTCACCTGACTGTTCCTTTGGGCTCTGCCAAGACATGGATTCGCCGTGGCCTTGACTTCTTAAAAAGATGTATGGAGAAGTAATATCTATGCCAACATTTAGTCAGTTTTCGCCGGAAGATACTTCAAGATTCAATCTAATTGCCGCCCAGTATGTACTGGGCACGCTGTCTGTTTCAGCACGCTTGCGCTTTCAGACCCTGATGCAACAGCAACCAGCATTGCGCCAGATGACCCATGCGTGGGAACGCCGCTTAAACCCGCTGGCCAGCCTGCTAGAGCCACACGTGGTGCCGACGCATGTGTGGCAGCGTATTGAAGCCAAGCTAGATAGCATTAGTGATGTGACGCAGCGCCCAGTGTTAACCATGCAACCTTCAGCGTCTGCGCGTCCAGCCGCCGCCAACGATGCGAAATCCATGTGGCGCCCTTGGGCATGGGTCAGCACGGCGATTGCCGCAGGGCTTGCTGTATTTATTGCACTGCAACCGCAACTTATTTCAGCGCCATCATCGCCTGTTGTTGTGCAGGCTCAACCTGTGCCCAGCCGTGATATTGCGGTACTCAGTGACGACAGTAAACAACCGGCGTGGATTATACGCCAGCAGGGCAATTCGCTGCTGCTGAGCCAGATGAGTGACTACCACGTGCCAAGTGACCGTGATCTGGAGTTGTGGAGTATTCAGGGCGATGCGGCACCACAATCCATGGGCGTGGTGCGTATTGAGCAAGGCAAAGCCATCCTGTCAGTTGCCCAAGCACGCTTGCTATCGGCTGATGCTATTTTGGCGATTAGTTTGGAACCCAAAAATGGTTCACCCACCGGCTTGCCCACTGGTAGTGTGTTGTACACTGGTAAAGTGGTTTAAATAAAAAGCTGGTTTAAATAAAAGACTGTAGTTGCGAAACTATGCCTGCTTAAACGTGATCTTGAATCTTTAAGCAGGCATGTAATAGAAAAAAGCTTCTCCGATACACCAAGATCGGGGAAGCTTTTTTCTGGTTTAAATCTTTTGGTCTTTAAAACAGCATCCGTACACTGGCACGAATTTCACGCGGTTCGGTCGGATGCACATGCCGATCCAGAACCCCATCACGGCTGGCACTATTGGCGTCGCAGCTACTGGTCGCGCGTTCGCTGGCAAGACAGGATTCATAATAATATTCAATGTCATTGGCGCGTTGGTCAAACACATTCAGCACTTCAAGTTTGCCCGACAAGCGTGGGGTAAAGCGATAGCCTGCCTCAGCATTAAACAAGGTAGAGGCTCTTGAGCGCACACTGTTGTCTTCCAGTAATGCACGCGGGCCAAAGTAGCGCATGCGCAAACCGGCCGTCCATGGGCGATTGGGCGTATAAGCCAGTCCCAAGGATGCAGTGGTGGCAATGGAGTCGGCGATATGTTTGCCGGCGGGATCGTCATCGGTAAAGCGCGCCTGCGAAAACGCCGCATCCACATCCAGTTGCCATTCGGCAGATGGCTGATAATAGTTGGTGAGTTCAATGCCACGGCGGCGGCTGGGACGGCTGGCTTCAGTATTTCCCGCATCGCCCACAAACACCAGCTCAGAATCCGACTCCAGTTGCCACAACGCAATAGTGCTGTGCAGGTCAGGCAATAGCTCGGTACGCAAGCCCAGTTCACCGCCCTTGGTGCGTACCAGTGGCGATACCGCATCTACAGACTGCAAATAACCATCATCGCGTGTATCCGGGTTAACATGAATGGTGGTGCCGCGCGCATCATTGCTATGAAAGCCATAGCCGTAATTCACATAGTATTCGGTATTTTGAAAAGGCCCAAACACCAGACCCAGCTTGGGACTAAACTTGTGGTCTGTGCGGGTGCCGCTGTTATCGGGCAAATTGGCATTCACATCAAAGTGATAAATATCCCCGCGCAAGCCCAGCGTACTGCGCAGATAAGGCGTCCATTTAATGGCATTTTCAGCATAAAGTGCGGCGCTTGATTCGGTCACTCGATCATTACTAATGGTCTGGTAGCGCTGGCGTTGCTGGGTCAAAAACAGCCCATCATCACGGATAAAATCATTGCGGGTACTAAAACCCAGCGTATTTTGCATGTCATGGTTAAACAGCGACTGGTCAAAGGTTTGTTCATAGCGACCACCCAGCACATAGCGTTTATCATATTGCTCAAACTGATCACCGCGTACGGGATCATTCAAAAAGTAGCTAAAATCAGAAAACAGGTTCAAGTCATACGCCAGTGCATACACATCCAGCAGTTGGCTACGCTTGTCATGCTGTGCCGCCCAGTTAAAGGTGAGGGCAGTGCGCTGGCTGTTGCCGCCATCACTCGCATTGAGCGAGCCATAACGATCAATCAGATTGCTGTCGATTGCGCGCTTTGCCACCTGATCGGTGGAATCCCAGTCGGCCTGATAGTGGCTTAATGCCAGTGACCAGCCATCATTAAATGTGCCACGGCTATAGCGCAGTTGCAGGTTTTGTTTTTGTGAGTCCTGCTTGACCTGCCACGGGCCATCATAACCGCTCACATCCAGCGCACCCAGCAATTCACCGCCTGCATATTCGGCAGAACCCGCCGCCAGTAAGCGTTTGTAATTATCGGTGCCAAATGTCAGTTCTGCAAAATTCTGATCCAGCTGCCACAGTTGTTGCAGGCGCACGGTTCCGGCTGACGCAAAATCCCCATCGGCTGCGCGATAAGGCCCTTTGCGATACTGAATAAAATCAATCAGTTCAGGAATGACAAAGTTTAGGTCAGTGTAGCCTTGTCCATGCGCATGACTGGGCATATTGACCGGCACACCATCGACAAAAGTAGCCAAGTCAGTGCCGTGATCCAGGTTAAAGCCGCGCAAAAAATACTGGTTGGCCTTACCATCACCACTATGCTGGGTCACAATCAGACCCGGCACGGTTTCCAGTACCTCAGCAGGGCGCAGCAAGGGACGGTTGGCCAGTTGCTGGCGGGTCACCGAACCCTGTGATGCACTGTCAGCATTGCCCAGCAAGGTATTGGCTGCATCGGTACTGGCTGTAATAGTTATGACCGGCAGATTACTTTCCAGTTGCTGATTATTTAGCGGTAGCCCACCCGCATGCCCTTGTTGCAGGCAAACCATCCATAGCACCATCGGCACTGCTGGCCAGCGTTGCTGTTTTAAAAAAATAATGAGCGTCATATATTGTTATCCCTTTTGCGAGTGTCCATACTGATTTTTCCTGATCATTTTCTAAAGCTTTATAAGCTTTTTATACTATAGATCAATTGGTTATATTTAAAAATAAAACCCAAAAAACCCAAAAAACCCATGCCACTGGCAATTTACCAGTAAGCACAGGTCGTTATGTGGATTTGATGTCGCTTGGTGAGTCAGGCTTACATGCTTATTTGGGCATGAGTACGGTATCAACCACCTCAATCACCCCATTGGACTGATACACATCATAGGTGCTGATATTGGCCATGCCGCCTTTTTCATCCCACACCATAATATTGTGCATGCCATTTTTACTAAAGCTCAGCTTACCACCACTCACGGTTTGCAGGGTGGTTTTGCCATGACCTTTTTTAATCAGTTTGGACAATGCATCAAAATCATATTTGCCTGCAATCACATGATAGGTCAGGATTTTGGTCAAAGAGGCCTTGTTTTCAGGCTTAAGCAGGGTAGCCACTGTACCGTCAGGCAGTTTGTCAAATGCAGCGTTGGTCGGTGCAAATACCGTAAATGGCCCTTTGCTTTTTAAGGTTTCAACCAGTCCAGCGGCTTTTACGGCGGCAACCAGCGTGGTGTGATCGGCAGAGTTCACTGCATTATCAACAATATCCTTGGCAGGCAGCATACTTTGGCCACCCACCATCACGTTCATGTCTGCCTGTGCGGCAGTGGCTAAAAACAAGCTGCTGGCCAGTGCCAGTGTAAGAGTTAGTTTTTTCATGATAATAATGCTTCCTGTTGTATAAAGTGAATGCACAAGAACTTTTGTTCTTCATCAACATATACGCAGGCCAATCTGCTCTGGATTCAACTTAAGCAAAGATAGTCAGTAGTTTTAACATGAACAGTACAAAGCCTTTAAAAAGCAATGCAATGTGTTAAATCTGAATCTGTAGAAATATTGGCAGCACCGTGCCACTGTCGTGATTTGTATAAAAGCTGGTAAAAGCTGTCAAAACTTTTTTCCTAAAAAAATTAATACTGGTTTTGCAACCGCCATGATCATGCGCAACATGATGACGCAAATGTTGTGACGCAAAACAATACGCCAGCAGGAAGCCAGAACCTCCATGAATACCAGTAAACCTCGTGCCGACAGTGCAGCGCAGAATAATCAGGACAACAACAATGAGCACAACCGTCTTGCTCGCAAAGCAGGCAGTATTCTGCGTATTCATCACCTCAACTGCGGCACGATGTGTCCAGCCTGCCAAAAGTTGATCAATGGTTATGGCAGCTGGAAAAAACCGGCCAAGCTGGTGTGTCACTGTTTGCTGCTAGACACCAGCGTCGGGCTGATCCTGGTGGATTGTGGCTTTGGCAGTCGTGATTTACAAAATCCGCAAGGCCGACTAGGAAGCACTTTTTTAAAGCTGGCTAGACCGACGCTGGACAAAACTGAAACCGCGCTGTACCAGATTCAGGCGCTGGGCTATGATCCGCAGGATGTAAAGCACCTAATCCCAACCCATCTTGATCTGGATCATGCAGGCGGCCTAAGTGATTTTCCGGCGGCCAGCGTGCATGTGCTGGAAGCTGAGCTATTGCAGATTGTGCAACCGGATATGCGCGACTTGCTGCGTTTTCGTACTGTTCAGTTTGAACACCAACCACAATGGATCGTGCATGGCCAAACCCAGACTGGCACTCAAAGCCAGAGTCAGTCAGCAAAACGCTGGTTTGGTTTTGATGCCATTGCGCCCATTGCCGAGCTGGCCAATGACCTGTTGCTCATTCCGCTCATTGGCCATACCAAGGGGCATGTCGGCGTTGCAGTGCGACAGGATAAAAAATGGTTATTGCACTGTGGCGATGCCTATTTTCATCACAGTCAGGTGACTGCCCAGCCCCGTATGCCGGCTGGACTCAGGTTTTTTGAAAATCTAGTAAAAACCTACCGCAAGCCCCGACTGCAAAGTCTGGCGCGCTTGCAACAACTGGCCGTGCAGCATGCTGATGAAGTATCACTGTTTTGTGCGCATGACCCACACGAACTCATGCGCTATACCAGCCACTAACCCTGTAAAGCAACAACCAATACCTGCCAGCTCAAGCGGTAACATGATGGTCATTGGCGTTAAATAAAAGCGGGATAGTCTAGTGGTTCACTTATGGGCTTACGAGAAACCCGCTATGAATCTGAACCAGATTGTCCTGATTTCTGTTTTTTTACCCTTATTTTTGATTACAAGCTATGTGTTGTTCAGTACCGCGCTTATCCATGGCTGATTCGCCATGATTTGGGTGAATATTGCTCAAATCACTCAAAAAATGTGCAATATATAAAATAAATGGATTTTTTTGTTGACGCTACGGCAATAGGCGCGTATAAATGCCACCTCTGCTGCGGGGTGGAGCAGTCTGGTAGCTCGTCGGGCTCATAACCCGAAGGTCGTTGGTTCAAATCCAGCCCCCGCTACCATTGTTCATTGATACAATGGTAAAGATTTTTGAAATTAAAGCTTTATAGTCCAGTCTCTCAGACTGGACTTTTTTTATGCGCATTTTAAAGCTTTAAAGCCTTGGGTTATGGTTTGAAATTGTCCCTATTCAGGCTTGATATTATTTAGAAAAACTATTTCACTGATTAAGTTATATTTAAAAATAGTAGATTTGTTTGATTTTTAGGCTTAGAATATTTCCTTAAGGCACCAGTCTGGTTGCTCAATTTAGAAGATAATAATGACCGTAAATGTTCGTCTGGTTTATACCAGTACGGCAACAGCGCAGCCAGCTGAGATTCGCAATGATTTGCAGAAGATTCTTGCCGCTGCCCAGAAAAACAACTTTAATCACCAGCTGACCGGTGTGTTGCTATATGGCAACAATTATTTCTTACAGTGCATCGAAGGTTCAAAAGCGCAAGTAGATAGCCTGTACCAGAAATTAAGTCGGGATCCGCTTCATCAAGACATTAAAATGTTGTCTTATGCTCCCATAGAAACCAAAAAATTTGGACAATGGGCCATGCGTTATGTGCATTTTGATGCACCCATTGCCGCGTTTTTTGGTGCACATCAGCTTGGTTCATTTAATCCGTATTTACTCACCAGCTCATTGGTTGACCCGTTTTTGGATGTTCTGGCCTGCTATGCCAGTAGCTGCCTGGATGAACCCAATCTGGCGTTGCAGTTACTGGAAAATAACCAGAGCCGTTATGTCATGAGCCTCAAGGATATGGCCATGGTGGCTGGTTTTATCCTGCTGGTTTTGGCGCCACTGTACTTGGTAGTTAGCCTGATGCCTACAGGTGCAGGTTTTTTCTTTTTTTAAATCAGTTGTTTTAAGACAGTTGTTCTAGGCAAGTTATTTTAAGACAGTTGTTCTAAGTTGGTTTAGCCCAGCTGTCTGAACTGGATTTGTAACGAGCGGACGTTGTTATTTAACCAAACTGGTATGGCAAGCGGGCTGGCATGTTTTAATATGAAACAGTGAGTTTATCAGGAGTGTTTTTATGATTATTGACCTACTGGTTCAAAACCATCCCCATGTCTGCTTTTCCATTGATGGCGAACCGGCTTATCTGGTGGATGACCTGTATGTTCATCGCATGACATCGGGCTATGAAAAACTCTGGCAGGAACTTCATCTACAACAGTTCATACATGTGGCCATCAAAAAAACCTTCCAGCATACCTTAAGCAAGGTTTACCTATACGACTTGCAACATCATACAGTACTCGATGAAATCGGGTTTTGTGAAGTCGTCACCATTCATTAAGCGGCTATTCTTGGGCTGGCTATTTCTAAGCTGGTTCTTCTAACGTTTCTTGTTGTTAAGCACGTTGCTTTAAACATTTTACGTCAAACCCTTTGCTTCAAACCTTGTGCTTCAAACCTTGTGCTTCAAACCTTGTGCATTAAATTCAGTCCCATTAAATCCAAATGGTTAAAACACATCGCTTTAAACCCCGATGTGTGAAGCCCATGTGTTTCAAGCCCCGCAGTTTTGACCACACGACATTAAACTGCTGTTCTGGCGTGAAGCCTGCAAACAGACCTCTACTGAATTGATACCTAAATAACCGCTAAAAATGGCTAGGCTAATGATTGTCCTAAAAAACGAGGAAGATCAATGAACCCTTATGCAAAATTTGGCCTAATGATTCTAACGTCGACACTGGCGATGTTTGCCATGATGTATAGCAATGTGTATCAGGCTGAGCATATTTATTTTAGTGAAACCCGGGTTTACATGGCTATTTTTATGGGTGCAGTCATGGCAATCATCATGCTGACATTTATGCAGGGCATGTACAAAAACAAAAAACATAACCTGATGATCTATGCAGGCAGCGTGCTAATTGCCGTATTGTCCTTATGGCTGATGCGCAGTCAGGCCACCGTGGATCAGGTATCGTGGATGAAAGCCATGATTCCGCATCATTCCATTGCTATTCTCACCAGTGAGCGAGCCACTATTACAGACCCGCGCGTGCGTGAGCTGGCCGATGGCATTATTCAAACGCAAAAACAGGAAATTGCCCAGATGCAGCAGCTAATCGTTGAACTGGAACAGGATAAAAAGCAGCAACCTGCACAGCAATAAATCAAGTGCTGTACAGTCTGAGAGCACTACTTTTATAAGGTATATAGCAAGCTGAATTGGCTTATAAGGGTTTTTCAGGCTGGGCAGGGGCAGAATGAATCAAACCCTGCTGAATCAGCTTTAATGTGGTCGCACTAAAGTAAAAATCACTAAGCTGCAAGCGGATGAGCTGATCCAGCACGTGATGCTGGTTCAAGGCGGCAATGGCACGTGGCAAAAAACGGTTGGCGTCATTAATCAGGTGTTGTCTGCTAATGCCAATTTCTTCGAGTAATTCTGATAGCGGATAATCACCATACACTTCAAAAAACACATCAATGCCGGTAAAAATCAGGCGTTGCAGGTACTCAGTCTGGCGCAATTCACGCCAAGTCTCATACAGCAGTACAAAAAATTCCTCAATGTCCAACGCTTCAATCCCGCTAGACAATTCATTGAGAGGAATATCCTTGATATTGAGCCAGACTTGCCAAGCAATATCCTTTAATTCAGCCGCATCCAGACTAAGCAACTGAGTGCCCTGATTTTGAATAAACTGACTGAGATGCTGTTCGGCAATGATTAGTAGTTTTTCTTCCTGTTGCAGCAGCAGCTTCATTAAGCGGGGCAGTAATGGGGTTTTGGCCAACCAACCTTCACCCAGTTGGCCAGCCACCTGTTCACGCCATTTGGGCAGTTGTTTGTTCAGCAAGCTGGAAATAATCTGGCCAATCACCGCATGAGCGGCTGGGCTTTGCAGCACGGCCTGCACCAGATGATGCCTGACCTGATCCAGCTCTAGAATCTTGTCAATCCACTGTTCGAGCTGATGGCTGGAAATCAGGGTTTGTAGGGTAGGTGCCAGATGGTTGGCTTCGCTATACAACCGCTGTGCCATAGCACCAATCAGCTCAATAATGCCAGCACCCAGATTCAAATCAAAAGCATAGACCTGAACCACTTCCCGAATGCTGCTGGCACTTACCACCTCATCCAAACGAATATCTTTGCCCTGTTCCAGACAAAAATGAATCAGACTAGCGGCCTGATCACCCAGCTCGGCGTTGCTAAGACGTGCCTTGACAAAATTCACCTGTGCAGCCAGCAATTGTTCGGCCAGCGCACGCGCCTGAGTGGTGGGCTGATCTAATTTTGATGATTGATCCGAGGTGTGGGTCATTAAGGATTAATCTCCGGCCTGCCAGCCATTCACTAGTGGGTAGCGACGCTCACGACCAAAGGCACGGCTGGTTACACGCGGGCCAATCGCCGACTGACGTCGTTTGTATTCGTTGCGGTCTACCATTTTAATGATGCGATTTACTACGTCGCAGTCAAAGCCTTTTTCGACCAGTTCAGTCTGGCTCAGGTCATGTTCAATATAACCCTGCAAAATGGCATCCAGAATTTCATACGGCGGTAGGGAATCCTGATCCACCTGATCTGGCCGCAGCTCGGCAGACGGTGGCCGACTAATCACCCGCTCTGGAATAACTGGTGTGTCTTCCAGTGAATTGCGGTAACGGCACAGTTCAAACACTTCGGTTTTGTAGACATCTTTGAGCACATCGTAACCACCAGCCATATCACCGTACAAAGTGGCATAGCCCACAGCCATTTCCGATTTATTGCCGGTCGTGAGCACTAAATGACCAAACTTGTTGGACAGCGCCATCAACAAAGTGCCACGACTACGGGCTTGCAGATTTTCTTCTGTTACCCCAACATCACTATCCCCAAAGAACGGATGCAGAGTACTGGCAAAGCTATGCACGATATTGTGGATTTCAGCCACGTGATACGCCACATTCAGCCGTTTGGCCTGTGCCGCAGCATCTTCAAGGCTAATCTGTGCCGTATAGGCAAAAGGCATCATCACGGCATTCACCCGTTCAGGCCCTAGCGCATCTACTGCAATGGCCAAGCACAGTGCAGAATCCACACCGCCCGATAAGCCCAGAATCACCCCGGGAAAGCCCGAACGATTGACGTAATCACGCACGCCCACCACCAGCGCCTGATAGGTTTCAGCAATGGGCGACAGTGTGGCAACCGGTGCTTGCGGCTTAAAAGCATGACTATTGCAATCAAATTCGGCCAGCAGGATTTGCTCACCAAAACGGTTGGCCTCGGCAGCAATCGTGCCATCCGCATTGACTGCCATGGAGCCACCATCAAACACCAGATCATCCTGCCCGCCAACGCAATTGACATAGGCGATTGGCAGCTGATTGGTTTTGCTCTGGCTGTGCAATAAGGCCTTGCGACGTTCATGTTTGCCTGTTTCAAATGGAGAGGCATTCAGTACCACAGCCAGATCAGCCCCCAGTTTTTTGAGCTGGCACACTGGCTTGTCCTGCCATAGGTCTTCACAGATCAGCAAGCCTACTTTTTGTCCCTTGATTTCCAAAATCACATGCTGGGAACCGGTAGTAAAATAGCGACGTTCATCAAAAACGCTATAGTTGGGTAAGTATTGCTTGTGATAAACCCCAAGGATTTGCCCATCACACAGCACAGCAGCGGAGTTATAACGCGGCTGTAGCTCGGTCGCATGATCTTCCTGATGCGGATAACCCACCACCATGGTAATACCGTTTACCTGCTTGAGCACATCCAGCGCATGGCGTACCCGCGTGTTCATGCTGGCACGCAGTAATAAATCTTCAGGAGGATAGCCAGTGACTGCAAGTTCTGGAAAAACAATGACATCAGCGCCTTTTTGTTTGGCTTGTTCAGCAAGCTGTACCATTTGTTTTGCGTTTGCCAGTAGGTCACCAACCCGGGGAGAAAATTGCGCTAGGGCAAAAGTTAACACACTCATGATAATCCGATTTCCTTAAAACCCTGAACTATCGCAGGGTAGGCTTTGCACTGCATTGTTGATCAGCGTATGCATATAACTGTTATAAATTGCATAGCGACAACAAAGGCTTATAGTGCAAAAAAGTCATTAAAAGTGGCAGATATTGTACTGCATTTATGTCTCCCATAGAAAAAGTTTCGATGAAAGAAGCGCATAAACGCGGTGAAATAGTCTGGTTGTCGACATTCTAAAAACAGGTTCCTGCAATCACCATACTATTTTTAACGGTAAATTAATGTAAATAAGTGCTGTAGTCTGCTTATACTAAGGCGCATGGATAATGACCTGTTTTTTATCAGGGTGTTATCGCAAAAGGGAATGGTGACAGGGATTTTGTTATCCTCATCGTGTATGTGTGCTTAAAATTCTATGCTTTAAGGGATCATCTCTGACTTGCTCAATATTACCTTGCGTCCTCACAAAAGCCGTGCTCTGACTTTAGGTGAAAAAGGTCTGGCCTATTCTATTTTTCATGATCAGCTTGATCTGGCTCGGCCACGCATTGTCGCCAGTCGCTGGGTCATGCGCGGCTATGCGATTAGTCCCAATGGCCATATTTATTTTAATCCCGACGATTATCTGGATGATTTTTCGACAGCACCGCTTGGTAAGCAAGCATGGTTTATCCATGAAATGACGCATGTATGGCAGGTACAGCAGGGCATGAAAGTGATTCGCCGTGCATTACTTGATCGTCGTTATCAATATTTGCTCCAAGAAGGCAAAAGTTTTTTTCGTTATGGCATTGAGCAACAAGCACAAATGGTACAGGACTTTTTTGTGCAGCGCAGTCTGGGTCAGGATTGCCGTGCGCTGGAACATTGCCTGCCTTTTTTTAGCACCACAATATTACCAGCTTTGCAAAATCAACAATCTTAGTGGTTCATCCTGCGCATGATGCAAGAATCAATTTGTATCATGCGCAGGCTATACGTTTAAGCCAGTTGATCGGAAAAATACTGCTTGAGTTTGGATAGCTTGGGTGGAATAGAAAAGTTACAATAGCCTTGCGTTGGATTTTTGGTATAAAAATCCTGATGATAGCTTTCAGCCTCATAAAACGGAACTGCGGGACTCAGTTCAGTAACCGCATTGATCCCTTGCTGTTTAAGCTGTTCAATTTTGGCCTGTGCGGTTTGTTGCTGTTGTTCATTCTGGTAATAAATGACCGAACGATACTGCGTGCCGGTATCATTACCTTGACGATTAAGGGTAGTCGGATCATGGGTGGCAAAGAAAATATCCAGTAAGGTGTCAAAGTCAATAATACTGTCGTCAAAATCTACAGCAATCACTTCAGCATGACCTGTTGCACCGGTACATATCTGCTCATAACTCGGGTTGGCGCGTGCGCCCCCGGCATAGCCACTGATCACCTGACTCACGCCTTTAACCTGACGAAATACGGCATCGGTACACCAAAAGCAGCCGCCACCAAAAATTGCCCGTTGCTGTGCCATCAATTGCGCTCCTCATATTTAGATCAATTAAAAATTTGACTTCACCTGTGTTGAGGACTTAATCCGGCTCTGAGCTACCAGCCTTACGCAAAGTCAGCAATTTATCGCCATCTTTATTGAGTAAGATCAGGTACTCACCTTCAAACCGGTAAGCCGTGGTATGACTTAATCCATCGCTAAAGTGGCGTGATAGCGTATCTGTTCCCGGCATACAGCCCATCTTGGTGCCTGCCACCTGACCAAATTTCAGGCTGGTCATATCGGCCTGATAACTGCCTACCATTCGGTTACAGCCATCATTACCACTAAAGCGCTGGGAGTTGGTTTCAAACTGTAGCGCAGGACGTAACTCTGGGTTAATACTGGTGGTCGAACCATCCATTTGCTGAATAAGCTCCCAACGTGAACTGGTGAGAATTTTTAGCGGATTAGAGGTAGAGGTATCACTGGTCGCTTGCAATTCACCCGCTTTATTGAGGGTAGGTGTGGTGCTACAGGCAGTCATACCCAGCGCAGCACAGGTCATTACACTATAAAAAAAATGCGTCGATTTAAAAAAAGTCATTATCGGTGTTTTCCCTGTTTTCTATTTGATAATCCATCAAAGCAGAATCCAGACTTGCACGCTATAGCAGCTATATAGAAACTATGTCACCAAATGTTGAGCTGTCAGTGATCAAGGGCAAATGATGTGGATTGCTATGATCTCAATTCACATCAGCCCTAATCTACATCAGCTAAATGCCATGTGATGTGGGTAAAATGAAATGTACCCAAAATTAACGATCTAGAGGTTGGGCGGCAAGGTTGCGCCGGATCGCCCTGGAAAATGCACTGGAGCCTGCCGCACTAAATTGCTGATGCGCAGACTGGGCATACTGTAAGGCCAGTGGATTGATATAAGCCTGCTGCTGGAGCATACGAAAGGGAACGTGCTGGTCAAGACCATGCTGCTCATAGATATATTGCGGCAGATAGCCACTCAGTACAATGCGGTAGTCGAGCGGCAAACCCGGATCAATTAGCCGCGCCATATCAAACACGATGGTCGTACAGTTGCTGGTCAGGGTGTTATAAAAACGTGGTTGTCGATCCAGCTCACGGGCTTCTTGCAAGTAGTTGTTAAACAAGCTGCGGATCGTGGCTTTTGACACCTGCATGCGGTACAGATAAACCTGCTCTTTGCGGATGTTGGTGCGGGTATAAATAATATCGCGTTCATCAGCCGCAATCAGACTCAGTTCAAACTTGCGAAAAAAACCACCAAACGTTGAAAAGACTTCATTGTTTTCACGGCGGGTTTCAATGGAAAACGTTAGATATTGCCCGTCATCAAAACCAAAACTCAGCAGCACATGGGCAATTTTCGGGCCCATCCAGTAGGAGGTAATCACATCCAGCGAGGAGAGTTTACGCAGGTCATACTGCCGGGTTTCCCAGTGCGGAGTAAAGTCCGTTTCACTGCGCCAGTCAAAGTTCCTGACGTTATGTAATGTCACCAAATGGCCCGTTTGTTCAACCTGCACCTGACGGTCGACATCCGCTGCCCAGTGTTTGTTTTGTTGCGGTTGAATGGTCTGCCACCAGCACAGCAGCACGATCCAGCACAGCATATAACATCCGGCACTGCCATACGCCACCGTTTTGTGGATACGTCTGGCAAACCAGCCGATCAGCAATGCCGAACTCAGCCCCCACCAGCCAATAATCACAGTGATGATGAGCCATCGACTGGCAGGCAGTTGAAACCAAAGTGCCATACTGACCCACGCGCCTGCCAGCAATATTGCAATGACCAGCAGCGACTGGAGCAACCATCCAACACCCCGTTTAAGACCATGAATAAGCAGATCAGTGCTGTTTTTTAAAGTCATGAGAATTTGAAGTCATAAGGGTTTGAGGGCATAAAAATTTGCAATCAAAAGCATAAGGCTACCAAAAGGGTAGGACTGTAATAAAATGCAGTTATGACGCGTTGGATTGGCGCTGATAACGCACAAATTCAAACGCCACGCCGGATTTTTCATCCTGCATCGGCTCACGGCTCACGGCTTGAAATACCTCTGGCAGGGCTGGATAAAAGGTATCGCCTTGAACATTTAAGTTAACATGGGTCAATTCCAGTCGATCCGCAATATCCAGCGTCTGCCGAAAAATCTCTGCCCCACCAATAATAAAAATGGATTGCTGATTGAGTTGTTTTACATCGGCACTGGCGTGATCAAGAATCTCGTCCAGCGTGTGCGCCACTTTTACCCCATCTGCCTGCCAGTCTGTATCACGCGTGAGTATCCAGTTGATCCGGTTGGGCAAGGCGCGCCCCATGGAATCGTAAGTTTTACGACCCATTACCACCACGCCATTTTGGGTAATGCGCTTAAAGTGCTTGAGGTCTTCACTCAAATGCCACGGCAACTGGTTGTTCACGCCAATGCAATGCTGCTCATCCATGGCAACCACATGTACAATTTCCAGTCCGTTCCAAGCCATATTGATTTCTCTTAATTTCAGTAGATGTGGTATCGAAGGATTGCAGGATCGAAAATTGATCTTATACCGCGACAGGTGCCTTAATGGCTGGATGATGCGCATAGCCCACCAGTTCAATATCTTCAAATGTAAAGTCAAACAGGTTGGTCACTGCGGGATTGAGTTTAAGCTGCGGTAATGGCAACGGCTCACGGCTGAGTTGCAGCTCGGCCTGTGCAAAATGATTGCTATACAAATGACAGTCGCCACCTGTCCAGACAAAATCACCCACTTGCAAATTGCACACTTGCGCCATCATGTGAGTGAGCAGGGCATAGCTGGCAATATTAAACGGCACACCCAGAAAAATGTCGGCACTACGCTGATACAACTGACAGGACAGTTTGCCATCCTGCACAAAAAACTGGAATAGCGTGTGGCAGGGCGGTAGCGCCACTTGATTGGCCTCACGGGGATTCCAGCCCGATACAATCAGGCGACGCGAATTGGGATTGGTTTTGATTTCATTGATGAGCCATTGGAGCTGGTCAACGCCATCTTGGTTAAAGCTGCCATCGTCATTTTGCGTCGCGCCAAAGTTACGCCATTGATGGCCATATACTGGGCCTAGTTCACCTTCGGGGCGGCCAAAACGCGCCGTTTGCTCAGCGGTAGCCCATTCGTCCCAGATGGTAACTCTATTGTCCTGCAAATACTGCACGTTGGTGTCGCCGCGCAAGAACCATAACAGTTCAATGGCTACCGAACGAAAATGTACGCGTTTGGTAGTTACAATAGGAAAGCCCTTGGATAAATCAAAGCGCATCTGGTGACCAAAAACTGAAGACGTGCCGGTGCCGGTGCGATCTGACTTTTTGCCACCATGTTCAAGTACCAGTTTTAATAAATCAAGATATTGTTGCATAGCAGACCAGCCGGTTTTGCGATTAATCAGAGGCGTTATTATTGGATAGAACCATCAAAAAAGCCACCTTAAAAATGGTGGCTTCTGGTTGGTTTAAAGGTTCTCTTAGGTATTTTTCTGCGGACCCCAGTCATAAATCCGGCGACGGTAAGCATACCAGAGCATCCATAGGCCAATGATAATCATGGGGAAGCTGAGCATTTGCCCCTTGGTAACCCAGCCCAGCAGGATAAAACCCTGATCTGCATCTGGCTCACGGAAAAACTCAACAAAGAAACGCGCCAAACCATAGCCCATCAAAAACACAGCAGATACCGCCATGCGTGGACGTGGCTTGGCACTAAACCACCATAGCAGGATAAATAGCAAAATGCCTTCGCCCAGCGCCTGATAGAGTTGCGATGGATGACGTGGAATATTGTCGACATGCGGAAAAATCATGGCCAGTGGATAGTTAAGGTTTTCCACCGGGCGGCCGACCAGTTCACCGCCAATAAAGTTACCAATGCGGCCAAAAAACAGGCCAGTCGGCACACAGGGCGCAATAAAATCCAGCGTTTGAAAGGCTGTCTTCTGGTATTTGCGGGCAAAAAATACCATGGCAATCATCACGCCAATAAAGCCGCCATGAAAACTCATGCCGCCAGTCCACACCTGAAATAGCCAAAGTGGATTGTCCAGAAATTTGTCAAATTCATAAAACAGCACATAACCAATGCGCCCACCCAGAATCACCCCGATCGCGCCATAAAATACCAGATCAGACACCATTTCCGCAGTCCAGCCATCACGGGATTTGGCGCGATAAGTGGCCAGTGCATAGGCTGTGAGGAAAGCCAGCACGTACATCAGGCCATACCAATGTACCTTGACAGGTCCAAGGGATACGGCAACAGGATCAAACTCAGGGAAGACCAGCATAATTATTCCAGTACGATTTTTCAGCTTGGTTTAGCAAAGTTGAATTGCAAAGTAGCGGCATTCTAGCGCATTCTATAGCCCAATTTGTGACTGTTTTTATTCAAAAATTATGTGCATTACTGCGTTGGCATGGCAATTACTGCCGGATCGTCCTGTTTTTCTGGTGAGTAACCGTGATGAGTTTTATGCCCGTGCGGCAGCACCGTTGGGCGAATGGGTTGATAGTGCAATTATTGCCGGGCAGGATTGCGTATCGCATGGCACTTGGCTTGGCATGACCAAGCAGGGCAAATGGGCAGTGCTGACCAATTACCGCGAACCCCAGTCAGTACAAGCGCATGATCGCTCGCGTGGCTTACTGGTCACAGATTATTTGAACAGTGATACCTCACCCATGGCCTTTGCACAACAGCTGGCTGCTCAGCATAGCTATGCCGGTTTTAACCTCATTATAGGCAATGCTGAACAGGCTGTGGTCTTTGGCAATCGGGGCACGCCACCCACTGCACTGGCGAGCGGCTTATATACTTTGTCCAATGGGTTAATTAGCGAACCATGGCCTAAAATGGAGCGCCTACGCCTACGCATCATGCAGGAAATATTGCCACTGATGCTGGCCAGCAAAGCCGGACAACCGCTGTCGGATCAGGTAATGGATGCGGTCTGGCAAATCTTAAGTGACCACATTCAAGCCGAAGATAACGCGCTACCGATCACAGGCATTAGTCCTGACTGGGAGAAACTACTCTCGTCTATTTTTATTCAAACGCCCATGTATGGTACGCGGGTATCGAGTATTTTAACGCTGGACAGCGAAGGCTATGAGTTTGTGGAAAAAACCCATGTGCCTGAACAAGCAGAACCTGTGGTCATTAAAACCGGATATTGGTCAAATTAAGCGGTGAGCAGTAAGAAAACATTCATAATGTCTTCCATGTGTTAGCTTCCCTAACGGCTTAAGGATTGCCTAAACAACTGCATGGCCTGACCGCGATGGCTGATTTTGTTTTTCTCGATCTTGTCCAGCTCAGCGCTACTTTTGCCAAGCGCCGGCAGCCAGAACAGCGGGTCATAACCAAAACCGGCACTGCCGCGTGGTTGCTCCAGAATTTCGCCCTGCCAGATGCCCTGATAGACCAACGGTAATGGATCATCCTTGTGGCGCACCAGTGCCAGTACACAAACAAAATAACCTTCAATAGCTGCGTCATTGCGGTAGGGTTTTAAATCATCCAGCAGCTTCTGGTTGTTCAAGGCATCATTGCCATGCTCCCCAGCATAGCGGGCAGAATAAATGCCGGGCGCACCCTTTAAAATTGGCACACATAAGCCTGAATCATCGGCCAGTGCGGGTTTGCCTGACAATTGCGCAGCATGACGCGCCTTTAAGATGGCATTTTCAATAAAACTTAAGCCATCTTCCACGGCATCGGGAATTTCAAACTGCTGTTGCGGAACCACCTGAATGGACAGATTGAGGGTTGAAAAGATCTGCTGAAACTCGGCAATCTTGCCTGCATTATTACTGGCCAGAACCAGTTGATCTTGGGTTAACCAGTCATGCTGCATATTTTTTCCTGCTAGTACAATTCGGTTGCGATTCAATTGCGATTATTTCGATTTAAAGTATCGGATATAAAAAAGCACTCCTGATCAGAGTGCTTTTTTGTTCAACATTTGAGGGCTTGGCTTTTAGTCCGCAGTCTGGAACCAGCGGTCAGCTCGATCACGTGCCGCCAGAATATCTTGCTGGCTTAAGTTGGCCGCCAGCTTTAGGATTTTACCTTGTGCCTGCTTACTCACATTACGATCCAGCATGCCATCACGTGAGGCAAGGTCGTACCACTGATAGGCAGATGACAAATTCTGGTTACGCTCTTCAATCAATGCCAGATTATAGCTGGCGCGATTATCACCCTGTTTGGCTGCTTTTTGTAACCAAACCTTGGCTGCGTTCATATCCTGTTTCACGCCACGGCCTTCGGCATACATTTGGCCAACGTTTAGTTGCGCAGCCGATACACCCTGTTCCGCTGCTTTTTTGTACCATGAAAATGCCTGAGCAAGATCACTTGAAACACCCTGACCCAGTTTGTAACGGGTCGCCAGATAAAACTGGGCAGGGGTGCTACCGGCTTTGGCAGCAGATTGTAAAGAGGGTACAGCCATCGTGGCATAGTTGGTCGACGCGTTAACGCTTGCCGGGTTCATAATGAGTTCAGCATGGGCAGCTCCGGCCGCAATGCCAAGGCTTAGCATGAGAGTAGCAAATTGTTTTTTCATGTTCGGCTCACTCGATAAATTGCAATTTCCCCAAACAGATTGGGAATATGCTTCATTAAAAAGCTTCCTTGCTGATCACCATTGACCGCAAGACGGTTAATTATGTGTATATGATTTGCAGCGCATAAGGCCTCAAAATCACGAAAAGTACACAAATGAATATTTGGCGTATCGTACCACATATATGGCAATGCGTCAGATACGGGCATTTTTCCTTTTATACCTAAATAACTGCGGGTTTTCCAGTGGGCAAAGTTGGGAAAGGTAATAATAGCCTGCTTGCCCACCCGCAACATGTCCAGCAATAACTGATCCGGCGCTTCTACCGCCTGCAAGGCTTGCGCCATCACCACAAAGTCAAAACTCTGGTCATCAAAACGACCCAAACCTTCGTTAAGGTCTTGTTGAATAATGTTTAATCCACGCCCCAGCGCTGCTGTCATCTTGTCTTCATCAATTTCCAGCCCATAGCCTTCAATATGCAATTTGCGCTGCATATGTGCCAAAAGCTCGCCATCACCACAGCCTAGATCCAGCACCCGCGAGTGCGGTTTGATCCATTTTTCTGCCAGTTGTTGGTCAAGACGCATGAGAATTGTCTCCGTCAGCGGCTGAATTTTTTACTGAAGATTGTGTAAAAGAATGTGTATTTTGCATCGGGTTTGGCGGAGGTTGATCCTGTAGATGCTGATTTTGGGGATACTGATTTTGGGGATACAGCGGCGCACTCAAAAAGGCTTTCAGGCTGTTAACATAACGCGGAATAGGAAACAGGAATGAATCATGGCCTTGCGGGGCATCAATATCCAGATAACTAACCGGCTGGCGATTACGAATTAAGGCATCGACAATTTCCTGTGAACGGCTGGGGGCAAAACGCCAGTCGGTGGTAAAGGAAATAATCAGAAAACGACATTTTGCCCGATTTAGGGCTTGGGTCAGGTCTTCATTGTAATCGCGTGCCGGATCAAAATAATCCAGTGCCTTGGTCATAATCAGGTAAGTATTGGCGTCGAAATTGCGGCTAAACTGTTCACCCTGATAGCGCAAATAGCTTTCGACCTGAAACTCCACATCGTAGCCATACAGAAACTTGCCGGACTTTAAGTCGCGGCCAAATTTTTGTTTCATGGCGTCATCGGATAAATAAGTAATGTGCCCCACCATACGCGCCAGAATCAGGCCGCGTTTTGGGAAAGTATCCTGCTCCAGATAGCGGCCACCATGAAAATCAGGATCGGACAAAATGGACTGGCGTGCCACTTCATTAAAGGCAATATTTTGCGCCGATAATTTGGGCGTACTGGCGATCACCGCGCAGTTTTTAAGGCGATCGGGGTAATCCACCGCCCATTGCAGCGCCTGCATACCGCCTAGTGAGCCACCAATCACGGCATGCCAGACTGTAATTCCCAGGCGGTCAGCCAGTAAGGCTTGGGTGTTTACCCAGTCGCGCACAGTGACTAGCGGAAAATCCGGGCCATACGGGCGGTTTTCATTGTCGGGATTGGGAGAGGTCGGGCCAGTCGAGCCGTTGCAACCACCAATATTATTGAGCGCCACCACAAAAAACTGGTTGGTATCTATCGCCTTGCCGGGGCCAATACAGCTTTCCCACCAGCCGGGTTTGTTGTCGGTTTCGCTATGATAACCAGCGGCATGATGATGACCAGACAGCGCATGGCAAATCAGGATGGCATTGGATGCGTCCTGATTTAAGCTGCCATAGGTTTCGACCATGAGTTCAAAACGCGGCAGGGTGCGGCCACATTCCAGCAATAACGGCTGCTCAAAATGCTCGCAGCGTGGTGTTACAAGACCCACTGAGTCGGCAGGGAACCCAGAGAAAGTAGACGAGTCAGACGATACACCCACGATAAAAATTTATCCTGATAGCAGTTAAACCAAACCCCCGAGTGTACGGGGGCAGGGCAGTGAGGGCAAGAGGAGAATGCCCGTTTGCTGTTCAAACCAGCGCCGTAATCAAACCTATAATCGACGCTGTAATCATTGGCTTAATCACTGGCTTAATCCACACGGTATTGCCCAGTGAGTAATCCGCAATGATTAAGCTTAAAACAAAACCTTATGCAGTTGCCTTGGCAGCACTGTTACGCAGTTGCAAACGGTTGGCACAGGACAGAATAGCCTGAATGGAGGCGGTGACAATATTGTCATGCACACCAAGGCCAAAGGTGCTTTGCTGTTTCTCGGTATCATTAAGTTCTATAATGGCTAGTGCCTGTGCATTGGCACCTGTTCCGCCCTGATGTGAAAGGCTACGTTCTTCATAACTCAAAACATCTAGCGGCAAGCCCAGCGCATTAATCACCGCTGAAATCGGGCCATTACCAGTACCTTCAAACACATGATCGCCACCGTTGTGCTCAATAAACAGCTTAATGTGCTGCTTGCCATTTTTGTCGGTCAGTTCATAGTTGATATGCTGGTAGGGTTTATGTACCTGCACATAGGCCTGATTGAGCAAATTCCACAACACTTGTGCCGTGACTTCGCTGCCATGCGTGTCGCTATAATCCTGTACCACCTGACTAAACTCAATTTGCAGGCGACGCGGCAACACCACGCCATAATGGGCTTCCAGCAAATAGGCAATCCCGCCCTTACCGGACTGACTGTTCACGCGAATCACTGCATCATAGTTGCGGCCAAGGTCTTTGGGATCAATCGGCAAATACGGCATATCCCAGTAACCGTTGGGGCCTTGCTGTTCAAAGCCTTTTTTGATGGCATCCTGATGGCTACCGGAAAATGCAGTAAATACCAGATCACCCGCATAAGGATGACGCGGATGCACCGGCAAGCCAGTACATTCCTCAATGGTATTAATAATTTCATTGATATTGGAAAAATCAAGATTCGGGCTAATGCCTTGCGTGTACATGTTGAGGGCAATGGTGGCCACATCCACATTGCCGGTGCGTTCGCCATTGCCAAACACACAGCCTTCTACCCGGTCGGCTCCCGCCATTAACGCCAGTTCGGCCGCTGCCACACCGCAACCACGGTCATTGTGCGGATGCACGCTAATAATCACGCTCTCACGCATGGCCAGATTGCGGTGCATCCACTCAATCTGATCGGCATACACATTCGGGGATGCAACTTCCACCGTAGCGGGCAGGTTTAAAATAATCTTGTTGTCCGGCGTAGGCTGCCACACTTCACACACCGCATCACAGACTTCTTTGGCAAAATCCAGCTCAGTGGCGGTAAAGGTTTCCGGGCTATACTGGAAAGTCCACTGGGTTTCCGGTTGCAAGGCTGCCAGTTCTTTTACTTTTTTGGCCGCATTCACGGCCAGTTGCTTGTTGCCATCACGATCTACTTTGAGCACTTTTTCACGAAAGGTCGGTGAGGTTGCATTGTAAATATGCACAATCGCTTGCTTGGCACCTTTTAGCGATTCAAAAGTACGTTCAATCAAATGGTCACGTGCCTGTGTCAATACTTCAATAGTGACATCATCAGGAATATAGTTTTGTTCAATCAGCTTGCGCACAAAGTCAAAATCAGTTTGCGAGGCCGAAGGAAAAGCCACTTCAATTTGCTTAAAACCAATATTGACCAGCATTAAAAACATTTTGAGTTTTTGTTGAGGGTTCATTGGCTCAAACAGCGCCTGATTGCCATCACGTAAATCGGTACTCATCCAGATCGGTGCTTTTTCAATCTGGTTGTTGGGCCACTGGCGATCTGGCAAATTGACTTGCTGATACATACGGCGATATTTGCTGGCTGGATTGGCTAACATGGTGATGCTCCCTATCAGTACATGGCTGACTGATGATTCAAATTGGTTCAAATTTTAAAAATACGCTGAATTTAAAATATCATTAAAAATTCTGGCTAAAAACGAAGCGTTAAAACACAGCAGGCTTTAGGGTTAGGCACAAGCAAGAGCGATAAAAGCACAAAACTGGGTTTTAAAGGGTGTCTGGACGACACAGGGGGCGAGGTAAACTATTATATGCGCGCAAGGCGCAGCAGTAGCAGCAGGCCAAGATTGCGGTTAAGCAGGCCTGAAAAAGACGGGGCAGAAAATACAGCGTTATTGTTCATACCCCTGATAATAAGCGTTTTAATAAAGCTGTCAATAGCCAATGGTTATATTGTTGCAGGAGTCTTTAAACCTCGGCCCACATGCGAATCAGGTTGTGGTACAGGCTGGTCAGTTTGATCACTTCGGGATACAGGTCACCATGTTGCGTGCGCAGGCTTTGAATACTTTCATCCAGATTAAACAGTAAATGGCGCTGGCTATCATCACGGATCATGCTTTGTACCCAGAAGAATGAGGCCACCCGGCAGCCACGGGTAATGGGCGTGACCTGATGTAAACTGGTCGATGGATATAAAATCAGATCACCGGCAGGCAGCTTGATTTCATGAAAACCATAGGTATCTTCAATCACCAGCTCGCCACCGTCGTATTCTTCAGGCTCGCTTAAAAACAGCGTACAGGAAATATCGGTACGGATATGCTGATTACTGCCGCGAATTAGGCGAATGGCATTATCCACATGAAACCCAAACGATTGATTGGATTCATAGCGATTAAACAACGGTGGAATTATCAGATGAGGCAGGGCAGCAGATACAAATAAGGGATGGTTCCAGACCGCTGTCATAACCTGTTCGCTCAACGCATGAGTGAGCGGCGAGTCTTCCGGCAATTGCTGGTTTTTCTTGACGGCCGCAGACAAGGTGCCAGCGGTTTTTTTACCATCGGTCCAGTCAGCCTGATCCATGTGCTGGCGAAATTGTTTGACTTGCTCAGGGGTGAATACATTAGGAATGTGATGAATCATGTCAATCACCTTTTATGAAGCTGTAAAAAAACCATAAAAATAGCCTCTAGTATAGAGGCTATGTGCGCATCATCCCATAAAACTAAAATCAGTCAATTATGAGATTAATGCAGGGTTTTGATAATACCTTAAGTGTGAATTAGTACTTAAAATTCAAGGATAATACCGCATTGCGGCCATCGGCTTCATTGGCGTAGTGAGCAGCATGCGCACCTGTAAAATAGCGCTTATCAGAAATGTTATTTACATTGATCTGTAAATTTACATTTCTATTCACATCATATTTACCCATCGCATTATAGGTAGTATAAGCAGGCAATATTTTTGGAGATGTAGTATTGGCATAAACTATGTCACGATACTGTGCACCAGCACCCAAGGTTAATTGTGGTAATACCTTATAGGTTGTCCAAAGTGTTGCACTATTTTTAGCTACAAATGGCAAGGACTTTCCTTCAGTTAATAAACCTGCTGAGTTTTGGTTACCTTTAGTGAGCTCGCTATCGAGATAACTATAACCTGCCATGACTTCCCACAGCGCTGTGAGATGTCCAGTTGCTCCAAGCTCTACACCATCAACTTTGCTTGAACCAATATTACGGGATGAACCATCACTATCTGTTACCCGTGAATTTTGTTTCTCAGTACGGAATACAGCAGCGGTTAAGTTCGCTTTTTTATTCAAAATATCCCATTTTGTACCGATTTCATAAGTCTGTGCTTTTTCAGGATCAAGATCATTAACCTGTTGGGTCGTGCTTAAGCCTTCAGAGCCATCGCCCTGATCAATGCCTACTGGATTGGCAGAAGTCGCATAACTCACATAAATACTACCTTGTTCGACTGGTTTGAATACAATCCCAGCCTGATAAGAAAAGTAGTCGGTATCGCTTTCAAATGTAGTACCAGCAACTACTGTACTGCCTCGGCCAGAAACATCTTGGTTGTATTTAAGTTCGGTGTTGAATTGATCCCAACGTATGCCTAGGTTTAATAACCAGAATTTGTTCAGTTCCAAACTATCTAAAGCATAGATAGAGGTTGTTTCACTGGTCACTGTGGTTTGATCTTTATTAGCCACAGCACTGCCACGCCATGGATCACTAGAAGATGGAGAGCGCAGGGAAGTACACCAATAATTAGAGGCAGCGCCTATCCCTAAGGAGCAAGCACCCGTAGCAGCATTACCATTGTTGACGTTTACACCATTAACGGTATCAGTTACGGTGTATGCGCCACGATTAGTTTCCTGATGGTTATATTCTGCACCCACATTAAAATTATGCTTGATAAAGCCAGTATTCAATTGGCCAAGCAGTGATAATTGATCAGTAAATGCTTTGGTATCACGGACACTATTATTGTTACGGCGCCAGACTTCGCCATTATAAATATTGCCTTGTGAATCATCAGGCATACTTGAGATATAGTCTGCCTTAGAGTAATTATAACTGGCCGTATTGGATAGAGTCAGATTGTCATTAAAATCATGTTCCAGCTTTAAGGTGCCAATGTGATTTTCGCGCTTGTCAAAATCACGATCCTTCCAGCCATAATAGGTGCCTTGTGGTACAGCAGCAGGTTTGCCATCACCGACATAAGTTGCTGCAGCAATGTTGTTCGTTGGGTTATTAAAGGGAATGCCCGCATCAGGCTCATCATTACTTTTAAGAAAGTAATAGCCCAGAGTAGCGCGATTATTACTGCCCAAGCCTAACGCAATACTTGGTGCAATACCAAATCGACTGTATTCTGCGCCATCACTACCTTGTCCCGGTTTATTATTGTGATGTGCCATAATAACTGCACGGCCAGCAACACCGTTACCAAAATCTTTGTTGCCATCCAGCATAATATGTTGGTAATCATCAGTACCATTGCCAACATTGCCCTGTAGCACATCGCCTTCATGAGCAGTTTTGGTAATTAAGTTGATGCTACCACCAACACCGCTTCCACCCGATACCGCAGAGCTGGAACCCTTTGTAACTTCAACCTGTTCTATAGCAAACATATCGCGGTTTTGTGTGGTGGCATTACGAACACCATCAACATAAATAGAGCTTTGGCTGCTATAACCACGGATATATGGCATATCGGTATAAGGTGTGCCGCCTTCACCCGCGCCTAATGTAATACCCGGTTCATTGCGTAAGGCTTCTAATAGGGTGTTTGAATTCGTTTCTTGTATTAGTTTTTGTGAAATCACGGCTACAGATTTTGGTGTATCAAGTAAAGGCGCTACATACTTGTTATTGGCACTCTGATCTACTTTTAATCCGTCACTTTCGGCAGTCACCTGAATGGTCGGCAGCATATCTGTTGCGGCAGCACTAGCCACACCGGGTAAAGTAGCCAATGACAGCATGGATACCAGCATAGTCTTGCTGTGACTGGCTGTGTTTTTCTTGCGACTAACGATATGTTTCATAAGCAATATCCCAAAAGAACCCAAAAAGGCTATGTTACAAATTGTTGACTATTGTAGTGATAATTATTCTTATTAACAATAACTTTTATCGTTTTTTTAGAGGATTATGATGAAATTAACACATTGCCTTCACGAAGCTGGCGATAAAAGTCCACCGATTCCGTATCGACCAAAATATCGCCCAATTGAAGTTGGCGTGAAAGGGACAGGCCTTGCAATGTGCGGCAACGGCTTAAGGCCACATAAGTCTGACCGGTTTCAAATGCACCCTTGCCCAGTTCCAGATGTACCTTGTCAATGGTACGACCCTGACTTTTATGAATGGTCATGGCCCAGGCCAGCACCAGCGGAAATTGGGTATAGCTGCCCACTGTAATGCGCTCAATTTCCTGCTTGGCGGCATTCCACTGATAGTGATATTCCGGCCATTCCACCCGTTCAACCGTCACTTTTTCGTCCGTACTTTGCAGGCTAACGATAATTTCATCATCATGCAGGGCAGTAATCTGACCCACCGTACCATTGAGCCAGCGCCGTTGTGGGTCATTTTGGGTAAACATAACCTGTGCGCCGACTTTTAGCCGTAAGTGCAGGGGCGAGGGCAAACGGTCTGGCTTGAATTCGCCCTCAAGCTCCCCCGTGTAGCAAACATCAGGCGAATCAATCTTGGCCAGTTCAGCCTGATTCTTGTGTTCAACCTCGGCATTTCTGGGGGATAGCCATACGGCGCCTTGTGGTGGTGTTTTGGTAATCAGGCAACGCTCATTTAAGGCTTCAATACTATCTGCCAAATCATGACCTTCACGGATATTGCACAGCAGTTGCACAAAATCCTGCTGGGTTTGCCGGTAAGTATGGG
Source organism: Moraxellaceae bacterium (assembly GCA_004173455.1). GTDB lineage: Bacteria > Pseudomonadota > Gammaproteobacteria > Pseudomonadales > Moraxellaceae > Alkanindiges. Next base: position 20,280 of record SECL01000006.1, on the reverse strand, counting down.
TAAGTTCAATGGCACAATAATCAGTGGTTTTTAGGCTGCGCGCATTGTAAAACTTGGGACTGCCATACACCTGTTCAAACAAGTCACGGGTTTGTTCACTAATCACGGGTGGCAATTGAAACAGGTCACCCACCATCACCACTGTCAGGCCACCAAATGCCTTGTCGATGCCGCGGTTCAGGCGCAGATAGGCACTAATCCCATCCAGCAGGTTGGCGGTGACCATCGAAATTTCATCAATAATCAGCAGCTTGGCTTTCTTGATTTCACGTTTTTTGCCCGGTTTGATGTCTTGCTTGACGATCCACGCTGGAGGCAGCTGAAACATGGAGTGCAGGGTGCGGCCGCCCACATTAATCGCAGCCATGGCGGTAGGAGCACCCAGCAATACTTCGCCACGGTATTCACGGCATAGCCATTTGATAAAGGTACTTTTGCCTGTACCTGCGCCACCGGTTAAAAAAATCACCGGAAACTGCTGCTCCACCAGTTGTTTGACAAACAGGTATTCCGGCAATATTTCAATGCCTCTGGCTGTGCGCGGGTTGACGTCATGCTGCGCCATTTGTGCTATGGTGTTGAGCGCATACTGCAATTCAGCACTTTGCAGCGATGGGTCACTATTTTGAGGTTGAAGATCGCCCGGCACATGGTCAATTAACTGCAACTGAACCGATTTTTTAAGATGAAAAAATACATTGTTCAGGGCAATAGGAGCATCTTGCACTTCAGCATGACTGGGGCTGTCATCATGATTCATAAAAATTATTCATTGAAAATTAATCACAAAAAGAGCAGGCATTGAAACAAAGGCAGCTATTTAGGCCACGCTATTCAGAAGCAACCAGTCAAAAACAACCGATCAGGAAAAACGGTCTAAACCAGCCATACAAACACTACGATGCAAATACCACGAGTAAGCACCACGATCCAAACACCACAGTATCAAGGCCATTTTCAGGCGCCGTGATTCATTGATACTTTAATGGAGTTTCATGCTTTGCACATAAAGTATTCATTTATTGGCAGATGTAACAAATTATGAAGAGAATTGATGGTTTGGACGCGCAGACACGCTTTAAACCACAAAACTTCATTCACAGTTTCTCCCCAAGCCGGCATTACATTAAGTCTATAGCGATGATTCGCGCTACGATGAATGAGTGTTGAAACAGATCATGAAAAGCACATTAACTTTCAAAACCCTGATGATGATTGGCCTGAGCGTGGTTTCTATCCATTCCTTTGCCTATACCAACCATGATAGCCGTGACCACCATGCCGAGCATTCCCGGGATTACCATGCTGTAGATTATCGTCCGGTTAAGGTCATTCAGGTGAGTCATGAATCACATCGCGACCTGCATAACGAAAACAGAAACGACAACAGCAACTTTAATCCGCATACCAACTGGAAAACCGGCTATGTATTGCCAAACCAGTACCGTGCCAAAACCTATGAGGTCGTCCGGTATAATTCTTATGGCTTGCAAAGACCGGGTAAAAATCAGCGCTGGTTTAAGATTAAAGGTGATTATGTGCTGGTTAATGTGGCGAACCACCATATTGTCCGCATTATCAACGGACGCTAAACAAAGGCAATTCATCAATAATAGGGCAGGAGCATCAAGCCATGAAAATACTGAATAGGGAAATGAATGTAATGAAAATAGTTCACTTGAAAAACAGGATACTGGCTTTAAGTATGCTGGCTGCATCACTCATGCTGGCCAGTGTGTCGGCTAGTGCATGGAGCGGTCATGATCACGGTAATCATCAGCATAGCCGGTATGAACAGCGTTATGCCCATCAGCAGCAGGTCAAGCAACAGCTAAAGCAACGCGCACGTTATCGGGCTGCCCAGCGACATGCGGCCTATCACCAGTGGCGTCGCGGAGAATATCTGCCGGTGGCGTATCATTCACCGCGCTATGTCGTGAATAACTGGCGCGCCTATCGCCTGAGTGCGCCACCGCGTGGCCATGAATGGCTACGGGTTAACGGGCGCTTTGTTCAGGTTTCAGTGGGCAACCATCGGGTTTCCCGCATCTGGTAAACAGCAGCTTTTTACAACGCACGACACACAACAAAACAGCCTACATCATGTAGGCTGTTTTGCGTGAACACCAATTTTAACAGCAAGGCTTGATCGGGTAATCAGGCCAAGGCAGATTTAAGCATAGGTGGTAAAATACTCAGGGCTGAATTGCATCATCAGTTCGCCACCGGCCTGAATCTTGGCAATACGGGAATCCAGTTCTGGCAACATGCGCGCCACAAAGTACTTGGCCAGATTCAGCTTGTTGGCATAGAACTCACCGGATTTTTGGCTAGCTGCTGCACTGATTTTGGCAAACATATAGGCATAGCTCACCAGACCAAATGCATGCAGGTAATCGATAGATGCAGCATTGATTTCATTTGGATTGCCTTGAGCGTTTGCAATTACCAGTGTAGTGACCTGTTCCAGCTTGTCAGCAGAATTTAACGTGGCTTGCTTGATAAAGTCCAGATCAGCAGACAGGGTGTTGGCAAAATCACGGATTTCTGTCAAGTAGGCTGCTACATATACGCCGCCATTTTTCACCACTTTACGTCCCATCAAATCCTGCGCCTGTATGCCATTGGTGCCTTCATAAATCTGGGCAATCCGCAGGTCACGCACGCACTGTTCCATGCCCCATTCACGAATATAGCCATGACCACCAAATACCATTTGGGCATCCAGTGTGGCAGTTAAGGCAACATCAGTGAGGTAAGCCTTGGCAACCGGAGTCAGCAGGGCAACGCGGTCATTGGCTTTTTTAACCGTGTCCTGATCTTCACAGAACTTGGTCATATCCAGTTGCTGGCCAACATACACGGCAAACGCGCGTGAGGCTTCGTTAGTCGCCCGCACATTCAGCAACATGCGACGCACATCGGGATGCACCAGAATGCTGTCGGCGACTTTTTCAGGCTGCTTGGCACCGGTTGCACTACGGCCTTGTAGGCGGTCGGTCGCATACTGGGCGGCGTTCTGGTAGGCATATTCAGATGCACCAATGCCCTGAATCCCCATGGACAGGCGCTCATAGTTCATCATCACGAACATGGCAGCCAGACCTTCATTTTCCTTGCCCACCAGATAGCCTTTGGCACCATCAAAGTTCATCACGCAAGTGGCAGAGGCCTTGATACCCATTTTGTGTTCAATGGAACCCGGGCCAACTGGGTTACGCTCGCCCACGCTGCCATCTTCATTGACCAAGAATTTCGGTACGATAAACAGTGAAATACCGCGTGAACCCGCAGGTGCGTCCGGAGTTTTGGCCAATACCAAATGAATAATATTGTCGCACAGGTCGTTATCACCACCGGTAATAAAGATCTTGGTGCCGGTAATGCTGTAAGAGCCATCATCGTTGGCTGTTGCTTTGGTCTTGATAATGCCAAGGTCAGTACCGGCATGTGGCTCGGTCAGGCACATGGTGCCGCCCCATTCGCCAGTATAGATTTTTGGCAGATAGGTTTGTTTTTGTTGTTCAGACGCATAGCTGTTTAAAGCCATGCCTGCGCCAATCGACAGCAGCGGATACAACTGGAACGACGGATTGGTGGCAAACAGCATTTCGTCAGTCAGTACGGTCAGCATTTTTGGCATGCCCTGACCGCCCCATTGTTCCTCAGCACCCAGACCAATCCAGCCACCATCCGCAAACTGTTTGAATGCTTCCTTAAAGCCAGTCGGGGTATACACCTGACCGTTTTCGATGCGAGCGCCTTCTTCATCACCACTGCGGTTGAGCGGCAGGGTCACGTTCTGGGCAAACTTGGCCATTTCTTCCAAAATTGCATCAACAGTAGCACTGTCAATGTGAGCCAGACCGGCATTGTTTTGCCAGAACTGTTCAGCCTGGAACACGTCATTAAGAATAAAGCGCATGTCTGCAAGAGGGGCGTTATAAATTGGCATGGTTCACCTACAGGAACGAGTTAGGAAAGAAGCTAGGTTAAAAGCAAGTACGTTAAAAACAACTGCATTAAAAATTTGCACGCATTATAAGCTAAAACTACGCAACAAGCGTAGGACTGTACTGCTGCTTACAGATCGGCGGCCTGATGGGTGATTGCATCAATACACTACAGGCCAAATAAAACAAAAAGCTGGCATTACGCCAGCTTTCGTTAATCACAGCTTAGAATGCAAAGTGGTCTGCATCCAGTGCCATCAGGGATTCTACGCCTGTTGCAATCACTTCCACATGTGAGCGGGTGCGTGGCAGCAGTTTCTTGAAGTAGAAACGGGCAGTGGTAATCTTGGCATTGTAGAAGTCGGTTTCGGTGGTATCACCGGCCAGTTTCTCCTGAGCGACTAGCGCCATGCGAGCCCACAGGTAAGCCAGCGTGACATAACCAGAGAAGTACAGGTAATCAACCGCTGCTGCACCAACTTCATCCGGGTTTTGCATGGCTTTCATACCAATCTGCATGGTCAAATCACCCCATTCTTTGTTCAACGCGGCCAGTGGCTCAAGGAACTCAGCCATAGCAGCGTTGTCCTTGTTGGCATCACAGAATTTATGAATGATCTTGGTGAAATCTTTGAGCAAGGCACCCTGAGTTTGCAGGACTTTACGGCCGAGCAGATCCAGTGCCTGAATTTCGGTGGTTCCTTCATACAGACAGGCGATACGGGTATCACGAACAATTTGTTCCATGCCCCATTCAGAGATAAAGCCATGACCACCATAGACCTGAACACCATGATTGGCTGCTTCATAACCGGCTTCGGTCAGGAATGCTTTGGCAATTGGAGTGAGCAAGGACAGGATATTGTCCGCATACTTTTTCTCTTCTTCGTTGTCACCGGCTTCTACAATATCGGCAAACTGGGATAGCAGGTAAACCAGCGCACGACCACCTTCAGCAAAGGCTTTTTGGGTCAGCAGCATGTTGCGTACCGCAGGATGAACGATAATCGGATCGGCTTCTTTTTCTGGGCATTTAGGGCCAGACAAAGAGCGCATGGCCAGACGATCACGGGCATAGGTCAACGCACCTTGGAATGAACCTTCAGCCGCCGCTAGACCTTGAATCGCAGTACCAATACGTGCCACGTTCATAAAGGTGAACATGCAGTTCAGGCCGCGATTTTCTGGCCCAATCAAAAAGCCCTGCGCTGCATCAAAGTTCATGACACAAGTGGCATTGCCATGGATACCCATTTTGTGCTCAATGGAACCACAACGAACCTTGTTGCGCTCGCCAATGCTGCCATCTTCGTTGACGTTAAATTTAGGCACGATAAACAGCGAAATACCTTTGGTGCCTTTAGGCGCACCGGGCAGACGTGCCAGAACAATATGGATAATATTTTCTGCCATGTCGTGTTCACCGGCAGAAATAAAGATTTTCTGGCCAGTAATGGCATAGCTGCCATCATCATTGGGTTCAGCTTTGGTACGGATAATACCCAGATCAGAACCAGCGTGCGCTTCGGTCAGACACATGGTGCCTGTCCACTCACCAGTAACCAGCTTGCTCAGGTAAACCTGTTTTTGCTGTTCGTTACCGTGGTGCTCAAGGGTACGAACCGCGCCATGTGACAGGCCAGGGTACATTCCCCATGACCAGTTGGCAGTACCCACCAGCTCGGAAATAGTGTTGCCAATAGAACCCGGCAAGCCTTGACCGCCATGATCAACACCAACAGACAGAGAGGCATATCCCAGCTCGATATATTTTTTGTAGGCTTCTTTAAAACCTTTTGGCGTGGTGACTACGCCATCTTCATAATGACATCCTTCCTGATCACCTGAATGGTTGATTGGAGAAAGTTCATTTTCACAAAAATCTGCAGCAGCTTCAATAATGCCATCAATCAGTTCGCGATTGGTGCCAGCATAGGCAGAGATTTTGTCATAATGCTGTTCTGCATTGAGCAACTCATGCATTACAAACTGAATATCACGTAACGGTGCTTTGTACTGTGGCATATTTTATTTCCTCGAAACGGCAAAAAATTGCACTAAATAAATCACATCAATGGTAACACGAGCGCGCAATCTGAATTGATGGATCGCATTATTCCCAATAAGAGATTGGGTCAATTTAAACAGATGCAAGTTTGGGTCAGTCAGGGATGCTCTACCACTATATTTTATGACTGAATAGTCAGATATGGTAAAAATTGCATCAGGCGTCATAGCATTATGCAAATAGCCTAAATGCCAAAAAAATCAAGAATTTTTGGCAACTCAATACGATATAGGCAAACTAACTGGCATAACATGACTTCACCAAAGATATTCGCTGTCAAATCTGCAAAAACAAGCGTTATTCGCAGGCAATTAGACTAAAAATTTAAAATAAACAAACAGTTTGAAGCAATGATGGAGAATTCCTGTCTTGCATATTCACACAAATTTCGGCACTGTCTATGAGTACTATTTCTGAGTGCCTGATTGTGAGCAAATTACGTCTACCCATTGCATCGCGCCTGTTTATTGCAGTGTTAATGACGACATTGATCATTAGCCTAGTGGGGTTGCTCATGCTGCATTTTACCATGCAAAAGGGCTTTTCACGCTACGTGGCTGAGGTGGAAATGCAGCGGCTGGATGTGCTGGTCGATGGCCTCGCCAACCAGTACCAGCGTTATGGTAACTGGCAAGATGCCATGAATGCCTCGGTGCGCTCAGGTTCTGTGCCTTATGATCGGGTGCAAAGACGCTGGTTGCGCTATCAGTATGAACTGGCTACGCGCCGTAGTCTCAAGCGCCGGCTAGAGGAGCGTTACGCGCGAGGCAATCTGGCCAATAGCTCTTATCTGGAAAATGGCAGTTTGGTTTCGCCGTTGTCTTTAGCGCCTATGCTCATGGATGATCAGGATGCTGGACGTGCCTATTTACCACCTTTTCAGCAATCCGGAGTGCCGAGCATGATGCCGGGTATTGATCGGCTTGAATTGGGCAAAAGGCTGGTACTTTATGATGACAAGGGCAATTATCTGGTTGGGCTGCACTCGGCAGAAGACTTGCCTAAACGCAGTATCAAGCTGAGTGGCAAAGTGGTGGGTTATCTGGGTTTGCAGCCAGCGCTTGATCCTGAAGATACCTTATCGGTCAATTTTTTCTCGGCGCAAAGCCGTTATCTGATCTGGATTGGCCTAAGCTGTTTTCTGGTGAGTGCAATAGTGTCCTCCTTGCTGGCGCGTAATTTTCGCCGTCCTATTGGCGAATTGCTAGAAACCGCATCGGAACTCACCCACGGTAATTATCAGCAGCATATTGAGATTCGCCGCAATGATGAACTGGGCGATCTGGCGCAGGCCATTAACCAGTTGTCCACGATTTTGTATCAGCATGAACAGTCACGCCGTCAATGGGTAGCCGATACTTCCCATGAACTCAGGACACCGATTAGTGTATTGCAGGCACAGATTGAAGCCATGCTGGATGGGGTGCGTGAGGCGACACCTGCGCATTTACAAGCCATGCAAAGACAAGTACTGACGTTAAAGAAACTGGTACAAGATTTAAATGAACTTGCCAAGGCAGATGTTGGACAATTGCAGTGCCACTTTAGATTATGTAATCCATGGATTATTGTGTTGCAGGAAGTTGAAAGTTTTGAACATAAATTTGCTGCCAAGCAGCTGCATGTCAATTTAGTCCCGCCTGTGCAGGAAGTTGAGCTGTGTATTGATCCAGACCGGATTCGACAGGTCATTACCAATTTTCTGGAAAATACCCGCCGTTATACCAACGATGGCGGCGAGCTGGCCTTAAGTGTAGACATCAATGACAGTAACTGGCAATTGCATGTAGATGACAGCCCGCCCGGTTTAAGTGATGAGGAACTGGAGCGACTGGGTGAGCGTTTTTACCGGGTTGACAGTTCGCGTAACCGGGCAACTGGGGGAAGTGGGCTGGGGCTGGCGCTGTCACGGCAAATTGTCGAGGCACATAATGGCAGTATTCGCTTTGATCACTCACCGCTGGGCGGGTTACGTGCAACCCTGTGCCTGCCTATCAGCTCTAGTCAATAACTACTTTTATTTAACAGTTAATTAATAAGGAAAATCACCATGGCAAAAATATTTATTATTGAAGATGAAAAAGAACTGGCAGAGCTGGTACGTGATTATCTGATTCAGGCCAACTACGAGGTTGAAATCTTCAATGATGGCCAGACCGGGTTACAGGCAGCCTTGCAGGACAATCCTGACCTGATTATTCTGGATTTGATGCTGCCGCGTCTGGATGGTCTGGGCGTTTGCCGCAAGGTGCGTGAAGTGTCCAATGTGCCCATTATTATGGTCACAGCCTTAACCGAAGAAATTGACCGGCTGCTGGGTTTAAAACTGGGTGCGGATGATTATGTCTGCAAACCCTTTAGCCCCAAGGAGCTGGTTGCGCGTGTACAGGCGGTGTTGCGTCGCGCTCATAGCCAGCCAGCCCAAAAAGCTTTGTTCAAGATTGACGAAAGCCAGCAACGCATCTGGTATAAACAAAAAACCCTTAATCTCACGCCAACCGAATTTCGCCTGCTGGCGTTGTTTTTAAAGCATGTCGGCCAGATTTTCTCGCGTGGCCAGTTGCTGGATCACCTCAATCCAGACAGCTTTGAGGTGACTGATCGCGTGATTGACAGTCATATTAAAAACCTGCGCCGCAAGATCAGCGAAGCCGCAGATACCGGCAGCAAGCACGAGTGGATTCATTCAGTATATGGCGTGGGCTATCGTTTTGATTATGATGAAAGCCAGTAAGCTTTACTCCGACGAAAAAGTTGATTTGAAAAGTTGAATCCACTAAAAAGACAGCCGAGGCTGTCTTTTTTATGACCACCCGCAAGGGTCAAGAGGAGCAACTTACCGCCACTTCTTCACCAAAAGGAGGGAGTAGGTCATTTTCCTGTTCAATAATTGGCTGTGCTGTATACGGGGTTGCCAGTAACTGATACAGGCGATCTACTTCACTAAAATCATCCTGTTCGGCCAGTTCAATCGCGCGCTGCGCCATGTGGTTGCGCAGGATATATACTGGATTATTGTCCTGCATTAATGTTTCACGGTTGGCAACTGGCTGCTCGCTCATGACACGCTGATAGCGCGCAATAAACTGCTCAAAAGCTGCCACATCAATACAGTCATCACGCAATGCAGTCCAGTTACTCTCATTGATCAGGCGTCTAAACGAGGTGGTATAGTCCAGTTTTTCAGCTTGCAAGAGTCTTAAGAAATCCATGCCGACTTCAAAACTTTCGGGATGTTCTGCGCTTAAACCCATTTTGTTGGCCATGCCTTGACCGTAATAACCTAAAAATGCAGGTTCAAACTCAGCCAGTGCCGTTTGCAAATCTTCTTTACTCACGCCCAAGGGCAGCAACTGTCCTAGCCAGACCCACAAATTCCAATGCGCAATACTGGGCTGGTTCTGATAGGTATAACGTCCGCCATGATCAGAATGATTGTTAATCCATGTCGGGTTAAAGCGTTCCAAAAAGCCAAACGGGCCAAAATCCAAAGTGCTGCCAGTAATCGACAAATTGTCAGTATTCATAACACCATGTGCAAAACCCACCAGTTGCCAGTCACTGATGGTTTTGGCAGTGCGGGCAATTACTGCTTTAGCAAAGCACAGCACCGGATTGATGCCCATACTTTCAGCATCTGCTTTACAGTCGGGATAATACCAGTCAATCATTTTATCGGTAAATTCTGCCAGTAATTCCGGCTGGTACTGGTTAATCCATTCAAAATGTCCCAGCCGTACATGACAATCTGCCACCCGCAGCAGGGCAGCACCACGTTCTAATTGCTCGCGTTGCACTGGCATTTTTGAGCTGATAAAACCCAGTGCATTGGATGATGCAATGCCAAGGTTACTTAAGGCATGGCCTGCCAGATATTCCCGAATGACAGAGCGCAACACAGCACGCCCATCGCCCATGCGGGAATATGGCGTCAGACCCGCACCTTTTAAGTGCAAATCTTGCAGATAACCGTTTGCATCAATCACTTGCGCCAACAGCAAGCCACGGCCATCACCCAGCTGTCCCGCCCAATGACCAAATTGGTGACCAGCATACGCCATGGCCAGTGGGTCAAAACCAGCGGGTATTGTTTCACCCGCCAAAATACTGACCCAATCAGCACTTGCTGGCCAGTCCAGTTGCCGGGCGACTTGTGCATTAAAGTGCCCAGCAATGGGCTGTTGCAACGCAGCAGGGGGCTGGCGATGAAACAAGCGATCGTCCAGTGTGGCATAGCGGTTATCAATCTGCACAATCAGGCTCGTCAAGGATTCAATGAGCTTCAGTTTAAAGGATTCTGCTTGAGGAAGTGCGCAAACGCGCAGGGTTTTTCATTACATTTTTTTGCATGTAACTGGTTTAAAGTACTGGCCAGTTGAAACAAAGACAGCACAATCTGACCGCTAGCATTGTGAATGGTGCCAAAATCAGCATGATAAAAGCTCATTCTAATGTAGGGCAAAAAAATGTTGATACTAGGGAAAATCCTGATTGGACTCATTGGCCTGCTGCATATTTATTTTCTGGTGCTGGAGATGTTTTTGTGGGACAAGCCCATGGGTTTAAAAGTATTTGCCAATACGCCCGAAAAAGCGGTGCTGACCAAAGTACTGGCACAAAATCAGGGTTTATATAATGGTTTTTTGGCGGCAGGTTTGTTTTGGGCTTTAACCTTGCACGATAATTTTTTGTTTCAGGTGGCAACTTTCTTTTTAAGCTGTGTTGTGGTGGCAGGGGTTTTTGGTGCCATCACCGTAAGCCGCAAAATTTTATATATTCAAGCCATGCCGGCTGTGCTGGCCTTAATGGCTTTGTACTTGGCACATTAAAAAATGCCACCCTAAAAAGTGGCTCGATAAAATAGTCGTGCGATAAAAAGTAGTACGATGAAAAGAGTAGCGCATAAAAATCCCGCCGAAGCGGGATCATGTTAAAAGCAGTTCATACAATAGAGCAGTCTAAACCAGCCAGTTTAAATGGTATTGGTTTGGCGGCGAACATAACGTTTAAGATTGAGCATCATGGTTTCCATACGTACGCTGTGCGCTTGCATCCGCTGTTCAACCAGTTGAAATTCCACTTTTAGGCGCATATCGACCTGATGGATTTTTTCAGCAACAGCCGCTTTTTTGGCTTCAATACTTTGTTCTTTTAGCTTGGCCCAATCATTCAGGGTGGTGCTAAAGGCTTCATATTCCTGTGCAATTTTCTGGCGCAAATGAACTACGTCTTCATGCATATCATGGCCGTAGGTTTCAAGGTGCTTTTCGGCACGCTTAAATTTCATGGCCACTTCAGCTTTGCGAATAGTAAATGCTGGAATACGTTTTAAGTTGCGCGCCAGACCTACTTTAGACAGACTCAGGATCAGCCATTTGGTTGGGTCAAACTGCCACCATTTAACACCGTTACGATAGTCGTACTGGAAAATATGGTGAAAATTATGATAACCCTCGCCCCAGGTAAACAGCGCCAGCCAGAAGTTATCGCGTGCGGTATTCTCATCGGTATAAGGCTGGTTGCCAAACATATGGCACAGCGAATTAATGAAGAAAGTTACATGATGATTGGCCACCAGACGCAACAGGCCAGCCAGCAACACCACGCCCCACAGGTCACCGACCATGAAACCCAGCGCCACTGGAAATCCGATATTGGTCAAAATTACCAGCGGAACATAGTAGCGATCCTGAAACATCACCATTTTGTCTTTTAACAAATCTGGCGCGTTTTTATAGTCTGGTGTGCCGCTGGTATAATCACGTAGCATCCAGCCTATATGGGAATACCAAAATCCGCGCTTGGCTGAATACGGGTCTTTATCAACATGATCCACATGACGATGATGCGTACGATGTCCTGACGCCCAAAACAGGATAGTATTCTGGATTGCCAGTGTGCCACCCAGCATGAGTATCAGGCGAACAGGCCAAGCCGCTTCATAGGCACGATGCGCCCACAGACGGTGGTAGCCTGCAGTAATACCAAGGCCGCTCCACGCAAAAAATGCAATAAAGCTAACCCATGCAGCCATGGAAAAATCATGATTCCAGGCATACCACGGAATTAAAATTAATGCAGCCAGTGGTGTGCCCAGCAACACGATCACTGCTGGCCAATTAATGGGAGGACGAGCAGGTGAGGAATTCATGTCAAATAAAGCTCCGCAACAAAACAGATAAGATGGGAATACAAGGAGGAAAGATCAGCTCACTATAATCGACATATTAAGTGCGCGGTTTCTCACCATCATAACATGGCGAACAAGCGTTCACTAGTCAAACAATCTTTACTCATACGTTTTAATGTAAGAGATATTTTAATCACTTAAGTCACTGAAAAATATTGAAAAGGATAGAATATGATAGGTGTGTTGCATCAACAGCAGTCTGGATCAAATTGTCCGACCAAATTCAAGTGGCTAAAACTTGTGTTATTAAGCAGTAGCTTAGGACTTATGGCCTGCCAGTCTACCCCGCAGCAAAAAATTGTAACTCAAAACGTAAAACCTTTGAAGATGGCTACAGTGCAGACCGCACAGAATAGTGCCTATAAGCCGTTGTTAGTCAATAGCAGCGCTGTGAATGGCTTGACTGATTTAAAATGGGAGCTAGTGTCTATCAATAGCAAAAACCCGCAGCCCTTTATCAATCAGCCTTATTTATACCTGCAATCTCCTGCCCATGCAGTGTCTGGTTCGACAGGCTGTAATGCCTTGAATGGGACTTATAGCACCGCAGAACCCAAAGCTATTAAAATACAGGCTTTGGCGGGTCATATGGCCTGTGATGATGCCTTGGCACAGGAAGCTGAAATCATGGATGTCTTAGGGCGTGTAAACAGTTATCAGCTTCAGCAAAATATGCTGTATTTATATGACCGTAATGGTGCCTTATTGCTTACTGCGCGTGCAGGACGCTAAATAACGAGTTTATCGCCTTTTTTATAGATAACATCCCGGTATTTGGGCAGCTATCATCTGGCTAGGCACATCAGTAATGAGCCCGTCGACTTTCCAACTGGCCAGTTGTCGGGCGCGCTCAATATTATTGACTGTCCAGATGCTACATTGCAGTTGTTCAAAGTGAATTTTTTCAATCAGATCCTGCGTGGTAAAACTGTCACGTAGGCCAATACGGCTACACCCTAGTTGCTTGGCAATCGGAATAATCGCATCGCCCAGCGGCAATTCAACCAATAAACCACGCCGAAAAGGGGAGTTCTGACTTTTTAGAGCTTCAAGTACTTTAAGGTCAAATGAGGTCAAAATAACCCGATCCTGCCAGCCTTCCAATGCCTGATGCAACTGGCGAGCTATCAAATTCGCCTGTTGCTCGTCATTAACGGCCTTGATCTCGACTTCGATATGTTCAAAATGCGCAATTAACGCCAATACTTCACTAAATAATGGGGTTGGCTCTGGTTGTGGCCAATGATCCCAGCCTACCCGGTTATCGGTATGTGCCAGATGATAACTGCTGCTCATGGCCAGAGTTTGGTCAAGGCCACTGGTGCGTTTGAAATTATCATCATGAATGACCGCCAGTTGTTGATCCTGCAACAGTCGCACATCAAACTCGACGGCTTTTAAGCCCAGCGCAATAATGTGCTTAAATCCGCCAAGGGTATTTTCCGGTGCTTCGTTGCGGGCTCCGCGATGACCAATCAAGCGCATATTTATCCTTGTAATCTGTATAGCGATATCTGTTGTAGTAGCAGTGTGCCTTAAAAATTAGCGTTCATTATGAAAAACAGCCCAAATAATCAAAGCCGTCTTTCAAAAAGCAGGTTAATAATCAAAACAGATTACATCATAAAGTTATTCACTTTTAACCCACAACACTTCGGTGCCGCCATCTTCACGGCTAATGTGACGGGCTACCACAAATAGCCAGTCGGACAGCCGATTAAGATACTGTAGCGCCAGTGGGGAAATATTGTCATCACGCTGGCTCAAGGTATAAACATGGCGCTCGGCACGGCGGCAAATGCTGCGTGCCGCATGTGCGTAACTTACCGCCAGTGAACCCGCAGGCAGGATAAAATCCTTGAGCATGGGCAGGGCTTCATTCATCTGGTCAATTTCCTGTTCAAGCCGCTGGATACTGTGCGCTTTGACCAGTATAAAATTGGGAATGCATAATTCTCCGCCCAGATCAAACAGCTCATGCTGGATGCGGCTTAAATTGCTGTCCAGATCATGTGACAGTGGTGAAGTGATAACATTGAGTTGTGCCCGAAGCACGCCCACAAAGCTATTGAGTTCATCCACCGTGCCATAGGCTTCTACCCGCAGGTCATCCTTGGGTACGCGTGTGCCATCACCAAGGCCAGTGCTGCCATCATCACCTGTTTTGGTGTAAATTTTGCTGAGTCGATGTCCCATAAAATGCTAAAACTCTATTTTGAAGTCAGTTGTCATTAAAAAGGGCAATTCACCCGATGTCTAGTGAATTGCCCATAAGTGGGGTTATTATTTTTTATCGTTATACGGCCAGCTTCTTTATATAGTGGTGATTATATAAAGTTAGCAATATGACGTGATTAGTAGCTTAAAGTGATACCTGCCGTGGCTTGCCGTGGTGCAGAGATGTAGTATTCACCTACATTGGATAGCGCGGTTTTATAGTTGGTATCACCAATATTTCGAATATTGGCAAACACACGAACATTGGGGTTGTATTGATAAAATCCGTTTAAATCGGCACTGACAAAACCGGGGGTTAAATCGGCTGCACTAAAGTCTTTGGCGCGGCTTTTGGCCACTAGACTGGCACTAACGCCATAAATATTATTGTCCCAACCCGTTGTCAGTGTGGCAGTCTGGCGTGGTCGACGCAGCAGGTCGTGGTCGGTTGTCTCGTTGGTGGGCTGTACATAAGCATATTCACCATCAACAAACCAAGCATTTTGCTGCCATTTTAAGCCTGCTTCACCGCCTGTTAACTTGGCTTTATTGATATTGATATTTTGGTAAACCGGAAATGTGTTTACCCAGTCGCCATTACAGACAGCTACACAAACAGAACTAATCAGGTTATCGACATTGGTGCGATAGATTGAAAAATAACCTTTGAGTTGCTGGTTGAATTGCTGGTCAATGCCTAACTCATAAGAAACACTTTCTTCGGGTTTTAGGTCAATATTGCCCCCAAAACCATAGAGATCATTGGTCGTCGGTGCATGAAAAGCACTGCCAATATTGGCATAAATACTGGTGAGGGGAGCAACCTGTAAACGCGCGGCCAGTTGGCCTACGGTATGTGTTCCATAATTATCGTCATCTTCGACCCGAACGCCTGCTTGTGTGCTTAAGCGATTGGCCTGATATTGATGCTGTAAATAATATCCGGTTGTTTTTAACTCTTTATCTTTGTAGCTGGTCGTGTCTACTTGGGTTTTACGATCAGTAATCCCCACTAAAATATTTTGTTCAGGTAAAAAATTCCACTGAGCAGAAATGTCGCCTTCGTTGGTTTCAGTATTGATATAGCTCTTACTATTTTTTTGAGTCAATTCATCATTGAACTGGGAGTAGCGACCATTGAGCTTAAAATCGGCACTAATATTATAATTGCCTTTTAAATTCAAACTACGGTTTAAAAAATCCTGATTGCCGGACAATGAGGGATTGTATCGGCTGTTTCCTTTGTTTTCTTCAAATTGTGCTGAAGCACCAAACTGTTCATTATCAACGCCCGCTTTAACACTGTAACCTTTTTGGTCATAGTCGGCATCTTTGGCCGTTGGACTATCAGTGACTGGTGAACCAGCAGTTTCCAGACGCTGGCCACGAACCTGTACATAGGCGTCATCCTGTACCAGATCAGCACCGACAATGGCTTTATAGGTGTCTAGCTCGCCGCCTTCAATTGTGGTAAACAGTTTTTGTTTTTTTGGGGCTTCACTAATCAGTTGGATCACACCGCCAATGGCATCAGAACCATACTGCACAGACGCTGGGCCTTTTAATACTTCAATGCGTGACACATCAGATACATCAAAAGAATTAATATTTGCCGCGCTCGTCGATCCGGTATTTAAACGCAAACCATCTTTTAACACCAAGGTATGGTTGGAATTGGTGCCACGGGTAAAAATTGAGGTTTGCTGGCCATAACCACCCAGTTGCACAATGTTTAAGGCGGCTTCACGCTGCAACAGGTGCGGCAGGTCTGCAATGGGCGATTGCTGAATGGTTTGTTCATCAATCACGGAAATGCGGGCAGGAACCTGTTCAATCGCTTCTGGGGTCTTACTGGCAGTGACCACAATCACCGGCAATGCCACGGATGAATTGGCGTCTAAAACAGTGGTGGCGGCGGTAGCAGGCAATAGGCTAGCTGAAAAAATGGCAGCCGTCAGGGCAGACGGTACAAGAATACGGGACATGGCTGTGCTCCAGGACATTCACCCCACGTGAATGTGTCAGGGGTTATAAAAAGCCTTGAGTCGGTATCCAGACTTGTGTTGGGTCAATTGACCAGTTTCAACAACCTTCCCACTTAAACCTTAAGCAGTGGTTGCCACCGATAGCGGGTAACGGTGGCTTGTTGAACATTAAACACATACTGTTGCGGGGGCAGTGCCGGATTTTCACCAGCTTCCCATTTGTTTTCGATAAAACAAACGCCTATGCGGCACTCAAAGCGTGGGCAGTATAGTAGTGTTGCGAATTTGTTGCAATTTATTAATAATCTTGCCGATAAACATTAAAAACAATGGATAAACAACCCAAAATTGCCTTGCAAAACAACCGGCTAATTTTACAGAGCATTAATAAATTTATGCCCTTAAGCTGGGTATGCTGTAGTCGCAACATAATTTTTTAATGTAAAGCGAGGTTGACCATGGCAATTGTAAAAAAAGGCTCAGCGCATTGGGAAGGTTCCATTAAAGAGGGGCAGGGCACAGTATCGACTGAAACCGGTGCCTTAAAAGAGCATCCTTATGGCTTTAAGGCGCGTTTTGAAGGTGGAAAAGGCACTAATCCTGAAGAAATTATTGGTGCAGCACATGCGGCCTGTTTCTCCATGGCGTTTTCCATGATGCTGGGCAATGAAGGGTTTACTCCGGATTCAATTGATACCACGGCTGCGGTATCGCTGGAAAAACAGGGCGAGGGTTTTGCGATTACCAAAATTCATCTGGACACGCAGGTAGTTGCATCCGGGCTGGATCAGGCGACGTTTGAGCGCATTGCCCAGAATGCCAAAGAAAACTGTCCGGTATCCAAGTTGCTTAATGCTGAGATTACCATGGATGCCACACTGACCAACGCGCAATGACGCTGAGTCATAAAGTGGTTGTAGAAAGCGGCTTTGGACATTGATTTTGGAAAATAACTGCCTAACCTGTAGCGTGCAGTGCTTGTGTGATGCAGGGGCAGTCGTTTTTTATTTATTGTGATTTTTGGCGTGTTTGATTTTGGCCGGTTCATACTTTTAGTGCAATTTGCTTTACAATAGCCTGCTGCAAGAATGATGATTTTATTGGCTTGTATTTTTATTTTTGGCGGGTGATGCATGACTGATATGCTGCAAGTGCGCGCAAAAATTTGCGGTCTAACCCGTGTTGAAGATGTACAGTGCGCGGTTGCTTCGGGGGCAGATGCGATTGGACTGGTTTTTTATGCGCCCAGTCCGCGAGCCGTGAGTGTTGAAAAAGCCAAGCTACTGATTGCTGCGGCAACGCCTTTTGTGCAGGTGGCCGGTTTGTTTGTTAATGCCACTGTGTCAGAGATTCAGCAGGTGTTGGCACAGGTACCACTGGATATTTTGCAATTACATGGTGATGAAAATCCTGCCCAGTGTGCAGCCATTGCACAGGCCACTGGTCGCCGCTGGATTAAGGCATTGGCGGTTAAGCCTGATAGCAATATGATTGAATTAATTGAACAATATAGTGCCGCCGGAGCCAGTGGAATCCTGCTGGACACTTGGCATCCACAGCTTAAGGGAGGCACCGGTCAGACTTTTGACTGGAATAGCTGGCCGCAACATGGGCAAACCGTGCCACTGATTCTGGCAGGGGGACTAACCCCAGATAATGTGGCAGATGCGATTGCCCAAACCCATCCCTATGCAGTGGATGTGAGTGGGGGCGTAGAAGCAGAAAAAGGTATTAAAGATCATCAGTTGATCCGACAATTTATGCAAGGAGTCCAACGTGGCTAACGATTTAATCGAAGAAAATACACCTATTAATTACTTTAACTATCCGGATCAGAATGGCCATTTTGGTAAGTTTGGCGGACGGTTTGTGTCCGAAACGCTAATGGCGGCGTTGCAGGATCTGGAACAACTGTACAATCGCATGAAAGATGATCCTGAATTCCTGCGCGAATTTGACCATGACATGGCGCATTATGTCGGTCGTCCGAGTCCTTTGTATCACGCAGAACGCTGGAGCCGTGAGCTGGGCGGCGCACAAATTTATCTAAAGCGTGAAGACTTAAACCACACAGGCGCGCACAAGGTCAACAACACCATTGGTCAGGCCTTGCTGGCCAAGCTGTCGGGTAAACGCCGTATTATTGCTGAAACTGGTGCAGGCCAGCATGGTGTAGCAACTGCTACCATTGCAGCACGCTTGGGCATGGAATGTGTGGTGTACATGGGTGCTGAAGATGTAAAACGTCAGGCCATGAATGTGTATCGCATGCGTTTGCTGGGCGCTACCGTGGTGCCGGTAACCAGTGGTTCCAAAACCCTAAAAGACGCTATGAATGAAGCCATGCGTGACTGGGTGACCAATGTTGATAATACCTATTATGTGATTGGCACCGTGGCAGGCCCGCATCCATATCCGCAACTGGTACGTGACTTCCAGTCGATTATTGGCCGTGAAGCCCGCCAGCAGATTCTGGAACGCACCGACAAATTACCGGATGCGCTAGTGGCCTGCGTGGGCGGCGGCAGTAATGCCATGGGACTGTTTTATCCATTTTTAAATGATGCAGACGTTAAAATGTATGGCATTGAAGCCTCCGGTTTTGGGGTGGAAAGTGGCAAGCATTCTGCACCACTAAATGCCGGGCGCGTGGGTGTATTGCACGGTAACCGCACTTATCTAATGAGTGATGATGAAGGCCAGATTATTGAAACGCATAGTATTTCTGCCGGCCTTGATTATCCGGGTGTAGGCCCTGAACATAGCTTCCTCAAAGACATGAAGCGCGTGCAATATGAGCCAATTAGTGATGACGAAGCCTTGCGTGGCTTCCGTGACCTGACCCGGATTGAGGGCATTATTCCGGCGCTGGAAAGCTCGCATGCGCTGGCCTATGTGACCAAGCTGGCGCCGACCATGAGCCCTGAGCAAAGTATTATTGTTTGCTTGTCTGGCCGTGGCGACAAGGATCTAATGACAGTTGCCAAAATAGATGGCATGGAAATCGTTTAATTCTGAAAGTTAAATCCGGAAAAATAACAGAGCCAAATCCATGCTGTATGCAATGATGCTTGGTGGTAAACACCCAAAAGCCCGCATTGAGGTACATGATGTGGTGTTTGCTGTTGGCGCATCATTGCAGGAGGTCTATCCACAACTTAGGCAGCAGTGGTTTGGGCTTGCCAAGGGATTGCACATTGACGCCTGGATGGCGATTGATGGCATTGAGCAGTATCAGGTACAGTTAAGTCCGGTTGCCCCGCAGCCGGATGCCTTACGCTTATATTTTATTAATCTGGGTGGTTATTTACCGGATGAGTTTGGCGAGGCGCACCGCTATGTGCTGATCGTGGCGCAAAGCAAAATGCAGGCACGCGGCAGGGCACGTAAACATTTTTTAAAACTATGGCAGCAGGCGCATGTAGATGCTGTGTTAGACATTGATGATTGTATTTTGATTGATCAGGTGGACGGTCATTTTGTGCATCTAGTTGAGGGGAGTCATCAAGGTGTGAAGTTTGAGAATTGTTATTTGGTGATTACTTAAAATTCCCCAAGTTTATTTCTAAAAGTTCTTTTTATGAGATTCATCATTATAAATATACCAGTAAAAATGATGATACAAGCAATTAATAATGTCCATTCCCATTGTGGTTTAAAGCATGAATAATCTCTATAAGAGTTGCATATCTTGTAATAAATTGGACTATTGAAACGAGTAGATTGGAAAATTTTAAAAGAAAAATACAGTAGATCTCTTGCATAAATCATTTTTTGACCAGCTCGATATTATAAATAGCAGCAATCAAATTAAAGCGTAATCCCATGCGTTTACGTCGATTGCGGTAGCGCTCTGCAAGAATTTTA